>NZ_JBIVON010000007.1:0-2114 GCF_044754145.1 Streptomyces sp. NPDC093149
TTGCCGCCGGTCTGTGCGCCCTGCTGCAGCACGTTGCCGTTGCCGCCGGTCTGGGCGCCTTGCTGGAGGACGTTGCCGCCGCCGCGGCCGGTCTGCGCGCCCTGCTGGAGGACGTTGCCGTTGCCGCCGGTCTGGGCGCCTTGCTGGAGGACGTTGCCGTTGCCGCCGGTCTGTGCGCCCTGCTGCAGCACGTTGCCGTTGCCGCCGGTCTGGGCGCCCTGCTGGAGGACGTTGCCGCCGCCGCGGCCGGTCTGTGCGCCCTGCTGCAGGACGTTGCCGTTGCCGCCGGTCTGTGCGCCCTGCTGGAGGACGTTGCCGCCGCCGCGACCGGTCTGCGCACCCTGCTGGAGGACGTTGCCGCCGCCCCGGCCGGTCTGCGCACCCTGCTGCAGGACGTTGCCATTGCCGCGGCCCGTCTGGGCTCCCTGCTGGAGGACGTTGCCGCCGCCGCGGCCGGTCTGTGCGCCCTGCTGGAGGACGTTGCCGTTGCAGAACTGTGGCTGGAACCGATTGCAGACTGCGGACGGGGCCGTTGGCGGGGTCTGAGGCGCTGCTGCGGCGCTTGTCGCGCCTACGCCGCCCGCGAGGGCCGCGGCCAAGCACGACGCGCCGATGATGCGGGGAATTCCTTGCCGAATGCTTCTCATCATGGTGGATTCCTTGCGTTCGAAAGCGGGTTTGCGCTTGCCTGCATCAGCCAGCGTGGGGTGCCGGGCATCACCGCGGCGTGACGCCGACGTGACCGGACTCAGCTGACGGCGGCCTGTGGACACTCCCCGCAGGTGGCCACTCGCGCCCCAGCCCTGGCCAAGGGCTTCCCTGAAGACGGCCATGTCTCCCGGGGCCCGAACCGATTCCGGTCGGCGAAACCGGCCGGTGTGAAGAGCGCCAGGAGACCCAGGAGACCCTGGAGGCACGCGACCTCACCGGGGGACTGCCGAGCGGAGGCCGAGCGGGCTGCCGCTCGGCACGGGCCCGATACGCGCAGCTGAGAGCAGGAATCCGACCGAGCGTTGTGCGTGGCTGCGTACGGTGACGGGCCTCAGGGGGCGTACTTGTAGCCGACGCGCCGCACCGTCTGGATCGTCCGGCGGTGCTCGGCGCCCAGCTTGCGGCGCAGCCGGGCGACATGGACGTCCACGGTCCGTCCGTCGCCCACATGCCCGTAACCCCAGACCGTGGTTACCAACTGATCGCGGGTGTGCACCCGGTGCGGGTGCGCGACGAGGTGGGCGAGCAGCTCGAACTCCAGGAAGGTGAGGTCGAGCGTGTTCCCGTCGACCGCGGCGACGCGCTGTACGGGGTCGATGCGCACCGGACCCGCGACCGGGTCCTTCACCGGCGACGGCACCACGTACTGGGCTGCCGCGGCGGTGGCCGCGGTGACGGCCGGCTGCTGGTCGGCCGGTACGAGCACCAGGTAGCCGATCATCGGCGGGCGGCCCGGCAGCGCCGGAAGGGTGTGCTGCGGTGCGGGGAGCCAGGTGGCACCCGGCGGCAGGAATTCAGCCACATCGGCCAGCTGGACGACCTCGTCGGGGGCGACGGCGCGCAGCCGGTGGCGGTTGGGGGGGAGCGGGCGGGCGGAGGCGGTGGCCGCAGCGGTCGCCGGAGACGCCGCGGTGGCAGCGGCAGCGGCAGCGGCTGCGGCGGAGAAGGTGTCGGTGTTTGCCATGAGGGTCAGCTCTTTCGCGCGAAGGAGTCGTCGGGGGACGGACTTACTGGCGCGCGGACCGAAGGCCGGGGTGAGCGGCTTTAGAGGGCCTGCGCGTTCAACGCGCGGCAACACACCCGGTCGAAGTCGTGATGCTGACGGGACGGCCAGAACGGTTCGAGGTCGCTGCGACCTGTCGAGGTGTGCTGGATGCTGGCCATGCCCCCATTGAACCAGAGAACGTGACGGCGCAGCAGGCCTCTCTCAGCCGTCGATACGGACCCTTGGCGTTACGTTCCTCACCTGCTCGGGAGGCGGGTCCGCGGGGCGGCGGAGGCGCAGAGGGGGGGGGGGGCCCGCCGGGGGGGGGCCCCCCCCCCCGGGGCGGGGGGGGGGGGGCGCCCCCGGGGGGGGGGGCCCCCCCCCGGGGGCCCGGGGGGGCGAGAAAAACCCGGGGCAC
>NZ_JBIVON010000007.1:2124-11633 GCF_044754145.1 Streptomyces sp. NPDC093149
CCCCGTGGGGCTCCGGGCCCCCCCCCCGGGGGGGGGGGGCCCCGGGGGGGGGGGGGGGGGCGGGGGGGGCGCCCCCCCGGCGGGCCGCCCCCCCCCTCGTGCTGACGACGGTCGAGGATCAGACCTGGTCGGCCTTCTCCAGCGCGGTGCAGCAGGTGTCGACGATCAGCCGCGTGACGACGTACGGGTCGACGTTGGCGTTCGGGCGACGGTCCTCGATGTAGCCCTTCTGGTCCTGCTCGACCTGCCACGGGATGCGGACCGAGGCGCCCCGGTCGGAGACGCCGTAGCTGTACTCGTTCCACGGAGCGGTCTCGTGCAGACCGGTCAGACGGTCGTCGATGCCCGCGCCGTAGTTCTTGACGTGGTCCATCGGCTTCGAGCCCTCGCCCAGCGACTCGCACGCGGTGATGATCGCGGCATAGCCCTCGGGTCCTTCGCGCATCGCCTTGGTGGAGAAGTTGGTGTGCGCACCCGCTCCGTTCCAGTCGCCCTTGACCGGCTTCGGGTCGAGGGTCGCGGAGACGCCGAAGTCCTCGGCGGTGCGGTACAGCAGCCAGCGGGCGACCCACAGCTGGTCGGAGACCTCCAGCGGGGACAGCGGGCCGACCTGGAACTCCCACTGGCCGGGCATGACTTCGGCATTGATGCCGGAGATGCCGAGGCCCGCCTTCAGGCAGTTGTCGAGGTGCCTCTCGACGATGTCGCGGCCGAAGATCTCGTCGGCACCGACGCCGCAGTAGTAGCCGCCCTGCGCGGCCGGGAAGCCGCCCTCGGGGAAGCCGAGCGGGCGGTGGCCGTCGAAGAAGGTGTACTCCTGCTCGATTCCGAAGACCGGCTCCTGGCCGGCGAACCGCTCGGCCGTCGGACGAAGCTGGGCACGGGTGTTGGACTCGTGCGGTGTCATGTCGATGTCGAGGACCTCGCACAGGACGAGGATGTCGTCGCCGCCGCGGATCGGGTCCGGACACGTGAAGACCGGCTTCAGCACCCGGTCGGAGGCGTGGCCCTCGGCCTGGTTGGTGCTCGAACCGTCGAAGCCCCAGATCGGCAGCTCCGCCACATCCTGCGACGGACTCCCGGCCATGATCTTCGTCTTCGAACGGAGCTTGGCGGTCGGCTCGGTGCCGTCGATCCAGATGTACTCAGCCTTGAACGTCACGGAAGCCATCCTTCGCGGGTGTTGCGGTGCTGCGGTCCGGTCTCTGCAGCGCAGCTTCGCAAGACGCGATTTCCCGTCCGTTGCCCGAGTGTGAACCCCGTGTTACCGAGGATTTCCGCGTTACGCGCGGGCTCTGAGCAGGGTCTCGAAACCGGCGGCGCGGATCCGGCGCACCAGTTCTTCCTCACTGGTGCCCAGAGCCTCGGCCGCCCGCGCGAGCCGCCAGTCGGCGTCGGAGAGCCGGTGCAGCAGATGGCCGCGCCTGATCTGGGCCTCGGACAGCCGGAACGTCTTCAGATACGCGACCTGCCCCTTGTGGTCGGTGATCGTCTCGCCGATGTGGCGGCCCTCCCCATTACGGAGGAACGGCGGCAGGAACCGCCACAGCGTGAACGAACCCATCCGGTACACCCGGTCGAAGGTGTACGGGGTGTCCATCAGCTCACGCGCGAACAGCGTGTCGTGCGCCTCGGCCCACTCCCGTTCCTGCGCCAGCGCCGCCGCCCGCAGTCCGGCGAGCGTTCCCAGCCGCGGACCGTCGGGAATGCGCGCCGCGAACTCCCGGACGGGCGCACCGTACAGCGCGTACTGGTGGACCAGTTCCCCGTACAGATCCTCGATCAGCGAAGGGTGCAGCAGGCGGTAGTCGTCCGGATGCGGCGTCACGAAGGCGGCGGCGAGCGCGTCGGCCGCGTACACCATCACCCCGCACTGGCCGGGATGGATCTCGAAGGCCCGCAGCGCGTCACCGAGCCCGCGCACCGACCACCCCAGGTACGCGTCCTCGGCGCGCGGCGAGAGACCGTCGCGCAGCGCCTGGCGCGACCACTCCTCCCAGGCGACGGCGGGGCCACCGAAGTGCAGGGCGAGATAGCCCTCCAGCGCGAGGTGCAACGGCAGGAAGCGCAGCCGGTCGCCCGGCTGCCGCTTGGCCATCCGGTGGTGGTGGCGCTGGAGCCGGGCGGTCCGGGGCGGCGGGTTCCCGGCCGGGACGCCCGGTCCGGCGCCGAGCTGCGTACCGTACGCGGCGGACTGTGCGCCCTCACCGGACCAGTCGGCGACGAAGCCGTGCGGGATGTACGAGGTGTAGTGCGTGCGCGGGCCGACGTCCACGACGCCGTTCTCGTACCCCGTGTGGAGCACCCGGTGCAGCCGAAGCCCCTCGACCGGCTGCTCACGCACCAGCGGCACGAGACGGATGCCGCCCCACACCTGCGCGGGGCGGGCGGCGAGCCCGGACAGTTCGAGCCTGTTCACGCCGCTGCCCCTCTCTGCTCACCGGTGAAACGTGCGACCTGGCGGTCCAGGTAGGCGTACAGGGCCGCCGTTCCCGTACGCCCCTCGGCGAACTGCGCGATCTCCACCAGCGCGGGCAGATCCTCCGCGTCCCGGATACCGGCGGTGGGGACGCCCGGTGCGAGGTGACGCACATCGAATCCGTCCGCGTCGTATACGGGGTTCACATGCACCACCGCCGTGCGCCGGTCCGGGTCGAGCCGGGTCCGCCACACCCGCAGCACCTCGCCCGCGAGTCCGGGCGGCGCGTTGTCCCAGCCGTCCGAGACGATGACCAGCCGGTCCGGACCGTGCTCCAGGGCGTCCAGTACCCGGATGCCGAGCGGGGTCGGTCCCCAGGGCCCGGCCAGCAGCGGATCGGTGCCGCCCGAGGTCCACAGCGAGGTGTACGCCCCAGGCGCGGCCAGCGCCTCCAGCAGGAAGTGGCAGGCCAGCGCCACGGCGAGCGGACGGCGCCGCTTCTCGCCCGATCCGGACGACGAGTAGCTGTCGTCCAGTACGGCGGCGACCCGGCCCCAGCTCCCGGCATGCGGTCCCGCCGTACGGCGGGCGGCGGCCCGCAGGGCATGGGTCAGCTCCTCGCGGTGGAGCCGGCGCGCCGCGAGGCCGAGCGACAGGACGTACAGGGCGAGCCGGGTCAGCGGCATCATGGTCAGGTCGACGCCCTGGGGCAGCGGAGCCCCGTCCCCGGCGGTGCGCTGCCGCAGGCTCCGCAGCCGCTCCAGCCGGGTCATCCTCGGCACCGCCCGCTCGAGGAACACCTCGCGCTTCATCCCGTGCCGGGCGGCGAAGCCCTCCGCGACGGTGAAGGGCAGCTCGTCGACGGCCCTCTGCTCGTAGTGGGCGCGCCGCCACGCGTCGAGCAGCCGGTGCCGGTAGCGCTGCCGACGCCCCGGCCGGAACAGGAAGTCCCCCGTCTCGTCCGGCCCGTCGAACCGAAGGTGGACATGGCGCGCGGCCGTCTTCAGACCGGAGCGGTACTTCACCGCGTCGTGCGCCCTGTCCGGCCGGGCGGCCAGCCAGTCGCGCACGATCGCGCGGGTCCGCCGGTTGTTCACCTTCGCCCCGCGCAGCGCCCGGAACAGCCGGTACACGCGCTGCGGCGGCAGCTTCGCCAGCCGGGCGGCGATCAGCCGGCCCTCGACGCGCTTCTCCTCGGCGGTCGCGTCGGCGGCGGTCTCCAGCAGCCCCTGGACGATGCGCGCGGCGTTGTGGTCGTTGATGTCGAGGGCGAGCGCGGCGGCGTACACGCGGCGGTAGTTGACCCGTACGTACTCATGGAGGAAGTCCAGCGAGAGTTGCTGCTGATACGCGGTCGTACGGAACTCGCGCTGTCCGGTCGCGGTGATCGCCGCGTTGACGAAGAGGAGCACGTCCTCGGCGGCGACGAGGCCGGAACCGGCCCCGGCGCGCGCGGTCTCGCCGCTGGTCGTCATGGTTTCCCCCGTGGTGTCGCGCGCCCCGGTGCGAAGGGGCGGAACGCCGGCCGGGGAATGGGGGCGCGAACAGCGAAATCAGTGCTTCACAGGCAAGTCCCGGAAGTCGCGCCGGAGTCCCGCGGCCGGCACCGCAAACGTAGCCAGGAAGTCCACTCGGCGCCAGTTCAATACGGGCGCGGTCCGGCGAACCCGGCAGACTTGCCCCATGACGACACTTCCCCCGACCCCGTTGCGTATCGGCCTCGTCGGTGCGGGCCCCTGGGCCCGGAACACCCAGGCCCCCGCCCTCGCAGCCCACCCCGGCGTCGCTCTGAGCGGTGTGTGGGGCCGACGGCCCGAAGCAGCGAACGCGCTGGCCGCCGCCCACGGCACCACGCCGTACACCGGCGAGGCGGGCATCGACGAGCTCTTCGCGGCCAGCGACGCGATCGCGTTCGCCGTGCCGCCGGACGTCCAGGCCCCGCTCGCCGCCCGCGCCGCCGCCACCGGCCGTCATCTGTTGCTGGACAAGCCGGTCGCGACCACCGTGGCGGCAGCCCGCGAGGTCGCCCGCGCCACGGAGCACACGGGGGCCGCGTCCATCGTCTTCTGCACCCTGCGCTTCGCGGCCGAGACATCCGACTGGATCACCGAACAGGCTGCCGTGGACGGCTGGTTCACCGCCCGCGCCGAGTGGATCGGGGCGCTGTTCGCCCCCGGCGCGACCAGTGAGTACGCGGCCTCGCCCTGGCGCCGCGAGAAGGGCGGTCTGTGGGACGTCGGCCCGCACGTCCTGTCGGTCCTGATCCCCATCCTGGGCGACGTCACACGACTGACCGCGGCCCGCGGTCCGTCCGACACCACGCACCTGATCCTCCGCCACACCTCCGGCGCCTCCAGCACGGTGACGCTCGCGCTGGGCGCCCCGGTCGGCGCGGTGGGCGCGGAGATCGAGCTCAGGGGCGAAGAAGGAACCGTCTCGCTGCCGCGGTGGAGCGATCCGGTCGGCTCCTTCCGGTCAGCGGTGGACGCCCTGATCGAATCGGTGCGGACGGGGGAGCCGCACCCCTGCGACGTACGGTTCGGCCTGCGCCTGACGGAGCTGCTGGCCGAGGCGGAGGAGCAGGCGGGGAAGTAACGGCCTGGTGCACGACGGCGAGCGGGGCACGGGGCGGCGGGCATGTTCCCGCGCACGAGGAACTATCCGGCCGCCCCGTCAGCACCCCGCCCGGATGGGGGAGGTGGCGCGACGGCCCGGTGAGCGGTGCGCAGGAAGCGTCGGACCGCGACGGTCTCGCTCTCGTCGAATGTGCGCAGCACTGCCAGCGTGTCGTCGATCAGCGGTCCGAAGAAGGACCGGCCCAGTTCCACGGCACGTGGCGTCACGCTGAGCAGGACCCGTCGCCGGTCTTGCGGGTCACGGGCGCGGTCGAGGTGGCCCAGACGTTCCAGGCGGTCGATGAGTGACGTGGTGCCCGCGGAGTTGAGTCCGAGCTGTGCACCGAGCCACCCGGCCGTCGCGTCCGTGCCGGCCCGCTCGGCGTCCAGCAGGCAGATCAGGGCCCGCACATCGGTGGGATGCATGCCGTGCCGGGTGGCGAATTCGGCCTGGCGCAGGCCGAATTCGACCGTCACCTTGCGCAGCAGATGGACGATCTCCAGCTCGGGCCCCTGGTCGGTCACGTAGGTGCCTCCTTTCTCCGATCACCTTTATTGTCTCGCTGAGCGAGATAATATCGTCGGTATCCGACCGGGGAGGCATCCCATGACCACCGCTTCGTCGTTCCTCGCCGCCTACGACGAGGTCCTGGCGGCCAAGTGGCCGACGGGCACCCGCAGCACCCGGGTCCCCACCCCGTACGGCACCACCCACGTCAACAGTTACGGCTCCGAGGGCTCCCCGCCCCTGGTGCTGCTGGCCGGCGGTGGTTGCACCTCCACCGTCTGGTACGCCCAGGCCGCCCATCTGGGCCGTACCCATCGCGTCCACGCCGTCGACCTCGTCGGTGACCCGGGCCGCAGCGTCGTGGGAAAGCGCCCGATCCGTACGGTGGACGACCTGACGACGTGGCTCGACGCGGTGCTGGACGGGCTGAACGCCGACGGGAGCGCGCTGTGCGGGCATTCGTACGGGGCCTGGATCGCCCTCCACCATGCGCTGCACGCGCCGCCCCACCGTGTCCGGAAACTGATCCTCCTCGACCCGACCCAGTGCTTCGCCGGCTTCCGCCCCGGCTATCTGCTGCACGCGCTGCCGATGCTGCTCCGCCCCGGTGCGAAACGGACGCGTGCCTTCCTGGAGTGGGAGACGGGTCATGCCGAACTCGACCCGGTGTGGCTGCAACTGCGCTGCGCGGCAGCCGGCTTCCCGCCCGCCCGCCCCGTCACCGGACCCCGCCCCGCACCCGGGCCGCTGGGCGGACTGGACGTGCCGACCCTGATCCTGCTCGCCGAGCGCAGCCGGGCCCATGACGCGGCCCGCGTCGCCGCCGCCGCGGCCCGGCTGCTCCCGCACGCGCGAACGGCGGTGATCCCCGGCGCGACACACCACACCCTGCCGTTGCACGAACCGGCGGCCACCGAACTGAACAGCAGGATGGAGGACTTCCTGAGGGCCGAGAGCCTGCGATGACCCGGCCGCTCCCGCCCCGCGACGCGTTCAGCGCGTCATGGCGTCCCGTACCGCCTCGTCCGTGCGTGCCACGACGGCGGTCCCGTCGTCGGCCGTGATGATCGGCCGCTGGATCAGCTTCGGGTGCCCGGCGAGAGCCGAGATCCACCGCTCTCGTGAACCGGCCTCGCGCGGCCACTGCTTGAGCCCGAGTTCCTTCGCCTCCGCCTCCTGCGTCCGCGTGATGTCCCACGGCTCCAGCCCGAGCCGGTCGAGCACCGCCCGGATCTCGTCCGGCGAAGGCACGTCCTCCAGGTAGCGGCGGACGGTGTACTCGGCACCCTCCGCGTCGAGCAGTTCCACCGCGCCGCGGCACTTCGAACAGGCGGGATTGATCCAGATCTCCATGGGGCCAACGGTACGGGAATGACGTTCGAAAGCCCCGCCGGCCAGCGACGATTGTCAGTGGTGGACCGTAAAATAGAGGGAGTTCGTGAGGGTTCCACGACCGTGCCAGGAGGTTGCACATGGCCGTTGCCGTAGTCACGACCGAGCCGCTCCACAAGCCGCTGCGGAAGAAGCCGCTCCCCGCGGGCCGGCCCCGCGAGTGGTACGTCACCCACAACCGCCGCCTGAAGGCCATGCGCCTGGCGATCGCCCTGCTCGACACGGGCGTCTACTATCCGTCGACCGCGACCAACGACAAGATACGCACGATCGCCGAGCGCATCGGCATCCACCCGCCGTCCGACACGACCTGCCGCATGGTCCGCGCCCTGATCCGATACGGTCGCTGACGATCGACTGCTCGCACACCCTCACGGCCGGGAGCCCGCTCGCTGTCGTGCACCCGGCCGTAAGCCTGTGCCCTCGGAAACCCGGGGGCACAGGCACGTAGGACCGCACCCGGATCGGAAGTCCCTGCAGGGGGCAGTGGCACGGCCCCGGACGCCGAGGCCGTCCGGGCGGTCCCGTCCGTCCACCGTCACGACGCAGGCTCCCGGGACGCCGCAACTCCAGAAGGCCGCCGTTCCTGAGTGCCGCTGCCGCTCCGGACCTCACCCGTCCGGCGCACACGGCATGCGGCCCCGGCCGCCGTCCCTTTGACTGAGGGGATGGGCCGGTGCGGGTAGGCACGATGACGAGGAAAGTCGCGCGAGGCCCGGTCTCAGCCGACTGGTGGCTGGAGCGACTGTCCGGTGCCGTCGGAGGAATCCCCTGGAGGCAGATCCGGCGGGGGCGGCGGCAAAGCATTCACGACGGCCGGAGTCGGCGGATTCGAAGGCGTGGGCACCTGAATGAGGAAGGGGAAGAATACAATCCGACTGCCCGTATTCAGAGCCCGCTGCGAAACCCGGTAGCAAACGGTCTTGTTCGGATTGTTAATGGCCGTGTAGCACTTGAGTGCCGACGATGCGACCTGGGAATTATTCGGTGAGGCAACGGATTCACTCGCCGATGTGCCCAATATGCCGGCCGCCAAGAAAGAGGCTGCCGCTGCGACACCGATGTTCCGCAAGGTTGTCTTCTTCATGTTCATCAGCCCAAAGGCTCGGAGTGAACTGGAATGTCCCATCAGCGCGCCTGAGGGGTGTCCCGCAATCCCTGGTGGATCAGTGCGCGGCGTCGGATGCGGTGCATCGCAGGGCGGAGGGGTGTCCGCGTACTGGATGCATGCGGATGCTCCGACGGCGAGGCGAGGTGCCGTAGCCGTCGTCGCACGCCCGCCAGGGGTTACGGGAGACCCCTCAGGCTTCGGTGGCCCCGGCGTCATGGCTCAACGGGGACGATTCTCGTAGAAGTGGGACTGGGCGTCGACAATCATCGTAGCGTCCGGGCCGGTCTGCTGCTGGCCCGCCTGTTCAGCTGGGTCGCATTCTCCGGGCTGCGCCTCGTACGGCACTTGTTCCGCCCGTCGAAGTGCCCTTCGCGTACATTTTCTCATCCTTCTCCTGCTCTTCGGTTTTTTCCGCGCACGCCGTACCGGTGCCCGGTGAATGGTCGCTGGAGTCAACTCCCCGGTCATGGCTGGTTGAATATGAAAAAAGATTTCGGCGCGACAATTCCAAAGAGGGCGCGCAAGATGTACGAGGAGGGAATCCGGGATTCCGCTCGGAGTTGCTGCTGCCCAGTTCCGTCACTACGTCAGTGTCACGCCGGAGCCACGCCGTGGCTGTGGCGCCGCTTGCGACGGTGACGGGAAAAGCAAGCAAGCACAGTGCCGAAAAGGAGAAAACCGTGAGAGGAAACCTCGTCCTGAGTTCCGCCGCAACAGTCGCGCTCGTCGGAGGACTGGCTGCGACCACTGTCGTACCTGCTTCCGCTGCCCCGACCCAGGCGTGTCGGGTGGTGGGAAGCACCTTGACGGGAGAGAACTTCGGTCCCAACGGGACGTTCACCGTCTCCCCTGGGGGGATGATGGTGCGATCCTCCGCTGACGGTCGTATCGGACCGACCGCCGTATCGGGCGCGGGCAGTTTCTCCATAGGCCCTGTGGCCTGTACCGGAGGGGGATCAGCGGCATCGGCAGGAGGAGGTGCGGCCGCTGCCGCAGCTGCCGGAACGAACGCGGCACAAGCGGCGAGGAGCAGAGGCGCTTCCCCGCAAGAGGCGAGGGCGCAGGGCGTAGCGGCGGCACAGGCCGCAGGGAGAAGCCTTGGCCTGTCGCAGACGGTGATAAACCAAGTCGTCAACCAGACAACCAACAACCTGAACCAGATCATCGGTTCCACCATCGGTGGCTCCGTCATCGCGGGGAGTGGTAATACGGTCGGCGGCGGTAACACGGTCGGTGGTGGCACGACTCCGCCGACGACGGGTGGTGGCACGACTCCGCCGACGACGGGTGGTGGCACGACTCCTCCGACGACGGGTGGTGGCACGACTCCTCCGACGACGGGTGGTGGCACGACTCCGCCGACGACGGGTGGTGGCACGACTCCGCCGACGACGGGTGGTGGCACGACTCCGCCGACGACGGGTGGTGGCACGACTCCTCCGACGACGGGTGGTGGCACGACTC
>NZ_JBIVON010000007.1:11727-286454 GCF_044754145.1 Streptomyces sp. NPDC093149
TCCGCCGACGACGGGTGGTGGCACGACTCCTCCGACGACGGGTGGTGGCACGACTCCGCCGACGACGGGTGGTGGCACGACTCCTCCGACGACGGGTGGTGGCACGACTCCTCCGACGACGGGTGGTGGCACGACTCCTCCGACGACGGGTGGTGGCACGACTCCTCCGACGACGGGTGGTGGCACGACTCCTCCGACGACGGGTGGCGGGACGACTCCTCCGACGACGGGTGGCGGGACCACTGCGCCGACGACGGGTGGCGGGACCACTGCGCCGACGACCGGTGGCGGGACGACCACCCCGACCACGACGGGAGCCATGTGATCCGGCACCGGGCCTTGCGAGCAACGAGTGACAGTGCAGGCTCAGCCACTCCCTCGTGGTGTCCTGCGCCCGACAGTTGATCGCCGGCCTCGATCGTTCATGAGCCCTCATCGCTTCTCGATGAGGGCTCATGAACCTGTGTGGTGCCGCCGCCCCGGAGCCACCTCGACGTTGCGCCTCACCTGGCGCATCCCCGAGCCGCCGACGGCGCGGCCTCCTTCGCCTCTCGTGCGGGCTCTCACGGCGAAGGCCGCCACCCCGCGGAGGGATGGCGGCCTTCGTGGAGAATCGGCCCCTCAGAGGTCGAAGTACAGCTCGAACTCGTGCGGGTGCGGGCGCAGCTGGATCGGGGCGATCTCGTTGGTGCGCTTGTAGTCGATCCACGTCTCGATCAGGTCGGAGGTGAAGACACCACCGGCCTGCAGGTACTCGTTGTCCGCCTCCAGCGCCTCCAGAACGGCCGGGAGGGACGTCGGGACCTGCTGGACGTTCGCGTGCTCCTCGGGAGCCAGCTCGTAGAGGTCCTTGTCGATCGGCTCGGCGGGCTCGATCTTGTTCTTGATGCCGTCGAGGCCCGCCATCAGCAGGGCGGAGAAGGCGAGGTACGGGTTCGACGACGGGTCCGGGGCGCGGAACTCGACGCGCTTGGCCTTCGGGTTGGAGCCCGTGATCGGGATACGCATCGCGGCGGAGCGGTTGCGCTGCGAGTACACCATGTTGACCGGGGCCTCGAAGCCGGGGACCAGTCGGTGGTACGAGTTCACCGTCGGGTTGGTGAAGGCCAGCAGCGACGGTGCGTGCTTGAGGATGCCGCCGATGTAGTAGCGGGCGATGTCCGAGAGCCCCGCGTAACCCTGCTCGTCGTAGAAGAGGGGGTTGCCGCCGGCCCACAGGGACTGGTGGACGTGCATGCCCGAGCCGTTGTCGCCGAAGATCGGCTTCGGCATGAAGGTCGCGGTCTTGCCGTTGCGCCAGGCGACGTTCTTCACGATGTACTTGAAGAGCATCAGGTCGTCGGCCGCGGCGAGCAGCGTGTTGAACTTGTAGTTGATCTCGGCCTGGCCGGCGGTGCCGACCTCGTGGTGCTGGCGCTCGATCTGGAGTCCGCTCCGCTCCAGCTCCAGGGACATCTCGGCGCGCAGGTCGGCGAAGTGGTCGACCGGCGGGACCGGGAAGTAGCCGCCCTTGTAACGGACCTTGTACCCACGGTTGTTCTCGACCGCGCCGGTGTTCCAGGCGCCGGCCTCGGAGTCGATGTGGTAGAAGCTCTCGTTCGCCGACGTCTGGAAACGGACGTTGTCGAAGACGTAGAACTCGGCCTCGGGGCCGAAGTACGCGGTGTCGGCGATGCCGGTGGAGGCGAGGTACGCCTCGGCCTTCTTGGCCACGTTCCGCGGGTCACGGCTGTACTGCTCGCCGGTGATCGGGTCGTGGATGAAGAAGTTGATGTTGATGGTCTTGTCGCGGCGGAAGGGGTCGACACGGGCGGTCGACAGGTCTGCGCGCAGTGCCATGTCGGACTCGTGGATGGCCTGGAAGCCGCGGATCGACGAGCCGTCGAAGGCAAGCTCGTCGGCCGGGTCGAAGGTCGCCGCCGGGACGGTGACGTGCTGCATCACACCGGGCAGGTCACAGAACCGGACATCGATGAACTTGACGTCTTCGTCGGCGATGAACTTCTTCGCGTCGTCGGCGTTCTGGAACATCCAACTCCTCCTACTCCCGGCCCGGGAGGGACGGGGTTGCAGCTCGTGGTGCGGCCAGTGCGGTGGCACACGCTGGACCCGACCATAGGCAGACCGGATTTCTCAAGCATGACCCATTTGTTTCGCAGAAGTTAACCGAGGCGGGTGTGAGCGACACCTCGTGGCCGACTCCGGGCCCCTCCCGAGGGGCGGCGCGGCGGCCCTCGGGAGGGGCCCGCCCGGGGGGCGGCACGGGCGGGCGCAGTACCGTGGTCGGGTGGACAACAGGCAAGCAATCGGATCGTGGCTCTCAGGGCCGCGCGCGGCCGCCGAGGAAATGGGGGCCGACTTCGGCTACCGGGGCAAGCGGCTCGGTCTGCCCGAGCACGGCCCGGGATCCGTGGCGCCGCTCGGCCGGCGCTTCGGCGCGGTCTTCATCGACTGGGCCCTGTGCCTGGTGATCGCATACGGGCTGCTCGCTCGCGGTGACCAGCAGGCGGCCGGAAACTGGGCGCTCGGCGTCTTTCTCGTACTGAGTGTGCTCACCGTCGGCACCATCGGCTGCACGCCGGGCAAGCGCCTCCTGGGCATCAGGGTCGTCGCCGAGAGCGGCGGCCGGCTCACCTTCGGCCGAGTGATCGTCCGGAGCGTGCTGCTGTGCATCGTGATCCCGGCCCTGGTCTGGGACCGCGACGGCCGCGGCCTGCACGACCGGCTGGCCCGCGCGGTTCAGGTCCGTATCTGAGCCACTGAGCCGAGGACGTACGGCCGAGGAAGCGGACGCCGAGGACGGAACAGGGAAGGGGGCGGGGGGGGGGGCCGGGGGGGGGGGGGCCCCCCCCCCGCCCCCCCCCCGCGGGCGGGGGGGGGGGGGGCCCGCCGCCCCCGGGCGCGGGCCCGGGGGCCGCCCCCCGCCCCGGGGGGGGGGGGGGGGGCCCCCCGGGGGGGGGCCCCCCCCCCGCCCCCTTCCCACGTGCAGCGGCCGTGTGCGGGAACAGCAGGTACGACGGAGGTGTCAGCGCATCTTCCCGCCGCGCGGCATCCGCGTGCCCTTCGGCATCGGGCCCTTGGGCAGCGGCATGTTGCTCATCAGGTCGCCCATCGCGCGCAGCCGGTCGTTGGCGGCCGTCACCTGCGGGCCGGTCAGTACGCGCGGCAGCTTCAGCATCTTGGTGCGCACCTTCTTGAGCGGCACCTGGCCCTCGTCGTTGCCGACGATGATGTCGTGCACCGGTACGTCGACCAGGATGCGCGCCATCTTCTTCTTCTCGGCCGCGAGCAGCTGCTTCACCCGGTTCGGGTTGCCCTCGCCGACCAGCACGATGCCCGCCTTGCCCACGGCGCGGTGGACGACGTCCTGGCTGCGGTTCATCGCGACCGCGGGTGTCGTGGTCCAGCCACGGCCGACCCGGTCCAGCACCGCGGCCGCAGCGCCCGGCTGTCCTTCCATCTGCCCGAAGGCCGCGCGCTCGGCACGCCGTCCGAAGACGATCGCCATCGCGAGGAGGGCCAGCACGAAGCCCAGGATGCCCAGGTAGACCGGGTGGTCGATCAGGAAACCGACCGCGAGAAGGACACCGAAGGTGACGATTCCCACACCCGCGACGACAAGACCGATCTTGGAGTCGGTCCGCCGGGTCATCTTGTAGGTCAGGGCGATCTGCTTGAGCCGCCCCGCGTTCTCGGCGCTGTCCGCGCCTTCAGTGTTTGCCTTCCTCGCCATGTACAGAAGTTTACGTGGCTCAAGAACGGTGGTCGGCCGCGGCCTCCAGTACGTACTCGGTCTCGACCCGGTCCTTGGCCCGGCGCCGGTCCTCCAGGACGGCGGTCCAGGCATTACGGCGAGCGGTGCGCTGGCCGCTGCTCAGCAGCAGCGACTCGACGGCACGGAGAGCATCGGTGACGGAAGGGATGGCGGTGGCGCGTACCGGCACGGCCTGCATCGTGGAAATCTCCTCGGAGCGGATGTGCGGACTGAGTGGCATGGACTCAGCTGCCCGGGTTGAGCTACCCGGGACTGCGTTGCGCGAAGTGGGTGGCGTGCGTCGGATGCGGGAAGCGGCGGTGGCAGCGGCCTGTGGGACCACTGCACCTGAGCATCCAGCGTCACTGCCCGGTGTTACCAGCGCATGACCGGTCGGTCAAACACCAATGAAACCTTGATCCGGGCTCGGCGCACGTCGACGCGGCCCATACGCGCTTCCGACCTGCGGAGAGCGTACGGGCCGCGTCGAATCAGCTATTACCGAGCGGTAGCCTCTTGTGCTCGGATTCACACGGCGGGCGTCGCCACGACGGCGCCGCGACGCTCGATCGCCTGCTGGAAGAGACGGCCCGCGCGGTAGGAGGAACGGACCAGCGGCCCGGACATCACGCCGGAGTAGCCGATCTCGTCGGCCTCCTCCTTCAGCTCGACGAACTCCTGCGGCTTCACCCAGCGCTCGACCGGGTGGTGACGCACGGACGGCCGCAGATACTGCGTGATCGTGATCAGCTCGCAACCCGCGTCGTACAGGTCCTGGAGCGCCTCGCTGACCTCCTCACGGGTCTCGCCCATGCCGAGGATCAGGTTGGACTTGGTCACCAGACCGGCCTCGCGGGCCCGCGTGATGACCTCCAGGGAACGCTCGTAACGGAAGCCGGGGCGGATCCGCTTGAAGATCCGCGGCACCGTCTCGACGTTGTGCGCGAGCACCTCGGGGCGGGCGGAGAAGACCTCGGCGAGCTGCTCGGGAACCGCGTTGAAGTCGGGGATCAGCAGCTCGACCTTGGTGCGTCCGGCCTCTCGCTCCGCGGTCAGCGCATGGATCTGGCGCACCGTCTCCGCGTAGAGCCACGCGCCGCCGTCCTCCAGGTCGTCGCGTGCGACGCCGGTGATGGTGGCGTAGTTCAGGTCCATCGTGACCACGGACTCGCCGACCCTGCGGGGCTCGTCCCGGTCCAGCGCCTGCGGCTTGCCCGTGTCGATCTGGCAGAAGTCGCAACGCCGGGTGCACTGGTCGCCACCGATGAGGAACGTGGCCTCGCGGTCCTCCCAGCACTCGAAGATGTTGGGGCAGCCGGCCTCCTGGCACACCGTGTGCAGACCCTCGCTCTTCACGAGCTTCTGCAGCTGGTTGTACTCGGGGCCCATCTTCGCCCGGGTTTTGATCCACTCGGGCTTGCGCTCGATGGGGGTCTGGCTGTTCCGGACCTCAAGGCGCAGCATCTTGCGCCCGTCGGGTGCGACAGCGGACACTCCGGCACTCCCCTTTGCTTTCACTGCATTGGATTCTTCGGCGAACACCAGGGTACGCCCGTGGTTCAAACGGCCTTACGTCCGGCCAACCTGTGGCCGGCAGGGCCTATTCCCGCATGGTCCGAACGGGACGTCCTGGGGCTGTCATGCCGTGGCCGCGGCATCCGTCGGGCGTTCGATGGTGCGCGGGGCGAGTTGCGCGTTCTCCAGGACGTCCTTGAGGTGCTTCTCGACGACCGGGAGCACCTCCTCGATTCCGATGTCGCGGCCCAGCTCGTACGCGAGCGACGTGACGCCCGCGTCCCGGATCCCGCACGGCACGATGCGGTCGAACCAGGTGTTGTCCGGGTTCACGTTGAACGAGAAGCCGTGCATGGTCACGCCCTTCGCGACCCGGATGCCGATCGCGGCCAGCTTGCGGTCCTCGCGCCGCTGGCCGGCGTTGGACGGGGCGTACTCCGGGCCGTTCAGCCGCGCGTCGAACTCCTCGTCGTGCAGCCGCGGATCGAAGTCGAGGGAGAGGCCGCCGATCGCCGGACGCTCCTCGACCGGGTCGCCGAGCACCCAGACCCCGCTGCGGCCCTCGACCCGGGAGGTCTCCAGGCCGAATTCGGCGGCGGTGCGGATCAGGGCGTCCTCCAGCCGGCGGACGTGCGCGACGACATCGACCGGGCGGGGCAGCTTCTGGATCGGGTAGCCGACCAGCTGCCCGGGACCGTGCCAGGTGATCTTTCCGCCGCGGTCCACATCGATGACCGGGGTGCCGTCCAGCGGGCGCTCACTGTCGGTCGTGCGCCGCCCCGCCGTGTAGACGGGCGGGTGTTCCAGCAGCAGACAGGTGTCGGGGACGGCGTCCTCGAATCTGGCCGCGTGCACCTCGCGCTGCTTCTGCCAGGCCTCCTGGTAGTCGACGGCTTCCACGCCGAATCCCAGCCGGACGAACCGAAGCTCGCTCACGACAGCTGCCTCCCTACTCGCGGTGACTGGAGCCGGGGTGCCCGGAGCCACGCCACCCTGCACTCAATCGGCCCCAAGCCACTGTACGACCGGTCACCGAACGGCGGCCCAGCAGGTCGATCCCGTCAGTACCACCACCCAATCCTCACACGATCGGATGAAAGTGAAGCGATGGTGGCTTTGACCGCCGCAGAGGCCGCTAAATTCGCGCCGTTCCATTAGGGCCGCCCGCCCGGCCCCGAAGGCAGGAGACCGTACAGCTGATGTCGGAACGACCTCCGCAGCGCACCCCGAACCGCCGACTCGCCTCGCTCATCACCGAGGCCGGTTTCTCCCATGCCGGTCTCGCCCGAAGAGTGGACCAACTCGGCCTGGAACACGGTCTCGACCTGCGGTACGACAAGACCTCCGTGACCCGTTGGCTGCGCGGTCAGCAGCCGCGCGGGACCACGCCCGCGCTGATCGCCGAGGTCTTCACCCGGCGCCTCGGACGCCGCCTCTCCGCGCAGGACCTGGGCCTCGACGCGTGCGCTCCCGTCTACGCGGGGCTGGAGTTCGCGGCCACGCCCGCCGAGGCGGTCGACATCGTCAGCGGTCTGTGGCGGAAGGACTCGGGCAGCCATGCGGAGCTGCGCAAGATCGCCTTCACCCCGGCCGGACTCGTCGTACCCAGCAGGGACTGGCTGATCGGCCGGGCCGACGAGTGGGTGGGAAGGGGAAGCGCGTCCTCGCCGCCGGTGCCGGACGGGGCGGACGGTGCCCGTGCGGCCGGGGGGCCGGGCAGGACCATCGGGGCCTCCGGGATCGCGGGGACTGCCGAGATGGGCGCTCCGAGGCGGGCCGGCGGCCCCGGCGGGACGCGCGGGGCGCCGGGGTTGCACGGGGCGTACGGTTCGCACTGGCCCGGCGGCGGGCACGGCGGGACGGGGACCGCGGCGGCCGGCGCCGGTGGCCGCAACGCCGCGGCCCGCGGGCCCGTGCCGTCCCGGCCCTCCGGACCGTCCGCCCCACCCGGATCCCCCGCCCCTTCGGCAGGCCCCCTCTCCCCGGGAGCCGGGCTGCCGGGTGCCCCCGGAGTCCCCCGGCAGCGGCAGTCCGACCGGGGACCCGGCCAGCGGGTCAGCGGCGGCGACGTCGCCGCACTGCGTTCGGTCGGGGAGCTCTTCCGCACCCTCGACAACGCCTACGGCGGCGGCCACGCCCGGCAGGCCCTCGTCCGGTACCTGGAGCACGAGACGGAACCGATGCTGCGCGGGACGTACGGGGAGGCCACGGGGCGCCGGCTCTTCTCCGCCGCCGCCGAGCTGACCCGGCTGGCGGGCTGGACGTCGTACGACATCGCGGCCCACGGCCTGGCCCAGCGCTACTTCGTCCAGGCCCTGCGGCTCGCCCAGGCCGCCGGTGACCGCGCGTACGGCAGCTACGTCCTGGTCACCATGAGCCGGCAGGCGGTCTATCTCGGGCACGGCAGGGAGGCCGTACAGCTGGCGCGCGTCGCTCAGCAGGGCATCGGTTCGTCGGCGCCGCCCGTCGTCCAGGCGCTGCTGCACGCCGTCGAGGCGCGCGGGCACGGAGTGCTCGGCGAGGCCAGGCCCTGCACCGCCTCGCTGGCGCGGGCGGAACGCGCGCTGGAGAGCGCCCGCGCCGGGGACGAGATGCCGCACTGGGCACGGTATTTCGACGAGGCCCAGCTCGCCGACGAATTCGGACACTGCCACCGGGACCTGCAGCAGTACCGGGCCGCGGCGCAGCACGCGGAGCGCTCCCTCGAACTCCGCGCCCCGGCGTACGCCCGCAGCCGGCTGTTCTGTCGGGTGGTGCTGGCCTGCGCGCGGCTCGGGCTCGGCGAGCTCGACCAGGCGTGTGAGCTCGGCGCCGAGGCCGCGCAGCAGGCGGCGGAGATGCGGTCGGTACGGGCGACGGAGTACGTACGGGACTTCGAGCGCCGCCTTGAGCCGTTCAGGGACGCGGCAGCGGTGCGGGGGTACCGCGAGCGGGTCGCCGCGCTGGGATGAGCCCGGGGCGTCCACCGGACGGGCCCGGCGCCCCGGGGCCGGGCCCTACGCCGCTTCGGGCAGTACCGCCCCGCTTCCGGGCCCTGCACCGCTTCGGGCAGCACCGCCCCGCTTCCGGGCCCTACGCCGCTTCGGGCAGCACCGCCCCGCTTCCGTGTCCCGGCCGTACGCCCAGGTCGGTGAGGATCGCGTCGGCCGCGCGGCGTCCGGAGAACAGGGCGCCCTGGACCGAGCTCGTGTCGCGGTGGTCGCCGCACACGTACAGCCCGGTGAGCAGCCGGACCGGGCGGCGCAGATCGTGCGGGGCCGGCATCGTGGGGACGGCCTCGGGATCGTGGTGGGCGGCCAGCAGCTCCCAGTCGTCCGTAGGAGTGCCGTACAGGGCGGCGAGATGGGAGCGGACCGTGCGGTCCAGGTCGGACGGCGGGGTGCCGAGCACCGTCGAGCTGATCAGGGTCCGGCCGCGCGGGGCGCGCGAGGGGTCGACCGCACTCATCACCGCGGTGTGCGCGACCGGGCCGGAACGGTCGGCGTCCAGCAGCAGCGAGGCGCCGGTCGGCGGGGGAGCGGGGGCGGTGTGGTGAAGGACCGTCACGGGGTGGAAGGACGGCATCCGCAGACCGGGCAGCAGCTCGGTGGCGGCACCCGCGCCGGTCGCCAACAGCAGGGAGCGGCAGCCCAGTTCACCGTGCTCCTTGGTGCGGACCGAGGTGATGTCGGCGGCGGTGACATGCACACCCGTGCGCACGGTGCCGGGCGGCAGGGCGGCGGCGAGCCGCTCGGGCAGCTCGCCCGAGCCGCCCTCGGGCACGCACAGCCTGCCGCGTGCGTAGTCGCGCAGGGCGAGATCGGCGCACCGGCTGGACGTGATGAGGTCCGGGTCGCTGAGAAGCGCGGAGAGCAGGGGGCGCAGAAAGCCGTTGACGGTACGGGAGGTCAGACCGCGGTGCGACAGCGCGGCGAGCGCGGTCTGTTCGGGCCGGGCCAGGATGCGGGTGGCCGGCGTGGCGGCGAGCCGGGTCAGGGCGGCGCCCAGCCTGGCCTGGTCGATCGGCCCGCCCATCGGCGGACGGGGGGCGCTTGCGCGGGCGCGTGCCGCCTTGAATGCGCCCCGCGCGCCCCGCGCATCGCCCGTCCGGTACTGACGGCCCTCGCTGTGGACGAGCACACCCGGCGCGAAGGTGCGCAGTGCGAGACCTTCGAGGGCGGGTATTCGGCGCAGTTCCGGGTACGAGGTGCTGAGCAGCGGGCCGATGTGGTCGAGCCGGAAGCCGTCCACGTCGGCCGTGGTCATCCGGCCGCCGACCCGGGGGCCGGCCTCCAGGACGCTGACACTTACCCCTGCGCTGATCAGTTGGTGAGCGGCTGACAGGCCGGCGATCCCGGCTCCGATGATGACGACGTCCGCGTGATGTGCCGAGCTGAGCACGTGCCCCTCCCCGAGTCGGCGCAACTACTGGGAAGCTCTTGCCCCCAACAGGCCCCCGGAATGCCCGAGTTCGCAAGGAGGCTAGGAGGGCGTCCGGTGCGGGCGCAGTCGCGCGCGGCCGGGGCACCGTTGCACACGGGGTCGCATGTCCGTCCGATTCCTGAGTGGATGTGCGGGCTCCGGCTCCGAGCGGTGCGGTCCCGTGGACGCCGGCGCCGTCCCGGTGCGCTCAGCGCAGCGCCGCGCGGATCGCCGCGTCGATTCCGGGGAAGGCGAACACGAAACCCGAGTCCAGCAGCTTGCCCGGCAGTACCCGCTGGCTCCCCAGCACGTCCTGGGCGAAGTCCCCGAGGGCGATCCGCAGGGCGGGTGCCGGGGCGGTCAGCAGCGTGGGGCGGTGCAGCACCCGCCCCATCGCGGCTGTCACCTCCGCGTTGGTGACGGGGTCGGGGCCGGTCAGATTCACCGGGCCCGACAGCGACTCCGTGTCCAGGATGTGCCGCAGCGCCGCGACCTCGTCGTGCAGCGCGATGAAGCTCCAGTACTGACGTCCGTTGCCCAGCCGCCCGCCGAGCCCCGCGCGGAACAGCGGGAAGAGCCGGCCCCAGGCACCGCCCTCACGGCCGACGACCAGACCGGTGCGCGCGTGCGCGATCCGGACGCCCGCCTCGTGAGCGGCGGCCGTGGCCGCCTCCCACTCCACGCACACGGACGGCAGGAAGCCCTCGCCGGCCGGCGCGCTCTCGTCGACCGCGCGGTCCCCGGTGTCGCCGTAGTAGCCGATGGCCGATCCGGACAACAGCACCTTCGGCGGTACGTCCAGTGAGGCGACGGCCTCGGCGATCGCCGTCGTCCCGAGGACCCGGCTGTCCCGGATCTCCCGCTTGTACGCCGGTGTCCAGCGGTGGTCGCCGACCCCGGCCCCGGCGAGATGGACGACCGCGTCGCAGCCCACCAGGCCCGCCACGTCGACGAACCCGCGCCCGGGATCCCATTCCACCTCGTCGCCGGCCCGGGCCGGACGCCGCACCAGGCGTACGACCTCGTGTCCGTCGGCCCGCAGCGAGCGCACCAGCGCCGCTCCGATGAGTCCGGATGCTCCGGTGACAGCGATACGGGAGTGCAGCATGGGTCCATCCTGCCGCAGCGGCCCCCCGCGCGCCCCGCTCGCCGGGCCGACGGCCTGCCGCGTCGGCGGTCGGCGCCGAGCCGGAAACAGGGCTGACCGGGTGAAGGGCGGCGTGGCACAGTGGCGCGCATGGTTGAGAACCACGCGCACCCGGTCCGCCTCGTCCGCCCCGCCGCTCCGTCCGACGAAGCCGCTCTCGGCGAGCTCGACCGCTCCACCTGGTCGACGCTGCACGCCGTGACACCACGGCCCCAGCCGCCGTACGAACCGTTCTTCGACGACCGGCACAAGCCCGAGGACTTCCTCGTGGCCGAGGCGGAGAACGAGGCGGGCGAGGTGTGCCTCGCCGGGTACACCCGGCTGGTCCCGCCGACCCCGCTGGCCTGTAACACGCACGTCCGGCAGATACAGGGCCTCGCCGTGGCCGACTGGGCGCGCGGGCGCGGTGTCGCCAGGGCCCTGCTGCGGGCGGCGTGCGCGGCGGCGCGCGGCGACGGGGCGAACCGGATGACGCTGCGGGTGCTCGGGCACAACGCACCCGCGCGGGCCCTGTACGAGTCGGAGGGGTTCGTCGTCGAGGGCGTGCTGCCCGGTGAGTTCTTCCTGAACGGGCGTTACGTCGACGACGTCATGATGGGCCGTTCGCTCGCCCCGTGACCCCGCGTTTCCCGCTCAGAGCCTGTCGGGTGACCTCCGACCGGGCGGGCACGCCCCGGCACGCACACTTCCCGCGTTGTCGTCGGTCGCCGGCGCTCCTTCCCCGAGCTCTCAGCTGCGTTCGAGCAGGGGAGGCCCCATCCGACTCTCTCCTCCGCCTTGGAAGCGCACGCACCGGACCGCGCCCGCCATCCGGTCCGAGGCCACCCGACAGACCCTCAGCCCTTGAACAGCCTCATGCCGCCCATGAGTTCATGGAGGCAGCGCACCGCCAGATCGGCAGGTGAGCCGGGCCCGTCGGCCGGCGCCTCCGTCCGTGCCCAGGCCTCCAGTGCGACACGTACCGCGTCCGTGGCGGCGGCTGCGGCGAGCCGGACCTCCAGCGGGTCCGCTCCGTCGCCCGCCAGCCGGGCCAGCACCGGCAGCAGTCGTTCCTCCGAATCCTGATTGACCCGGTACCAGACGGCACGCAGCGCCGGGTCCTCCACCGCCGCCCGCAGCAGCCCGCGCGTCCAGCCGAGCTGCTCGGCGGCGTGTGCGTCGGGTACCCGCAGTGCCTCGGTGACCGCCTGCTCCAGGACCTCGGCGAGTGCCTCCCCCGGCTCGGCCGCCTCCAGCAGCGCCCGCCAGCGCTCGGCACCGCCGGAGAGCAGCGGGCCCACCGCGTCCTGCTTGGAGCGGAAGTACCGGTAGAAGGTGCGCAGCGCGACGCCCGCCCGGTGCGCGATGTCCTCCGCCGTGGTGCCGTCGGGGCCGCGCTCGGCGAAGAGCGCGGCGGCGGCGCGCGCGATGTCCAGCTGGGTCGCGGCCTTGCGGCGCTCAGTGAGGGACGGCTGACTCGGCTTGGGGCTCATTCCCAGGAGATTACCTCGGCAAGGAAGAAGCATGCGTGAAATGCCGTCGTGGCAAAACGTGCCAGACAGGCGTACGGTGGACATCGATCGAGACGCTATCGAGACAGCCCCGGGGCAGCAGTCACCGGGATCGGGAGAGAACAGACATGAACCGCTATGAAGGTCGCCGTGCACTCATCACCGGTGGTGGCTCCGGCATCGGACAGGCCACCGTCCACCGCGTCCTCGCCGAGGGCGGCCGTGTCGTCGCGGCCGACGTCAACGAGGCCGGGCTGAAGGCCACCCATGAGACGGCCGTGGCGAACGGTGTGGCCGACCGCCTCACCACCCTCGTCCTCGACATCTCGGACGAGGCGGCGGTCCAGGCGGGTGTCGCCTCCGCCGTGGCCACCCTCGGGGGCCTGGACGTACTGGTCAACGCGGCCGGAATCCTGCGCTCCGAGCACACGCACAAGACGTCGCTGGAGTTCTTCAACAAGATCCTCGCGGTCAACCTGACGGGTACGTTCCTGATGATCCGTGAGGCGATACCGGCCCTGCTCGCGGGCGACCAGCCGGTCGTGGTGAACTTCTCCTCCACTTCGGCGAGCTTCGCGCACCCCTACATGGCGGCGTACGCGGCGAGCAAGGGCGGCATCCAGTCGATGACGCACGCGCTGGCGAGCGAGTACAGCAAGCAGGGGCTGCGAGTCGTCGCCGTCGCGCCCGGCTCGATCTCCTCCGACATGACCAGCGGCAACGGCCCGGGGCTGCCCGCCGATGCCGACATGTCGCTCTTCATGAAGCTGGCGCCGGCCCTCGGGGAGGGCTTCGCCAGCCCGGACACCGTCGCGGGCGTCGTCGCGATGCTCGGATCGCAGGACGGGGCGTTCATCACGGGTACGGAGATCCGGATCGACGGCGGAACCCACTTCTGACCGGGCGGCAGGGCCCCGGACTCGGTCAGCCGGCCCCGAACCGCGCCCAGAGCGCGGGAAAGCGTTCCGCCAGGACCGCCTCGTCCTCCAGATCGAAGGGCGTGCCCTCCGGCTCGGCGGTCTGGGGCGGCAGACCGAGGTCCGGGGTGACCACGCCGGTGAGCTGTTCGTACGCCTCGTCGGCGGCGTAGCCGAGATCCTCGGCGTCCCCGTCGATCTCCTCGTCGAAGTCGTCGAGGAGTTCGGCGAGGCCGTCCGGGTCGTGCACGGCGCCCTCGAAGACCTCCCGGCCCTGTCCGATCAGCCAGCAGCGGAAGAAGTCGAAGGCGTCGTCGCTCGCGCCGCCGAGCAGCACGGCGGCGGCCCCCCACAGCTCCCAGCGGTAGGCGCGGTGGTAACGGGCCTCGAAGTGCCTGGCGAAATCCAGCACGGCTTCGGGATCGAGCCGGATCAGCCGTTCGACGAGCAGGTCGGCCTGGTCCTCGGGGTCGCCCTCGGCGGCCTCGCGGGTGCTGTCGACGATCTCCCAGAACTCCGTCTCGTCCATCACGGGTCAAGCATCGGTCCTGGCGACGGACGATGCACGCGGACGCGGCGGGAAGAAGTCCTCAGTGATAGAGGTCGCGCAGGCGTTCGGCGGCCTCGCGGAGACGGTCCCGCAGAGCGGCCGGTTCGACGACTTCCAACTCGGGCCCCAGGCCCAGCAGTTGGCTGTACGCGATATCGAGGGACTCGACCGGCAGGACGGCCGTGAGCCACCCCTGCGCATCGGGTGGACCGGCCGCGTCCAGCGCTTCGCGGACCGCCGAACGGTCCAGGGCGTACGGCAGTCGGCGTACACCCTCCTGCGACACCCGTACCGTCACCTCGGTACGCAGGAGAGAGCGGGCGAACTGGGCGGCCCGCTCGTCCCAGAAGCCCCGCAGATCGAACTGCTCGTCACGGGCGAACCGCTCGTCGGACACCGCGGCGGCCGAGAACCGGTCGATCCGGTACACCCGGAAGTCGTCGGCCACGCGGGCGCAGAGGTACCAGACCCCGGCCTTCAGCACGAGCCCGTACGGGGCCAGCTCGCGCTCCACCTCGTGGTCCCGGCCGCTGCGGCGGTAGCGGGCGTGGACGATCCGGTCGTCCCAGACCGCCTCCGCGACGGCGGGCAGCAGTTCCGGGGTGACCGGCTCCTGGTACCAGCCGGGAGCGTCCAGGTGGAAGCGCCGGGCGGCACTGTCCGAGGCGCCGCGCAGGGACGGGAGCAGGGCCGCCGACACCTTGAGCCGGGCGGCGGACGCGGCGTCCTCCAGGCCCATCTCGCGCAGCGCGGACGGCAGTCCGGACAGGAAGAGCGCCTCGGCCTCGTCGCGGGCGAGTCCGGTCAGCCGTGTGCGGTACCCCCCGACGAGCCGATATCCCCCGGCCCGGCCCCGGTCCGCGTACACCGGTACGCCCGCTTCGGAGAGTGCCTGCGCGTCCCGGGTGACGGTCCGCTCGGACACCTCCAGCTCCTGCGCGAGCTCGGCGGCGGTCATGGCGGGGCGGGACTGCAGGAGCAGCACCATTTTGATGAGACGGGCAGCACGCATGGGGCCATTGTGGCCGTGGTGAGCGGGGTCGTGAGCCGTGTCCCCGTCACATGGCGGCCCCGGTCGTCTGCCGAGCGCGAGAACGTCCCCGACCGCCGGGCGGGCTCGGCCTTCGAGCCCGCCCGGCGGCCGGGGACGGAGCGGCGGACGGGCGTCCCCGGCCGCCTTCGCGCGTCAGAGCCCGTAGCGCTCCCGGGCCTCCTTGACCGCGGACGCGGTCACCTCGCCGCGGCGGGCCAGCTGGGCCAGGGCCGCGACCGTGATCGACTGGGCGTCGACGCCGAAGTGGCGGCGGGCCGCGTCGCGGGTGTCGGAGAGGCCGAAGCCGTCCGTGCCGAGCGAGGACCAGTCCTGCTCCACCCACTGGCTGATCTGGTCCGGGACCTGGCGCATCCAGTCGCTGACCGCGAGGACCGGTCCCGGCGCACCCTCCAGCGCCCGGGTCACGTACGGCACCCGCTGCTCACCGCGGAGCAGCGCCTCGTCGCACTCCAGCGCCTCGCGGCGCAGCTCGCCCCACGAGGTGGCGGACCAGACGTCGGCCGTGACACCCCAGTCCGCGGCCAGCAGCTCCTGCGCCTCCAGGGCCCAGTGGATCGCCGTACCGGAGGCCAGCAGCTGGACGCGCGGCGCCTCCGCCGTCGCGGGCGTGCCCTCCTTGAAGCGGTAGAGGCCCTTGACGATGCCCTCTTCGACGCCTTCCGGCATCGCAGGCTGCGGCTTCGGCTCGTTGTAGACCGTCAGGTAGTAGAAGACGTCCTCGGCCTCGGGGCCGTACATCCGGCGCAGACCGTCCTTGACGATCACCGCGATCTCGTACGCGAACGCCGGGTCGTAGTTGAGCGCGGCCGGGTTCGTCGAGGCGATCAGGTGGGAGTGGCCGTCCGCGTGCTGCAGACCCTCGCCCGTCAGCGTCGTACGGCCCGCGGTGGCGCCGACCACGAAGCCGCGGCCGAGCTGGTCGCCGAGCTGCCAGAACTGGTCGCCCGTGCGCTGCCAGCCGAACATCGAGTAGAAGATGTAGAAGGGGATCATCGGCTCGCCGTGCGTCGCGTACGACGTGGACGCGGCGATGAAGTCGGCCATGGCGCCGGCCTCGGTGATGCCCTCGTTGAGGACCTGGCCGTCCTTGGCTTCCTTGTAGTACATCAGCTGGTCGCGGTCGACCGGGTCGTACGTCTGTCCCAGCGGCGAGTAGATGCCGGCCGACGGGAACAGCGCCTCCATGCCGAAGGTGCGCGCCTCGTCGGGGACGATCGGAACCCAGCGCCTGCCGGTCTCCTTGTCCCGCATCAGGTCCTTGGCCAGGCGTACGAACGCCATCGTGGTGGCCAGCTCCTGCTTGCCGGAGCCCTTCTTCAGCGCGGCGAACGCACGTTCGTCGGGTTCCGGCAGCGCCACCGCGTGGACCCGGCGGGCCGGGGCGGGACCGCCGAGGGCGGCACGGCGCTCCTGGAGGTAGCGGACCTCGGGGGAGTCGGCGCCCGGGTGACCGTACGGCACCAGGCCCTCGTCGAGCTTCGAGTCCGGGATCGGCAGCTCCAGCAGGTCCCGCATGGCGCGGAACTCCTTGCCGGAGAGCTTCTTCATCTGGTGGTTGGCGTTGCGCGACTCGAAGCCGGGGCCGAGCGTGTAGCCCTTCACCGTCTGGGCGAGGATCACGGTCGGCGCGCCCTTGTGCTCGACGGCCGCCTTGTACGCCGCGTACACCTTGCGGGCCTCGTGGCCGCCGCGCGAGGTGTGGAAGCACTCGGCGATCTTCGCGTCGGTGAGCAGCTTCGCCAGCTCGGCGAGCGCGGGCTCGGCGCCGAAGAAGTGCTCGCGGATGTACGCGACGTCGCGGGTGGCGTACGTCTGGAACTGCGCGTCCGGGACCTCCCGGAGCCGGCGGACCAGCGCACCGGTGGTGTCCAGCTGGAACAGCTCGTCCCAGGCGTTGCCCCAGAGCGTCTTGACGACGTTCCAGCCGGCACCGCGGAACGCGCCCTCCAGCTCCTGGACCACGCGGAAGTTGGCGCGGACCGGGCCGTCGAGCCGCTGCAGGTTGCAGTTGATGACGAAGGTCAGGTTGTCGAGCCGCTCACGCGCCGCGAGGGCGAGGGCCGCCGTCGACTCGGGCTCGTCCATCTCGCCGTCGCCGAGGAAGGCCCAGACGTGCGAGTTCGACGTGTCCTTGATGTTGCGGTTGGCCAGGTAACGGTTGAAGCGCGCCTGGTAGATCGCCGAGAGCGGGCCGAGGCCCATCGACACGGTGGGGAACTCCCACAGCCAGGGCAGCCGCCGCGGGTGCGGGTAGGACGGCAGACCGTCGCCGCCCGCCTCCTGGCGGAAGTTGTCGAGCTGCTGCTCGCTGAGCCGGCCGTCGAGGAAGGCGCGGGCGTAGATGCCGGGGGAGGCGTGACCCTGGACGTAGAGCTGGTCGCCGGAGCCGTCCCCCTCCTTGCCGCGGAAGAAGTGGTTGAAGCCGGTCTCGTACAGCCAGGCCGCCGAGGCGAAGGTGGCGATGTGGCCGCCGACGCCGAGCCGGGAGCCGCGGGTGACCATCGCGGCCGCGTTCCAGCGGTTCCAGGCGGTGATCCGGGACTCCATCTCCAGGTCGCCGTCGAACGCGGGCTCGGCGGCGGTCGGGATGGAGTTGACGTAATCGGTCTCCAGCAGCTTGGGCAGCGCGAGACCGGCGCCCTCGGCGTGCTGGAGCGAGCGACGCATCAGGTACGCGGCGCGGTGCGGGCCCGCGGCCTTGGTGACGGCATCCAGGGAGGCCGCCCATTCGGCGGTCTCCTCGGGGTCGCGGTCCGGGAGCTGGTCGAGCTCGCTCGGAAGCTTTCCTACGGGGTCGGTCATGATCGCCGCCTTCCGGAGTGGAGGGGGGTGGAGAAAGGCCCTGACTGGCAGGACAGGGCGATGGGGCCGGTGGGCCCGCGGACTGAACTGTAAGCGGTCGATCGATGATCGATCAAAGGATGAACGGCAAAACTTCTCGATATGAAGAAAAGTGGCATTCGGTGCCGCGGGACGGGGCACGGAGTGACGGGATTTTGCTGGCAAAAGGGGTGCTCACCTGCACGGGCGAGCACCCCGCGCGACAGATGCGCCGACTCCTCGGCCGCGCCCCTCGGAGCCTGTCGGGTGATCTCCGACCACCATCCCGGCGCCTGGGAATCGCACGCACCGCACCGCGTCCGCTCTCCGGTCGAAGGCCGCCCGACAGGCTCTCAGGCGCGCGGCGCACAGCCGAGCACATGCGCCTTGACCAGCACCCCGATGTCCGGATCCTTGCGCAGGAACGCCTCGATGAGCGCCTCGTGCTCCTCCGCGTACGACTTCTGCACGGTGCCCAGCCACCGGATCGACAGGGCGGTGAACACCTCGATGCCCAGCCCCTCCCAGGTGTGCAGCAGCACGGCGTTCCCGGCGGCCCGCACCATCTCGCGGTGGAATCCCACGGTGTGCCGGACCTGCGCCTCGCCGTCGGCCAGCCGGTCCGCCTCGTAGAGTGCCGCCACGTGCGGTGCGAGGCGCGAGCAGTCCTCGCCGAGGGCCGGAGCCGCCAGTTCCGCCGCGATCTGCTCCAGGCCGGCCCGTACCGGATAGCTCTCCTCCAGGTCGGCCGCCGTGAGATTGCGGACCCGTACGCCCTTGTTGGGCGCCGACTCGATCAGCCGGAGCGTCTCCAGCTCCCGCAGGGCCTCGCGCACGGGCGTCTGGCTGACCTCCAGCTCGGTGGCGATCCGGCGCTCCACGATCCGCTCACCGGGCTTCCAGCGCCCGCTGACGATCCCGTCCACGATGTGCTCGCGGATCTGTTCGCGCAGCGAGTGGACGACGGGCGGGGTCATGAGGGGCTCCTTCGGGGCAAACCGGTGCTGTCCGCACCATCACGGCTGCCGGGGCGACCGGTGGTGTCTAGACAATACGGCGGCGCCCCCGTCCGGAAGTGTTCCGGACGGGGGCGCCGCTGGTGAGGCTGGTTACAGCCGTGGTGCTCAGAGGCCGAGCTCGACCTCGAACTCACCGGCCTCCAGGATCGCCTTGACCGCGGTCAGGTAGCGGGCGGCGTCGGCGCCGTCCACCAGACGGTGGTCGTAGGAGAGCGAGAGGTACGTCATGTCGCGGACACCGATGACGGTGCCCTCGGCGGTCTCGATGACGGCCGGACGCTTGACGGTGGCACCGATGCCCAGGATGGCTGCCTGGTTCGGCGGCACGATGACCGTGTCGAACAGGGCACCGCGCGAACCGGTGTTGCTGATGGTGAAGGTGGCACCGGACATGTCGTCCGGCGTCAGGCCGCCACCGCGGGCCTTGCCGGCCAGCTCGGCGGTCTTCTTCGAGATACCGGCGATGTTCAGGTCGCCCGCACCCTTGATGACCGGCGTCATCAGACCCTTCTCGGCGTCCACGGCGATGCCGATGTTCTCCGAGTCGAAGTACGTGATGGTGCCTTCGTCCTCGTTGATCCGGGCGTTGACGACCGGGTGGGCCTTCAGCGCCTGGGCGGCGGCCTTGACGTAGAACGGCATCGGCGAGAGCTTGACGCCCTCACGGGCCGCGAAGGCGTCCTTCGCCTGGTTGCGCAGCTTCATCAGCTTGGTGACGTCGACCTCGACGACCGAGGTCAGCTGGGCCTGCGAGTGCAGCGCCTTCATCATGTTGTCGCCGATGACCTTGCGCATGCGGGTCATCTTGACCGTCTGACCGCGCAGCGGGGACGCCTCCAGCTTCGGCGCCTTCGAGGCCGCGACGCCTCCGGCGGTCACCGCGGCGGCGGCCGGGGCCGGGGCAGCGGCGGCGGCCTTGGCGGCCTCCGCGGCGGCGACGACGTCCTGCTTGCGGATACGGCCACCGACGCCGGTGCCCTTGACCGCGCCCAGGTCGACGCCGCTCTCGGCGGCGAGCTTGCGGACCAGCGGCGTGACGTACGCGCCGTCGTCACCGGAGGTCGCGGCCGGGGCGACCGGAGCCGGAGCGGCGACGGGCGCCGGAGCGGCCGGGGCCACCGGAGCCGGGGCGGCGGCCGGGGCGGCGGGCGCCACCGGGGCCGGAGCCGGAGCGGGGGCGGCCGGTGCCGGTGCCGGGGCGGCCGGTGCCGGTGCCGGAGCGGCCGGAGCCGGGGCGGCGGCGGGTGCCGGCGCGGCCGGTGCCGGGGCAGCCGCCGGAGCGGCACCCGGGGCACCGATGACGGCGAGCTTGGCGCCGACCTCGGCGGTCTCGTCCTCGGCGACGACGATCTCCAGCAGCACACCGGAAACCGGGGCCGGGATCTCGGTGTCGACCTTGTCCGTGGAGACCTCCAGGAGGGGCTCGTCCTCCGTGACCTCCTCGCCGACCTCCTTCAGCCAGCGGGTGACGGTGCCCTCGGTGACGCTCTCGCCGAGCGCCGGCAGGGTGACGTCGGTCCCGGCGGCGCCACCGGCCGGTGCGGCGGCGGCCGGTGCCTCGGCCACGGGGGCCGGGGCCGGGGCGGCGGGAGCCTCGGCGGCGGGCGCCGGGGCCGGGACGGCGGCGGGCTCGGCGGCCGGAGCCGCGGCGGCAGCCGGCGCGCCCGTGCCGTCGTCGATGACGGCCAGCTCGGCGCCGACCTCGACGGTCTCGTCCTCGGCGACCTTGATGGCGGAGAGGATGCCGGCCGCCGGGGCCGGGATCTCGGTGTCGACCTTGTCGGTCGAAACCTCGAGCAGCGGCTCGTCGGCCTCGACGCGCTCGCCCTCGGCCTTCAGCCAGCGGGTGACAGTGCCCTCGGTGACGCTCTCGCCGAGCGCCGGAAGGGTTACGGAAACCGACATGGTTTCAGTTGCTCCTTACGAAAGTGCGGAAGTAGGTCGGTCGTCGCGCCCGGTCGACTGAATCAGTCGTGGGAGTGCAGGGGCTTGCCGGCGAGGGCCAGGTGGGCCTCGCCCATCGCCTCGTTCTGCGTCGGGTGGGCGTGGATGAGCTGCGCGACCTCGGCGGGCAGCGCCTCCCAGTTGTAGATCAGCTGGGCTTCGCCGACCTGCTCGCCCATACGGTCACCGACCATGTGGACGCCTACCACGGCACCGTCCTTGACCTGGACGAGCTTGATCTCGCCCGCGGTCTTGAGGATCTTGCTCTTGCCGTTGCCCGCGAGGTTGTACTTCAGAGCGACGACCTTGTCCGCGCCGTAGAGCTCCTTGGCCTTGGCCTCGGTGATGCCGACGGAGGCGACCTCGGGGTGGCAGTACGTCACCCGCGGGACACCGTCGTAGTCGATCGGAACGGTCTTCAGACCGGCCAGCCGCTCCGCCACCAGGATGCCCTCGGCGAAGCCGACGTGCGCGAGCTGGAGCGTCGGGGCCAGGTCACCCACGGCCGAGATGGTGGGCACGTTGGTCTGCATGTACTCGTCGACGAGGACGTAGCCGCGGTCCATCGCGACGCCGGCCTCCTCGTAGCCCAGACCCTGCGAGACCGGGCCGCGGCCGATGGCGACCAGCAGCACCTCGGCCTCGAAGGTCTTGCCGTCGGCGAGGGTCACGCGGACGCCGTCCTGCGTGTACTCGGCGCTCTGGAAGAACGTACCGAGGTTGAACTTGATGCCGCGCTTGCGGAAGGCGCGCTCAAGAAGCTTCGAGCTGTTCTCGTCCTCGACCGGGACGAGGTGCTTCAGACCCTCGATGATCGTGACATCGGTGCCGAAGGACGTCCACGCCGAGGCGAACTCGACGCCGATGACGCCGCCGCCCAGCACGATCGCGGACTTCGGGACGCGGTCCAGCTTGAGCGCGTGGTCCGAGGAGATGATGCGGTTGCCGTCGATCTCCAGGCCCGGCAGCGACTTCGGCACGGAGCCGGTCGCGAGAAGCACGTGGCGGCCCTCGACGCGCCGGCCGTTCACATCCACCGAGGTGGGGGAGGAGAGCCGTCCCTCACCCTCGATGTAGGTGACCTTGCGCGAGGCGATGAGACCCTGCAGACCCTTGTACAGGCCCGAGATCACGTCGTCCTTGTACTTGTGGACGGCCTCGATGTCGATGCCCTCGAAGGTGGCCTTGACACCGAACTGGTCGGCCTCGCGCGCCTGGTCGGCGATCTCGCCGGCGTGCAGCAGGGCCTTCGTGGGGATGCAGCCGTTGTGCAGGCAGGTGCCGCCGACCTTGCCCTTCTCGATCAGAGCGACGTCCAGGCCCAGCTGCGCTCCGCGCAGGGCCGCGGCGTAACCGCCGCTACCACCGCCGAGGATCACTAGGTCGAAAACGGTGCTGGCGTCGTTCGCCACGTCACGTCCTCCATGCATGTGCGCCGTACGCCGGGCCCCGCCGCTGGGGGATGACCGGCCGGTCGGCTGGTGTTCGGCCGCTTTTGTTATTCGGCCCTGTGGTGGGGGCCCTGTCCTGCCGAGAACCCATCTTCGCACTTGTTGACGGTGGGCGGGACGCGGGGCCCGGGTCTGGGACGGATGATCAACCGTCCCTGGTGGTTACCGCTGCGTAGAGCCCCACGGATTTCGTTGAGAGCGAAACCTGCCGGATCCCTGCCGCGATGCCACCCGGAGAACACGTACGGCCCCGGACGTATGCCCGGGGCCGTAGGTCGGCTGCTGCGTCAGCCGAGGTCTCCGGCAGCGGTGCGCTCGGCCAGCTTCACCAGCGTGCGGACGGCGGAACCGGTGCCGCCCTTCGGCGTGTAGCCGTACGGCGCGCCCTCGTGGAAGGCCGGGCCCGCGATGTCCAGGTGCGCCCAGGCGATGCCCTCGCCCACGAACTCCTTCAGGAACAGACCGGCGACCAGACCGCCGCCCATCCGCTCGCCCATGTTGGCGATGTCGGCGGTCGGGGAGTCCATGCCCTTGCGCAGGTCGGCGGGGAGCGGCATCGGCCAGGAGGCCTCGCCGACCTCCTCGGCGATCTCGTGGATGGAGGTACGGAAGGCGTCGTCGTTCGCCATGATGCCGAAGGTGCGGTTGCCCAGCGCCAGCACCATGGCGCCGGTCAGGGTCGCCACGTCGACGATCGCGTCCGGGTTCTCCTCCGAGGCGCGGGTCAGCGCGTCGGCGAGGACGAGCCGGCCCTCGGCGTCCGTGTTCAGGACCTCGACGGTCTTGCCGCTGTACATGCGCAGCACGTCACCGGGGCGGGTGGCGTTGCCCGACGGCATGTTCTCGGCCAGCGCCAGCCAGCCGGTGACATTGACCTGGAGGCCCAGACGGGCGGCCGCGACGACGCTCGCGAACACGGCGGCGGCGCCACTCATGTCGCACTTCATCGTCTCGTTGTGACCGGCCGGCTTCAGCGAGATGCCGCCCGAGTCGTAGGTGATGCCCTTGCCGACCAGGGCCAGGGTCTTCTCCGCCTTCGGGTGCGTGTAGGCGAGCTTCACCAGGCGCGGGCCGTGGGTCGAGCCCTGGCCGACGCCCAGCAGACCGCCGAAGCCGCCCTTGACGAGCGCCTTCTCGTCGAGGACCTGCACCTTGATGCCGTGCTCCTTGCCCGCGGCGGTGGCCACGGCGGCGAAGGACTCGGGGTACAGGTCGTTCGGCGGGGTGTTGATCAGGTCGCGGGCGCGGTTGATCTCCTCGACGACCGCGACGGCGCGCTCGGCGGCCGCCTTGAACGCCTTGTCGCGCGGCTTGGTGCCGAGCAGGGCGACTTCGCCGAGCGGCTGCTTCGCGCCGTTGCCGTTCTTCTTGCCCTTGGGCGCCAGCTTGTCCTCGCCGCCCTGGTACGCGGTGAAGGCGTACGCACCGAGGAGCGCGCCCTCGGCGATCGCTTCGGCGTCCTCGGCGGACGCGACGGGCAGCGCGAAGCCGGCCTTCTTCGAGCCGCTCAGGGCACGGGCGGCCGAGCCCGCGGCCCGGCGCAGTGCCTCGGCGTCGTACGCCGCGTCCTTCTCCGGGACGGAGCCGAGTCCGGCCGCGATGACGACCGGGACCTTGAGGCCGTCGGGCGCGGGGAGCTTGGTCACCTCGCCCTCGGCACCCGCGGCGCCCAGGGCCTCCAGGACGGCGGCGAGCTTTCCGCCGAACGCCTTGTCCACGGCCTCGGCGCCCGGCGCGAGGACCAGGCCCCCAGACTTGGATCCAGCGCCCTTGGCGACGCCGACGACGAGTGCGTCGGCGCGCAGCGTCGCCGCACCGGCAGTGCTGAGAGTGAGAGCAGTCACGGTGGTGAAATCTCGCTTCCGTTGAGTTCGTTTTCGGTCGAGGGGTGGGCCGACCGTGCCCGGCGCATCGTAGACGCCGCCGCAATGTGCCGGGAATGAGCCTACGCGCGCACTTGCTGCGGGATCACGGCGGCGGGCCGTCCGCGGCCCGTCGTGGCGCCGTGGCCGAGATCGAGCGTCGCAGGATCGGGGGCCGTGCGGCACGAACGCGCCGTGGAAACAGGGTCGTTGCCGGTGACAGACCCATCGGCGGAGAACCATGCGGGCCCACGGGGCCGCACACATGACGCGACCAGGACCGGCGTTGCCGGTCACCGTGCCGATGTGCCGGGGCGTGGCCGCCCGGTCGGAGGTCACCAGGCTCTGAGGGCTGTGCCGGAGCGGGGGCGGACAGGTCCCGGCCGGCCGTCCGGGCCGGCCCCGACCGACGTCGACGCGGCGGGGTGTGGCACCGGGGCGCGCCCGGCACGATCCGGACGAGAGGCCCTAACCGAGGGCCAGCATCACCAGGGACGCCGTCGCCGCCGTCTCCGCCAGGGCACCGAAGACATCGCCGGTCACCCCGCCGAAGCGCCGCACGCAGTGGCGCAGCAGCAGTTGGGCGACGCCGAGGGCGACCAGCGCGGCGAGGGCGTGGCGGGGTGCTCCGTACCCGCCGAGGAGCGCGCCGGCCCCGGCGCAGGCCACGACCACCACGGCCCCGACCACCACCGCGGCCCGGAGCGTGACCGTGCCCGCCACCGCCGCGCCCAGCCCCTCCGGACGGGCCGCCGGCACGCCCTGACGCGAAGCCAGCGTGAGCGCCAGCCGGGCGGTGACCGCGGAGACGACCGCCGCCACCGCTCCCCGCGCCCAGCCCTGCCCGTACAACTGGTCGAGGACCGCGACCTGGGCCGCCAGCACGAACAGCAGCGTGATCACACCGAACGGCCCGATGTCCGACCGCTTCATGATCCGCAGGGCGTCGTCGGCGGGTCTGCCGCTGCCCAGGCCGTCCGCGGTGTCCGCGAGGCCGTCCAGATGCAGCCCCCGGGTCAGCACGGCCGGTACGGCGACGGACGCGACCGCGGCGAGCAGCGGGCCGGAGCCGAGCAGCAGCAACAGGCCGCCGGGCACCGCCGCGAGCAGCCCCACGACGAGGCCGGCCAGTGGCGCGCACAGCATCCCGGCGCGGGCGGTACCGCGGTCCCAGCGGGTGACGCGGACGGGGAGCACGGTCAGGGTGCCGAAGGCGAAACGCAGGCCATGGCTGTTCAGGGAGGTCACGGCGCGCAGGCTAATCGCTGCGACAGGCCGATAGATTGGACAGAACGCGACAGATCGTGACGGAAGCGTCCTATCGGGGGTGGGTGGCATGGGTCACTGGTTCGATCGCAACATCGTCGAGCCGGGGAAGCTGCCGCTGCTCCTCGCCCTGGCCGCCTTTGTGCTCACCTTCGTCATCACCCGGTTCATCACCCGGATGATCAGGGCGGGAAAGGGGCCGTTCCGCAACATCACGCCCGGTGGGGTGCACATCCATCACGTGGTGCCCGGGGTGGTGCTCAGCGTCGTCGGCGGTTTCGGGGCGGTCGCCAGCGGACGCCACGGCGTCACCGCGGCCGTCTGTGCGGTGATCTTCGGCATGGGTGCGGGTCTGGTCCTGGACGAGTTCGCCCTGATCCTCCACCTCGACGACGTGTACTGGACCGAGGAGGGCCGCCAGAGCGTGGAGGTCGTGGTCCTCACGGCGGCGCTGGTGCTGCTGGTCCTGGCCGGTTTCTCACCGCTCGGCGTGAACGAGCTGAGCAGTGAGGAGCAGCAGAGCAGGCTCGGTGTCGTCCTGACCCTGGTCGTCAACTTCTGCTTCGTGCTGATCTCCCTGTTCAAGGGCAAGGCGCGGCTCGCGGTCCTCGGCACCCTCGTTCCGTTCGTCGCATTGATCGGGGCGATCCGGCTCGCCCGGCCGACCTCGATGTGGGCGAGGCGCTTCTACCGCAAGCGCCACCGCGCCCGTGCGCGAGCGGTGCTGCGCGCCTACCACCACGATGTGCGCTGGGCGGGCCCGCGCCGCCGGATTCAGGACCTGATCGGCGGCGCCCCGGACCGGTCCCCGGCCCCGGGCCCCGAGAGGCCGCGCACATAGGTGGGGCGGCGTCGCGTGCCGATGGGCGGCTCCCGGCGGCGTTGTCGTCGGTCGACGACGCTCCTTCCCCAAGCTCTCAGCTGCGTTCGAGCAGGGGAGACCCCATCCGCCTCCCTCCTCCGCCTTGCCGGGCTTGCCCCTCACCCCGCTCCTCTCCCCACCCCACCCACGTGCGCGGCCTCCGAGTCCTGAGCCCGGCGGCGCTGGAGCCGGCGCCGGTCCCGGCGGACCGTGGCGGCGCACAGCACGAGCACCGCGGCGATCGCGGCCAGGTGCTCCTTGCCCGCCAGATTGTTCTTGAAGATCATTTCGGCCACCATCGCCGCGATCACCAGCACCCCGGTGAACCAGGCCCGGTAGACGTAACACACATAGACGGCCAGCCCGACCACCGCCGCCGACGGGCCGGTGTCGACGACCGCGGCATCCGTCGCCGGCAGCCCGAACAGCCCTTCGGGATCGATCGAGACACCGATCCGCGCGTACATCGTCCCGGCCAGCGTCGCGACGTACGCGATCAGCAGGGTCCGCCGGCGGCCCAGACAGATCTCGGCGGTCCCGAACACCACCAGGATCTGCACCAGCGCCCCCCACACCGGCAGGTCCAGCGCCGGGACGAACAGCGACAACGGGGTGCGCAGCAGGGCCGCCCACAGCGGGTCCTCGGCCCGCACCGCCCCGAGGTCGTGCACCGGCCCGTACCCCCAGGACTGGTTCTGCACCACCTGGACCAGTCCCGTCAGACAGACGGCCGCGAGCGTCATCGGGATCGCCTGCAACCGGGAGGTGGCGAGTGCGTTGCGTACGGTCGAGAACAGCGGGCCCCACTCGTGAAGGGCCGCTCCGCGCAGGGCGCGCACCGGTCTCATCCACGGGTCCCGAGATGCGAGCGGTGCAGCCACTTGGGCAGTCCGGGCGCCTCCAGGAACCCTTCGGCCCGGCCCGCCGCGAGGCCGATGCGCAGCAGGTCCGAACTCTTCTCGAAGAGCATGAAGCGCGGCTCCCAGATCGGCCGGTACTTGGCGTTGGCACGGTAGAGCGACTCGATCTGCCACCAGCGCGAGAAGAAGCTGAGCATGGAGCGCCACAGCCTCAGCACCGGTCCGGCGCCGAGCCGTGAACCCCGCTCGAAGACGGACCGGAACATCGCGAAGTTCAGCGAGACCTGGGTGATCCCGATTTTCTCGGCGCGCTGCAGGAGTTCGATGACCATGAACTCCATCAGGCCGTTCTCGGCGTCCCGGTCACGGCGCATCAGGTCCAGCGAGAGGCCGTTCGGCCCCCACGGCACAAAGCTCAGCACCGCGCGCAACTCGCCCGGACCGCCCCCCTCCTCGGTGGGCGCGTCGCGGCATTCGAGCATGACGCACTGCCCGTCCGCCGGATCGCCCAGCCGGCCCAGCGCCATCGAGAAGCCGCGCTCGGTCGCCCCGTCGCGCCAGTCGTCGGCGCGCCGCACCAGTTCGTCCATCTCGTCGGCGGGGATGTCGGCGTGCCGGCGGACGGTCACGTCGTACCCGGCGCGCCTGACCCGGTTGTAGGCCTGGCGGACGGTCCTCATCGCGCGTCCTTCGAGGGTGAACTCGGCGGTCTCCACGATCGCCTCGTCGCCCAGTTCCAGGGCGTCCAGGCCGTGCCGCGCGTAGATGGTGCCGCCCTCCTCGCTCACCCCCATCGCAGCCGGGATCCAGCCGTGCTCGCGGGCCTCGGCCAGCCACGGCTCGATCGCGCCGGGCCACGCCTCCGGGTCTCCGATGGGATCGCCGGAGGCCAGCGAGACCCCGCCGACCACCCGGTAGACGACGGCGGCCTTCCCCGTGGGCGACCAGATGACGCTCTTCTCCCGGCGCAGCGCGAAGTACCCGAGCGAGTCCCGCTCGCCGTGCTTGTCGAGCAGCACGCGCAGCCGGGCCTCGTCCTCGGAGGTGATCGGGTCGACGGCCCGGCGGGCCCGGAACGCCGCGTACACGACGGCGATCAGCAGCAGGGTGGAGAGGATGTTGATGCTGACGTTGACCCAGCCGGGCGTGGTGATCCCGGGGTAGTTGGTGTCGTTGTCGGTGATCGAGACCAGTCGCAGGGTGCCGTAGCGCCAGCGGTCCAGGAAGGTCGAGCGGTATTCGTCGTGCGCGGTGTTGGTGAGGGTCACCAGGCCCGCGGCGATCAGCGACGTGACCAGGAGTCCGCCGGCCGCGACGATCGCGGCCAGCCGGGGGTTGGACCGGTCGCCCTTCGCGTAGAACTCACGCCGCCCGAGGACCAGGGCCAGCACGAAGAAGGCCGTCAGCACCAGCGAGACCCAGTTCTGCGGATACTGCCGCACTTCCGGGAACGGGATCACCAGGACGAAGAGCAGCAGCAGAAGACTGCTCACCACCATGTTCACGATCCAGGCGGCCCGCTTGCGGCGGCGCATGGTGATCGCGAGGAAGAGGGCGACCACCCCGGAGGAGAAACCCGCGGTGAGCAGGTACGGGGTGAAGTAGTTCGCGGTGTTGTGGCGGCGCAGGTCGTTTCCGAGCGTGACCCAGACGGCGCTCAGGAAATTGATGAACGACACGACGCGCAGGTACCAGATGGTGAACGCGGCACTGCGGCGTGACCGGGCGGTGCTCTGTGCCCGGGGGCTGCCCCGCCCGGAATCCTCGGTGGACAATCGGACCTCTCCCATGAAAAGCGAGCATATGTCGCATCGCGCAGCATGAGGGGACTGTGCTGCGGCCGTTTGTTTCGGCGACCGCAGCTCTGCCGGGTCCGTCAGCCGTCGGTCGCGTCGTGGTCGGCTCCGCTTCCGTCGGCCTCTTCGCCGGCACCGTCCTTCTCGTCGGCGACGGGTGCGCGCTCGGGCAGCTCCGCCGCCAGTGCGGCCGCGGCCCGAACAAGTGGAAGTGCGAGCAATGCCCCGCTTCCTTCCCCCACCATGACGCCGTGGTCCAGCAAGGGGTTGAGTGCCATCCGGTCCAGGGCCTTGGACTGCGCCGGCTCTCCGCTCGCCTGGCCCGCCAGCCACCAGTCCGGTGCCCGGAACGCCGCCCGCTGACCCACCAGCGCACAGGCCGAGGAGACCACCCCGTCCAGAATCACCGGCAGCCTGCGCACCGCGCACTGCAGCAGGAACCCGGTCGTGGCCGCCAGATCCGCACCGCCCACCGTGGCAAGCAGCTCCAGCTGATCACCGAGGACCGGCCGGGCCCGCCGCAGCGCGTCCCGGATCGCCGCACACTTGCGCATCCACGCCAGATCGTCGATGCCCGCACCGCCGCGCCCGGTGACCACCGAGGCGTCCGTGCCGCACAGCGCCGCGATCAACGTGGCCGCGGCCGTCGTACCACCGACGCTCAGATCGCCGAGCACCACCAGATCGGTGCCCGAGTCGGCCTCCTCGTCGGCGATCGTCATGCCCAGACGCACCGCCTGCTCGGCCTCCTCGGCCGTCAGCGCGTCCTCGATGTCGATCCGGCCGCTGCCGCGCCGCACCCGGTGCCGGACCGCGGACTCGGGCAACAGCTCGGGGTTGCAGTCCAGACCGGCGTCGATGATCCGCACGGGTACGGAGAACTGCCGGGCCAGCACGGCGAGCGGGGTGGAACCCTCCAGCGTGGCCCGCACCAGCTCGTACGCGGTCCCGGCGGCGCGCCCGGAGACACCCAGCTCGGCCACCCCGTGGTCGCCGGCGAAGAGCACCACGCGTGGCTGCTCGATCGCCCTGACCGGTACGGACTGCTGGGCGGCGGAGAGCCATTCGCCCAGCTCGTCCAGGCGGCCGAGGGCGCCCGGAGGAACGGCCAGGCGCTCCCGGCGTTCCTCGGCGTCGCGCCGTACGCCGCCGTCGGGGCGTTCGATCAGGTCGGAGAAGTCGTCCAGGTTCACGGGGGTCTGCCTCGCGGGTCGATGCGTCCAATGGGCCGGTGAGCCCGGCGGCGGGCTCACTGCGGAACAGTACCCGTCACATTTCTGACGCCCGGTCAGTGCGGAGTTCCGCCTCCGAACCGCAACTGCGTCATCGCGGGCGTCAGGGTCCGCAGCCCCGGCAACAGCGACTGGAGCCGGATCAGTTCGCCCATCGCGCCCCGCCCCCGCGGCAGTCGCAGCGCCCGCACCTCGGTGATCGCCGGATGCGCGCAGCGCAGCTTGTGCCGCTCGCCGGGGTTCATCGCCCAGCGCATCGGCGGAACGGTCGTCCGGCCGACCTTCGACGTACCGGCCACCGTGCCCCTGGCCAGCCAGCGCGCCATCGTGTCCAGGACCAGGATGCCGCCGGGCAGGCGTTCGGCGCAGCCCGCCAGGATCCTGCGTACCTCGGGGGGAGGCAGATACATCAGCAGCCCCTGCGTCGTCACGACGACCCCGCGGCCCACCGGGTCCTCGATCTCGTCCAGCCAGGACAGATCGGTCGCCGACCGGGCCAGGGTGCGCAGCCGGTCACAGGCGGGCAGCAGCGCCCGGCGCAGCTCGGCGACCTCGGGAAGCTCCACGCTCAGCCAGTTCAGCCGGTTGTTGTCGACCCGCCAGAAGCCGGTCTCCAGCCCGTCGCCGAGCGCGACCACCGTGGCCTGCGGCCGGTCGGCGAGATACTCCTGCACGGCCAGGTCGAAACAGCGGGAGCGCAGCCCCTGGGCCTGCGAGTGGAACGCGTTCGGCCGCCCGAACCGCTCCTCGAAGGGGTAGTCCAGATCCTTCAGCAGCCGCAGGGCCATCGGATCGTCCAGCACCGGGTAGCGCTGCCCCGCCTCGTACGCCCGGTTGTACAGCGTCCACAACAGGGTCTCGGGAACCCCGTTCAGCATCGGTCGTGCGCCTGCCATGTCCGCTCCTCCTGATTCTCTTCCGTCGGCGACCCCGCGTTCCGTGTCCGAGTCCGTTCCCCCGTCCCGTTCCCGTCGGCGTGTGCCGGTCAACCGCGCAGCGTCAGCACCTGTCCGGCCACCACCAGCAGCACCTGCTCGCACTCGTCGGCGAACGCGGCGTTCAACCGCCCCAGCTCGTCCCGGAACCGTCGCCCGGCAGCCGACGCGGGCACCACGCCCGAGCCGGTCTCGTTGGTCACGGCGACGACCGTGCGCCGTGTTCCGCGCACCGCGGCGACCAGCTCGGCGGTCCGCTTCCGCAGCGTGTCCTCGCCGCCGCCCGCCCACGCCGCGTCGTCCCAGGCGTTCACCCGGTCCATCGCGTCCGTCAGCCACAACGACAGACAGTCGATCAGCAGCGGCGGCCCGTCCGATGCCAGCAGCTCCACCAGCTCGCAGGTCTCCTCGGTACGCCAGGCGGCCGGCCTGCGCTCCCGGTGCAGTCCGACCCGGGCCGCCCACTCCGTGTCCCCCTCCCTGCCTCCGCCGGTCGCCACGTAGACCACCTCGGGGTACGTCTCCAGCCGCCGCTCGGCCTCCACCGACTTCCCCGACCTGGCGCCGCCGGTCACCAGCGTGCGCCGCGGCACCTCCGGCACCGCGTGGTACTCGCCCACCATCAGCGTCGTCCCGTCCGGCACGGCCCGCGCGCCGGCCGCGGCGAGCCGCCGGTCCAGTTCGGCGCCGGGAGGCGCGTCGTGGTCCAGGTGGACGGCGACGATCTCGGTGGCCGGCCCGATCGCCTCGACGGCCCGCAGCCGTGCCACCGCGTCCGGCCGTCCGACGACATCGCCCACCACCATGTCGTACGGCTGCGCCACCCGGTCCGCGAGACCGGAGGGGGCGCCGCCCGGCGGCAGGTAGAGCAGCCGGGCGCCCTCCGGCGCGGTCACGTCGTAGCCCGTGCCCGGCGCGTCCATCGGCACCGCCCGCACCCGATGCCCGCTGATCAGCGTCAGCTCCCGTCCGTCCGGTACCCGTCCCGCCGGAGGCAGCCCGGCGGGCAGCTCCACGGCCGGCCCGTCGTGCGGGTGGGTGAGCAGCACCTGCCGTACGCCGGTGAGCGAGTGCCCCGCACGGGCCGCGGCGAACACGGCCCCCGGCGTGAGATCGAGCAGCAGCGCGTCGTCGATCAGCAGGGCGGTCGCGGCCCGCGAGCGTGCCCCGCGGGCGGTGGCGCAGGCGGCGCATGGGCAATCGGGCCGCGGCAGCCCGTCGGGGGCTCCGGTGCCGAGCAGAGTCAGTTCCACGCCTCCGATCCTCCCGCGTCCGGGCTTCGGCTGCGCGGTCTGGGGGGTGTCCGGACCGGCGCACGACCCGTTCCGTCACTGGTTGGAGGCACTAGGCTGCGGGCAGCAAAGCGACCCAGGAGGCGGACATGGCGTGGACGTGGCGGTTCGAGAAGTCCGACGGTACGGAGACGGAGCCGGCCCTGCGGCCGGAGGAATTCACGACGCAGGGCGACGCGGAGTCCTGGATCGGTGAGTACTGGAAGGAACTCCTCGACGGTGGGGCGGACCAGGTGACGCTGTTCGAGGACACGACGAAGATCTACGGCCCCATGAGCCTCCAGGCCGACCAGGACTGACCTGCCCCGACGCGTGGCGGGTCGGTCCCGGTGCCGGGCGTACGGGCTCGGGCTTGCCGCCGAGCCCGTACGGCCGCGGACCGGGCGTGAGGTCAGATCTCGCCCAGGGTGACCTTCGCCGTCGACTCCGCCCCGTTGCGCAGATACGTCACGGTGACCTTCTGACCCGGCCTGTCCGAGGCCAGCGCCTCCGACAGGGACGTGATCGTCGTGACCGGCAGATCACCGATCTTGGTGATGATGTCGCCGACCTGCAGCCCCGCCTTGTCCGCGGCGCCGTTCTTCGTCACGCTGACCAGGGCCACTCCGGCCGGCTGGTAGTTGACGTCGACGACCGTGCGCCCGACGATGTTCAGCGCCGCCCGGCCCGAGTCGGTGACCCTGCCGCTCTTGATGATCTGGTCGGCGACCGTCTTCACCATCGACACGGGGATCGCGAATCCGATTCCCGGTGCCGCGGAATCACCCATCTGCGGGTCGATCGCCCCCAGGGTCGGGATGCCGATCACCTCGCTGTCGAGGTTGACCAGCGCGCCACCGCTGTTCCCCGGGTTGATCGCCGCCGAGGTCTGCACCATGTTCGCGATCGTCGCGCCCGTTCCCCCGCCCGCGCGGCTTTCGCTGACGGTCCGGCCGAGCGCCGAGACGATGCCCTGGGTGACGCTGGAGGACAGCCCGAGCGGCGATCCCATCGCCAGCACGATCTGCCCCACCTCGACCTTGTCCGAGTCACCGAACTTCGCGGGCTTCAGCCCCTTCGGCACGGTGTCCAGCTTGATGACGGCCAGATCCTGTTCCGGATAGGAGGCGACCAGCGTGGCGTTCTCCACCTTCTCGCCGGTGGCGACGGTGACCTTGAACGTCCTCTCGTTGCCGACCACATGGGCGTTGGTGACGATGTGGCCCTTGGAGTCGTAGACGACGCCGGAGCCCAGGCTGTTGCCGGCTTCGATCTGCACGACCGACGGCAGCACATTCTTGATCACGGTCTGGTAGTCGCTCTGCAGATCACTGGCGGCCCGGGTGGCGGAGGCCGACGAGGTGGGATCGGGGCTCGGCGAATCGGAGCTCGCGTCCGAGCAGCCGCTGACCAGGGCGAGCGCACAGAGACCTGCGGTCAGCGGCAGCAGCAGACGACGTACACGGCTGCGGGAGTGAAATGCATCCATGTCCGGATTGTCGCTTTTAGTCCTCTTGGCGGCCTCTCGGGAGAGGCTGACCGGGCACCCCTCCCGGCGTCGTTGACGACCGGCTCGCGGCTCCGGGCCGGTCCCGGGGATTCGTCGGACGCCCCCCGCCGCCTGTCCGGCTCCGATCCGCCGGACGGGTTCCGGGGCGCGTGTTCGTGTTCCGAGGTGTTCCCGAAGCCCTGGCGTCTTCCGTCCGGTCCGGGCCGGAGCCCGCGGGCCCGGCATGATCCAAACGAAAGGCCCCGGGGCGTGTTTCGAAAGTAGCGTCGTCCGCCCGCAGGGCGGGCCAGACGCCGCCAGGCAGACCTAGCCCCGGACCCCGCACAGATGCAGCAGAGCGGCCACCCGGCGGTACGGGTCCGTCCGCCCGGCCCGGTCCTCCGCGGCCAGTACCTGCTCCAGTTCGGCGGCGGCCGGCAGTTCCACGTCGTTGCCGACGTTGTCCGTGAAGACACGCACCCCGTACCAGGTGTGCAGGGGCGCGGCGATTCCGGCCAGCGTGGCCGTCAGGGCGTCCAGCCGGTCGGCCCGAACCGTGAGGCCCAGCCGGCTGGTGTACGTATCCGTGTCGAAGGCGGACAGCGTGGCGTCCCAGTCCCCGGCGGTCCCGGGCCGCATCGCCAGCGCGTCGGCGTTCCGTACGAGCAGCGAGAGGAGGCCGCCGGGGGCCAGCATCCGCGCCAGTCCGGCCAGCATCGCGTCCGGCTCCCGGACATACATCAGCACGCCGTGGCAGAGCACCACGTCGAAGCTGCCGGGCAGGAAGTGCACCCCGGTGTCCAGGCCGTCGCCCTCGATCAGCCGGACCCGCTCACGGATGCCCGCGGGTTCGCTGCCGAGCGCCTCACGGGCCACCCGCAGCATCTCCGCGTCGGACTCCAGGCCCGTGACGGTGTGACCGGCCCTGGCCAGGCGCAGCGCCTGGGTGCCCTGGCCCATGCCGACGTCGAGGACGCGCAGTCGCTGCCCGACCGGGAAACGGGCGGCTATCTGCTCGTCGAGCTGTCGCGCGACGAGCTCCTGGCGGACGGTGTTGCGCAGTCCGCCGAGCCCTTTCAGCCACATCGGGGTGGCTCCCGTGAATCCGGTGACCAGGGCGGGCGCAGCGCTGTCCGGCAGGTCGGCGGCAGGACCGCCGACCGAGCCGGAGATATCCGTGCTCAGGGCCGCTCTCCGCGCTTGACCTGCGGCTTCGGCAGCCGGAGCCGACGCATCTGAAGCGTGCGCATCAGCCCGTAGGAGACCGCGCCGCGCTTCGGCGTATCGGGGAAGCGCGCGTTCAGCTGCTTCTTCAGGCGGAACGCGAGACCGATCGAGTCGACGACGATCAGCACGATCACGATGAGCCAGAGCAGCAGGGAGATGTTCTGGATGTTCCGCACCTGGATCACGCTGAGGATCAGAATGATCACGGCGAGCGGCAGGAAGAACTCCGCGATACAGAAACGCGAGTCCACGTAGTCGCGGACGAAGCGCCGCACCGGGCCCTTGTCACGGACCGGCAGATAGCGCTCGTCGCCACTGGCGAGCGCCTCGCGCTGCTTGGCCAGGTCCACACGGCGCGCTTCGCGCTGCCGCTTCATGGCCTCCTTGCGGTCGAGCGGCGCACCACTGGAGGCGCGACGGCGCTGCGACTGGGCATCGCTGCGCTTGGGGGTGGGGCGACCTTTGGGGGCCTGCGGGTCGCGGGGCTGCTTGGAGAGGTCCGCCGTCACCTTGCCGGTGGGCGCCTTCTCTTCCTTCGAACGGCTACGGAACACAAGGCCCAAGGGTACGGGTTCGATCGCCGGGACCCCAGGCCGGTCGGGAACGATCCGGCAACGGCCCGCGTCCTCGCCGGTGTCCCCAGGGGTTCCGCACGGACGTCGTCACCGGTTTCCCCGACCACCACCTACTCCCTGGGCCGGAGCGGTGACCGGGCGCAGTCGTCCTTGGGGAGGAGCACATCTGTGCTCGAACAGTGCGGTAATAGAGACAGGGCCCGTACTGTGGGTTCTGTTGGAGTGCTGGAGCTCAGTCCGTCAGAAGGGGGCGCGCGAAGCCCATGAGCGGTGTCATGAAGCGTATGGGGATGATCTTCCGCGCGAAGGCAAACAAGGCCCTTGACCGGGCCGAGGATCCGCGCGAGACCCTCGATTACTCGTACCAGAAGCAGCTGGAGCTGCTTCAGAAGGTGCGCCGCGGGGTCGCCGACGTGGCGACTTCGCGCAAGCGGCTGGAGCTGCAGCTGAATCAGCTGCAGGGTCAGTCGTCCAAGCTGGAGGACCAGGGCCGCAAGGCGCTCGCGCTCGGCCGCGAGGACCTGGCCCGCGAGGCGCTGTCCCGGCGCGCCGCGCTCCAGCAGCAGGTCACCGACCTGGAGACGCAGCACAGCACGCTGCAGGGCGAGGAGGAGAAGCTCACTCTCGCGGCCCAGAGGCTCCAGGCCAAGGTCGATGCCTTCCGGACCAAGAAGGAGACCATCAAGGCCACCTACACCGCTGCCCAGGCGCAGACCCGGATCGGCGAGGCCTTCTCCGGGATCTCCGAGGAGATGGGCGATGTCGGCCTGGCGATCCAGCGGGCCGAGGACAAGACCCAGCAGCTGCAGGCACGGGCCGGCGCGATCGACGAGCTGCTAGCCTCCGGAGCCCTGGACGACCCGACCGGGACGGCGAAGGACGACATCGCCGCCGAGCTGGACCGGATCTCCGGTGGTACGGATGTGGAGCTGGAGCTGCAGCGCATGAAGGCCGAGCTGGCCGGCGGCTCCACCCAGCAGCAGGCGATCGAGGGCGGCCCGCAGGATGCCGCGCAGCAGCAGTCGTCGCAGTCCCCGCACAGGTTCGACAAGAGTTGAGGCGGCGTCATGATCGTACGGATCATGGGGGAGGGCCAGGTCGCACTGGCCGACAGTCACCTCGCCGAGCTCGATGAGCTCGACGACGAACTGCTCGCCGAGGTGGAGCGCGGCGACGGCCCCGGCTTCCGCTCCACCCTCCACGCGCTCCTCGCCAGGGTGCGCGAGCTCGGCACACCCCTGCCGGACGACTCCCTGGAGCCGTCCGGGCTGATCCTGCCGTCGTCCGACGCGACCCTCGAAGAGGTGCGCGCCATGCTCCGGGACGACGGTCTGATCCCCGGCTGACGCCGGGCGTTCTCCAGCCCCCGCACGAGTCCGCGCCCCGTGTCCGGTCCGCCGGACACGGGGCACGGCCGTGTCCGGTCCGATGGACCCGGCCGGCCGCGCCGTCCGGACCGCGCTCCGGACACGGGGCGCCGGCCTGCCGGCCGAACCGCGCTCCGGATGTTCGACGCATTCCGGGTGCCGGGCGTCGCAGGTGCTGCGCCGATCCGTGCGTTCCGCGCCGATGTCTCCGTACGACCGGGACGATTCCCGCGCGACACGCCGTAACGTAGCTTGACGTGACCACCCTCGGAACCGGGGTTCAGCGCGTCCGGCACTGGCTGCGCGACCATCCCCTCGCGCTGGACGCGGCGCTCGCCCTGGCCGTGCTCGTGGCCATGATCATCGGATCGTTCGTCGAGCCGAACGGACCCGACGGACCCACCTTCGGTACCCGTGCGCCCGAAGCGGCCAGTGTGCTCCTGATGGTGCTCGGCGCCGTCGCGCTCATCTGGCGGCGGCGGAACCCCATGCCGGTGCTCGCGGCCACCGCCGCGCTGACCGTCGTCGAGCTGGTGCTGTTCGATCCGCCGGCCCCGGTGGTGATGAGCACCGTGATCGCGCTGTACACCGTCGCCTCCCGCACCGACCGGCCCACCACGTGGCGGGTGGGCCTGCTCACGATGGCCGCGCTGACGGCCGCCGCGATGCTCTTCGGCACGCCGCCCTGGTACAGCCAGGAGAACTTCGGCGTCTTCGCCTGGACCGGTATGGCCGGGGCCGCGGGGGACGCCGTCCGCTCCAGGCGGGCCTTCGTCGACGCGATCCGGGAGCGCGCGGAACGGGCGGAGCGCACCCGCGACGAGGAGGCCCGGCGCCGGGTCGCCGAGGAGCGGCTGCGGATCGCCCGCGATCTGCACGATGTCGTCGCCCACCACATCGCCCTGGTCAACGTCCAGGCCGGGGTCGCCGCCCACGTCATGGACAAGCGCCCCGACCAGGCCAAGGAGGCGCTCGCCCACGTCCGGGAGGCGAGCCGCTCCGCGCTGAACGAACTGCGGGCCACCGTCGGGCTGTTGCGCCAGTCCGGCGACCCGGAGGCGCCGACCGAACCGGCCCCGGGCCTCGCGGTCCTCGACGAGCTGGTGGACACCGTCCGGCGGGCCGGGCTCCCGGTCGAGGTGGCCTGCACCGACCGGCGGCCCCCGCTGCCCGCGGCCGTCGACCTGGCCGCGTACCGGGTGATCCAGGAGGCGCTGACCAATGTGCGCAAGCACGCGGGCCCCGGGGCGAGGGCCGAGGTCAGTGTCGTACGGGTCGGGGCCACGGCCGAGGTGACCGTGATCGACAACGGCTCGGGCGGCGGCGGACACAACGGGGACGGCGGCGGGCACGGCCTCCTCGGCATGCGCGAACGCGTCACCGCGCTCGGTGGCTCCCTCACCGCCGGGCCCCGCTACGGCGGTGGATTCCGGGTCCATGCGATCCTGCCCGTCAAGGCCCGCACGGCAGAGCCGGATGAGCCGGGCGTGGCGGGCCGGACGGGGGAGAACACATGACGCCGCCGATCAAGGTGCTGCTCGTCGACGACCAGGCGCTGCTGCGCAGCGCGTTCCGGGTGCTGGTCGACTCGGAGGCCGACATGGAGGTGGTCGGCGAGGCGGCGGACGGCGCGCAGGCCGTCGCGCTCGCCCGCTCGACCCGGGCCGACGTGGTGCTGATGGACATCCGGATGCCCGGTACGGACGGACTCGCCGCGACCCGCATGATCAGCGCCGATCCGGAACTGGCGGACGTGCGGGTCGTCATGCTCACCACCTTCGAGGTGGACGAGTACGTGGTGCAGTCGCTGCGGGCCGGGGCCTCCGGCTTCCTCGGCAAGGGGGCGGAACCGGAGGAACTGCTCAACGCCATCCGTGTCGCCGCGGGCGGCGAGGCGCTGCTCTCACCGGCCGCGACCAAGGGGCTGATCGCCAGCTTCCTTGCGCAGGGCGGCAGTTCGGACGGCGGCGGACCGAGCGCCGCGGAGTACTCCGACCGGCTCGCCGCGCTCACCGGCCGCGAACGCGAAGTGCTGGTCCTGGTCGCGGGCGGGCACTCCAACGACGAGATCGCCGAGCGGCTCGTGGTCAGCCCCCTCACCGTGAAGACCCATGTGAACAGGGCGATGGCGAAGCTGGGCGCCCGGGACCGGGCTCAATTGGTGGTAATTGCCTATGAATCGGGCCTGGTGCGCCCTCGGGTGGAGTAACGGGTGGAGATACGGCGTACTCCACCTGCGGTATGCGCGGCATAAGAAAGCGACCCTGGGCCGACGCCCGGGCCCTTGCGGGTCGGCGATCGTATAGGTGGGTCGGGTCTGTCCCCCAGCCGCCCGCCCATCTGCCGCGTAAGCCACAGAAGAGAGACCCACCCATGTCCTGGCTGTCCAGATTCAGCCTCGCGCAACGGGCCCTGATCGGACTGATCTCGATCGTCGCGCTCGTATTCGGAGCGATCGCGATCCCGCAGCTCAAGCAGCAGCTGCTGCCCACCATCGAACTCCCGATGGTGTCGGTGCTCGCCCCCTACCAGGGTGCGTCCCCCGATGTGGTCGAGAAGCAGGTCGTCGAACCGCTTGAGAATTCCATCAAGGCCGTCGACGGTGTCACCGGCACCACCTCGACCGCCAGCGAGGGCAACGCCGTCATCATGGCGACCTTCGACTTCGGCAGCGAGGGCACCAAGCAGCTCGTCGCCGACATCCAGCAGGCGGTGAACCGCGCCCGCGCCCAGCTGCCCGACTCCGTGGACCCGCAGGTCGTCGCCGGTTCGACCGACGACATCCCGGCCGTCGTCCTCGCCGTCACCTCCGACAAGGACCAGCAGGCCCTCGCCGACCAGCTGGACCGCACGGTCGTTCCCGCCCTGGAGGACATCAGCGGCGTCGGCCAGGTCTCCGTCGACGGCGTGCAGGACCTCCAGGTCTCCATCACCCCCGACGACAAGAAGCTCGGCGCCGCAGGTCTGAACGCCGCGACGCTCTCCCAGGCGCTCCAGGCGGGCGGCGCCACGGTCCCCGCCGGCTCCTTCTCCGAGTCGGGCAAGAGCCGCACCGTCCAGGTCGGCGGCGCCTTCACCTCCCTGAAGCAGATCGAGGACCTGAGGGTCACCGGCCAGGACCCGGCGACCGGCAGGTCCGGCAAGCCGGTCCGCGTCGGCGACGTGGCCACGGTGAAGCAGGAGCCGTCCAGCGCGGTCTCCATCACCCGCACCAACGGCAAGCCGAGCCTCGCCGTGATGGCCACGATGGACAAGGACGGCAGCGCCGTCGCCATCTCGGACGCGGTCAAGGAAAAGCTGCCCGACCTCCGCAGGGACCTCGGCGCCGGCGCCGAACTGACGGTCGTCTCCGACCAGGGCCCCGCCGTCTCCAAGGCGATCTCCGGTCTGACCACCGAGGGCGCGCTCGGCCTGCTCTTCGCGGTCATCGTGATCCTGGTGTTCCTCGCGTCGCTGCGCTCGACCCTGGTCACCGCGGTCTCCATCCCGCTCTCCGTGGTCCTCGCGCTGATCGTGCTCTGGACCCGTGACCTGTCGCTCAACATGCTCACGCTCGGCGCGCTGACCATCGCGATCGGCCGTGTCGTCGACGACTCGATCGTGGTCCTGGAGAACATCAAGCGTCACCTCGGCTACGGCGAGGAGCGCCAGTCGGCGATCATCACCGCGGTGAAGGAAGTGGCCGGTGCGGTCACCTCCTCGACCCTCACCACGGTCGCCGTCTTCCTGCCGATCGGTCTCGTCGGCGGCATGGTCGGCGAACTGTTCGGCTCGTTCTCGCTGACCGTCACCGCGGCCCTGCTGGCCTCGCTGCTGGTCTCGCTGACCGTCGTGCCCGTCCTGTCGTACTGGTTCCTGCGCGCCCCCGAAGGCAGCACGGAGAACCCGGACGAGGCCCGTCGCAAGGCCGAGGAGAAGGAAGCCCGCAGCCGGCTCCAGCGGCTGTACGTCCCGGTACTGCGCTTCGCGACCCGGCGCCGTGTCACCAGCATCGTCATCGCCGTCGTGGTGCTGCTCGGCACCTTCGGCATGGCCCCGCTGCTGAAGACCAACTTCTTCGACCAGGGCGAGCAGGAGGTCCTCTCCATCAAGCAGGAGCTGGCCCCCGGCACCAGCCTGGCGGCGGCCGACGCGGCGGCCAAGAAGGTCGAGAAGGTCCTCACCGACGACAAGGGCGTCAAGGACTACCAGGTCACCGTCGGCTCCTCCGGCTTCATGGCGGCCTTCGGCGGCGGTACGGGATCCAACCAGGCCTCGTACCAGATCACCCTGAAGGACGCGGGCGACTCCGAAGCCGTGCAGAAGCGCCTGGACACGGAGCTCGGCAAGCTCGACGGCATCGGTGACACCACCATCTCCGCCGGCGGCAGCTTCGGCAGCCAGGACCTCAGCGTCGTGGTCAAGGCCGCCGACGCGGACGTCCTGAAGAAGGCCTCCGAAGAGGTACGGGCCGAGGTGGCCGAGCTCAAGGACGTCACCGACGTCCAGAGCGACCTGGCGCAGAGCGTCCCGCGGATCTCGGTCAAGGCCAACGCCAAGGCCGCGGAGGCCGGTTTCGACCAGGCCACGCTCGGCGCGGCGGTCGCCGGGGCGGTGCGGGGGACCCCGGCCGGCAAGGCGATCATGGACGACACCGAGCGTGACATCGTCATCAGGTCCGCCCACCCGGCGACCACGATGGCCGAGCTGAAGAACCTCCCGCTCGGCCCGGTGAAGCTCGGTCGGATCGCCGACGTCGAACTGGTCCCCGGACCGGTCTCGATGACCCGGATCGACGGCCAGCGCGCCGCGACCATCACGGCCAGGCCCGTCGGTGACAACACCGGCGCGGTCAGCGCCTCGCTCCAGACGAAGATCAACGCGCTGAAGCTCCCGGACGGCGCCACGGCCACCATCGGTGGTGTCTCCGAGGACCAGAGCAACGCGTTCCTGAAGCTCGGCCTGGCCATGCTGGCCGCGATCGCGATCGTCTTCATGCTGCTCGTGGCGACCTTCCGTTCGCTGGTCCAGCCGCTGATCCTGCTGGTCTCCATCCCGTTCGCGGCGACCGGAGCCCTCGGCCTGCTCGTGGTCACCGGCACCCCGATGGGTGTGCCGGCGATGATCGGCATGCTGATGCTGATCGGCATCGTGGTCACCAACGCCATCGTGCTGATCGACCTGATCAACCAGTACCGGACGCAGGGCATGGGTGTCGTCGAGGCAGTCATCGAGGGTGGCCGCCACCGGCTCCGCCCGATCCTGATGACGGCACTCGCGACGATCTTCGCCCTGCTTCCGATGGCGCTCGGCGTCACCGGTGAGGGCGGCTTCATCTCGCAGCCGCTCGCGGTCGTGGTGATCGGCGGCCTGGTCACGTCGACGCTGCTGACCCTGCTGCTCGTGCCGACGCTCTACGCGATGGTCGAGCTCCGCAAGGAGCGCCGCGCGAAGAAGAAGGCGATCAAGCGGGCCAAGAAGGCGGGTCTGTCCGCCCCGGCGCAACCGGAGGAGACCCCCTCCGAGGAGCCCGAGCCCGCGAAGGCCTGACCTGCCCGGTACGACGAGGGGCCTGTTCCACGCACGCGCGTGGGACAGGCCCCTTCGGGTTTCCGCCCGCTGCTTGAACGCCGCGGCCGTGTGAGCGAGGAGACGAACGCGCCCCGGGCCGCGGCCCGGACGACGAGTGCGGGGCGGTGAGCGTCAGGCGGCCCCGTTGAGAGCCCGGACGATCCGGAGCCATGTCTCGCCGTGCGGGTGGGCGTGCCGGACGCCGAGGGCGAGGATCTCCCTCAGCAGCCGGGCACGGGTCTCCTCGGGCGCGTGGGGGAGGAGCGTGGCCAGCTCGTCCGGTTCGATGCCTTCGACGGCCCCGGAGAGCACCATGCCCGCCTGGGCGTGGGTGAGGGAGGACAGCCTGTCGTCGAAGACCTGCCCCTCGACGGCCGCCGCGTGCAGCAGCGCGTTGCCGTCCCCGGCCGCCAACGCCCTTTCCACGTAGGCCTGGAGGGCGTCGCGGTCCTCGACGAGGCGGTACGCGGCGTCCATTCCTTCGGTGCGGGCGACATCGAGGACGGCGACGTGCGCGAGCGGGGTGGCCTCGGACGGCTGGGCGTGGAGGATGCGGGGGTGGTCCTGGAGGAAGGCCCGTGACTCCGCCCAGTCGGCGCAGTCCACCCACTCCGCCAGCTGCTCCGCGAGGATCAGCGGATCGTACGCGGCGGTCACGCCGTGGACGAGGACGGCCTCGCGGAGCGCGGCATGCCGCTGTGCGGTGCCGGGGTCCAGGAGTGCCAGCTCTTCGAGGGCTGTCGCTGTCTCCTCGCGCTTGAGCACTTCGGTATTCCGGGACCAGAAGTCGCGTGACTGCGGCCAGTTGGGCGCGAACATCCAGGAACTGACGAGGTCCAGAGTCTTTGGCGACAGGGTGAGCCAGGCCGGTGCGGGGGCGAAGGTCTCCTCCTCCCACGCAGTGCGTACGGCCTCGGTGTCGCTGAAGGCGCGAAGCGCCCGCCGGGCCCGTACGGTCACGCCGTCCGCGACGCCGTCCGGCGCGGAGTCCCCACCGAGAACGGACACCAGCTCGCGTACGCCGATCGAGGCCTGGGGTTCGGGGCAGTCCAGCAGGAAAACACTCCGCTCGACACCGATACGCCGGGCGGTTGCGGGGTGGGCGGAAGCGAACTCCGCCACGGCCTCGTCGAATTCCCGGATCGCCGACGCGCGGTCGTCGGCGCGGACGAGAGCCTGGGCCAGGTCGGTGAGAGCGGAGACCAGGGCGTTCTCGAAGGCACCGGGGTTCTCCACCGCCAGAGTCCGGTAGACGGCGACCGCTTCCTGCGCCGTGCTCACGGCTCCTTCGGCGTCCTGGTTCCGTCCCAGGTGCCCGCTGAAATTCTGAAGGGCGAGAGCCAGATCAGGAAGGAAGGCGCTGCTCTGTTCGTCGACGAGTCCGCGCAGCAGACGGACGCTTTCCCCGGCCGGCGCCAGGGCATCCTTCAGACTGCCGGTGTCGGCCAGGTTCTGTGCCAGGGTGCCGAGTGAGCCCGCGAGAGCACAGCGGGAGGCGGGCTGCCGTTCGGCGAGTTCACGGTGGAGAACGACAGCTTCCTCGGCGGCTCGCAGCCCCGCCGCAGGATCTCCGGTCCTGTTCAGGTGAGCGGCCAGGTCGGTGAGTGCCGCGGCCAGGTCCTGCCGGAAGACGGCGGGCTGCTGTGCGGCGAGTACGCGACGGATGGAGACGGCTTCCCGCCCCGACGCGAGCGCCCCGGAAACATCGCCCAAGGTCGCGCGATGGTTGCCGAGGTCGTTGAGGGCTGTCGCGAACTCCGGGAGAAAGGCGCTCGGTTCCTCGGCGGCCAGGCGCCGGCAGATGCCGGTTCCTTCCTCGGCGTGGAGCAGGGCCGCCGCAGGTTCACCTGCGGAGGCGAGGTGCATGGCGAGGTTGTTGAGCATCCTGGCCAGGCCCGGGAGGGACGCCGTCGGCCGGTCCTCGGCCACTTCGCGCTGGATGCGTACGGCCTCCCGCGCGAACAGCACCGCTGCCGCCCGGTCTCCCGCGGCGGCCGTCCTGTCGGCCAAGGAGGTCAGGGACCGGGCGAGATCCGGATGAAAGGCGACCGGGTGCTGCGAAGCGAGCTCGGCGTACATGCGCGCGGCCTCCCGCGCGTGGGCCAGCGCACCGTCCGGATCCCCTTCCGTCCCGAGCCGCTCGGAGAAGCGATGCAACGCCTGGGCCAGAAACGGCGCCGCGCCCGCCCCGCCCCGCTCCACCAGCCCCCGCAGCATCCCGATCCCCGGTGCACCCGCCCGCGCCGCGTGCACCGCCAGTCCCCGGACCACGTACGGATCAACAGCGCCCCAGTCGCCGCCCACCGCTCGCCGCTCGACGTGCGCGACGAGCGCGGCCAACGCCACCTCTCCGGCCTCGGCGCGCCCCGGCCCCTCCAGGTCCGCGAGATGTGACACGAACTCGCGGTGGTACAGGCGGTACACCGCCTGCCCGTCCTCGAAGTCCTCGACGATGCGGCGGCCGTAGGCGGACAGCACCCAGTCCACGTCGCTCTCGTCGTACGACACGTCACCGCCGCCCAGCGCTCCGGCGACCTCCTCCCACACACCCCCGGCGGGCATCCCGCGCCCGACCGTCCACGCCAGCGCGGTCAGCAGATCCCGCGCGGCGGACGGCCGTACGGTGCCGTCCGCCAGGACCCGTACGGCCCCCGCCCGCAAGTCCTCCTCGAACGCGGCACCGATGGAGTCCGGCAGACCGTCCGGCCACCGGTCCTCGTCGGCGATACGCCCCCCTGCCGGCAGTGAGTCCGTCACCAGCCGGGCGAACAGGAACCCGCCGCCCACCGCTGTGGCACGCGCCCCGACCGCGTCGCCCGCCTCCCGCGCCCGGTCCTGCGGGACACCGGCCGCCGCGCACCGGCGGAACACGTACTCACCGATGTCCTCCCGCGTGCGCGGCTCCCGCTCAAGGTCCGCCGTGGTGACCCCCGTGCCGATCAGCCGGGCCAGAGCGTCCGGCAGGGTCTCGTTCCCCTGCCCGTCCTCCTCGACACGGCTGCGGAACGCACGGTCGCGGGAGGCGAGCAGGACCGGGTTCGTCCGGCTGAGCGGGAGGACCAGCTCCTCGATCACGGCGCGGAGGTGCTCGGCGGGCACTTCGTCCAGGCCGTCGAGCACCAGCACCGGCCGCGGGGACAGCTCACGGATTTCGTCCCGGAGGTCGTCCGCGTCGCGGGGTTCCGGCAGTCCGAGCTGCCGGGCCAGCTCCGAGGCCGCCTGGAGAGGGCTCAGGCCTCGCAGATGCACGGAGGCGAGGGAGCGGTCGGGGCGGAGGCCGGGGTCCGGGTCGTCCTCGCGCAGGCCCCCGTGTGCCTCGGTCTCCTTGCGCCGCACGGGATCGGAGAGCGTCGCGACCCGGCCCAGCACGGCCGACTTGCCGCAGCCCGCCGGGCCGGTCACCAGGAAGAGCCCGGCCTCGTCCGCCGCCAGCCATGCGGCGATCCGGCCCAGCACCTCCTTCCGGCCCGTGAAGAACCAGCCCTCCTCGCGGTACCCGGCCGCGTCCGCCGGCCGACTGCCGAGAATGCCCGGGTCGACGACCACCATGTCGTCGGCCCGGTTGCGAGACGTCATGTGGCCCCGTACCCCCGTGAATGTGCGCTGCTGCCGTGGATGAAGCAGCGTAGTGACGGAGAGGGCTGTTCGGGTGCCATATGGAGGAAACCAGGCGGCTCGGGACGTTCCGCACCTACCGAGCACGAGGCCCGGTCCACCGACCGTCCAGCGGTGGACCGGGCCTCATGGCCATGCCGCGGGCGGCACCCCTTACGGCAGCGCCAGCATCCGCTCCAGCGCCAGCTTCGCGTACTTCTCCGTCTCCGGGTCGACCTCGATCCGGTTGACCGGGTTCCCCTCGGCCAGCGACTCCAGCGTCCACACCAGGTGCGGAAGGTCGATGCGGTTCATCGTCGAGCAGAAGCACACCGTCTTGTCGAGGAAGACGATCTCCTTGTCCTCGGCCGCGAAGCGGTTCGCCAGGCGCCGCACCAGGTTCAGCTCGGTGCCGATCGCCCACTTGGAGCCGGCCGGGGCCGCTTCCAGGGCCTTGATGATGTACTCCGTCGAGCCGACGTAGTCCGCCGCCGCCACGACCTCGTGCTTGCACTCCGGGTGCACCAGCACATTGACGCCCGGAATGCGCTCGCGCACGTCATTGACGGAGTCGACCGAGAAGCGCCCGTGCACCGAGCAGTGCCCGCGCCACAGGATCATCTTGGCGTTGCGCAGCTCCTCGTCGGTCAGGCCGCCGTTCGGCTTGTGCGGGTTGTAGAGGACGCAGTCCGCCGGCGTCATCCCCATGTCCCGGACCGCGGTGTTCCGGCCGAGGTGCTGGTCGGGCAGGAAGAGCACCTTGCCCGTCGAGGGCTCCCGCTGCTCGAACGCCCACTCCAGCGCCCGCTTCGCGTTGGACGAGGTGCAGATCGTGCCGCCGTGCCGGCCGGTGAAGGCCTTGATGTCGGCGGAGGAGTTCATGTACGAGACGGGGACGACCTGCTCGGCGATTCCGGCCTCGGTCAGTACGTCCCAGCACTCGGCGACCTGCTCGGCGGTGGCCATGTCGGCCATCGAGCAGCCCGCAGCCAGGTCCGGCAGCACGACCTTCTGGTCGTCGGTGGTCAGGATGTCCGCGGACTCGGCCATGAAGTGCACGCCACAGAAGACGATGTACTCGGCCTCCGGGCGCGCCGCCGCGTCCCGGGCGAGCTTGAACGAGTCGCCGGTGACGTCCGCGAACTGGATGACCTCGTCGCGCTGGTAGTGGTGGCCGAGGACGAACACCTTGTCCCCGAGCTTCTCCTTCGCCGCGCGGGCGCGCTCCACGAGGTCCGGGTCGGACGGGGAGGGCAGGTCGCCGGGGCACTCGACGCCGCGCTCGCTCTTCGGGTCGGCCTCCCGGCCGAGCAGGAGCAGGGCGAGGGGCGTCGGCTGGACGTCGAGATCCTGGACGGGGTGGGCCGTGGTCACGTCACGTACCCTTTCTTTGAGCCTTTTCGTCTAATTGACGTTATCTATCATATCCGGTTCACGTCACTTTGACGATGGCCATAGTGTCGATGTGACGCATCCCCGGGAGCGGCCGGTGTGCGAGCATGAATGGAACAGGCAAGCGCTCGGCCCGGAATGAATCCGCGGTCCCGACGGTTGCAACGTCGGCAAGCAGTCTCCGTACAACCCGGGAGAGAAGCAGATGTCCGTATCGGACGAGACCACCACCGTGAGCGACGGCATCCTCCTGTCCGACGCCGCCGCAGCCAAGGTCAAGGGCCTGCTGGAGCAGGAGGGCCGTGACGACCTGGCGCTGCGCGTCGCCGTCCAGCCCGGCGGCTGCTCGGGCCTGCGCTACCAGCTCTTCTTCGACGAGCGTTCGCTCGACGGCGATGTCGTGAAGGACTTCGACGGCGTCAAGGTCGTCACCGACCGGATGAGCGCTCCGTACCTGGGGGGTGCCTCCATCGACTTCGTCGACACCATCGAGAAGCAGGGCTTCACGATCGACAACCCCAACGCCACGGGCTCCTGCGCCTGCGGCGACTCCTTCAGCTGAGCCCTGAAGGCACTCGCGGAACGACACAGAGGCGGCGGCCCCGGAATTCGGGGCCGCCGCCTCTGTGTCGTGTGCAAGGGGCCGGACGTCAGCTGCGGGGCACGTCGCCGCCCGACGCCGCGTCGACCACTGTCCGGTCGCCGAGCGGCGCGTCCAGCGTCACCGTGCGGGTCAGTTCCTTGGCGATCATGACGCAGAGCTTCTTCCCGGCCGGCTTCGCCTCCGCCACCGTCACCCGCACCGCCTTCCCGTCCTCGCTCGCACTCGCCGTGTACGTGCTGCACGCCCCGCCCCAGAACGTCACCGACAGGGTCCGCCCGTCGGCGCTGTACGACAGGATCTGCCGCGAGGCCCTCTCCGTGTCCCCCGGGGGCGGCGTCGTCGCCGACGGCGCTTCCTTCTTCAGGTATGCGGGGTCCACGGCGATCTGCGACACGGTCCGGCCCGTGCCGCCCGTGGCCGGCCGCACCGAGAAGAACCAGGACGGTACGAGCGTCTGCTTGCCCGCCACGTACCGCGCCGTGAGGCCGAACACGGCCTTGTCGACCGTCACGGTCGTCGTCGGCCGCTCCGCCCCGGTCCGCGTTCCGCAATGGATCTGCGGCGATTTCAGGCCGTCCTGCTGCGGCACGCCGTCCTGCAGCGGTACGGGGGTGGCGCACCCACCGATGTCCGCGCCCCCGTCCGTCCGGGACGCCGCCGCGTTCAGCTGCTTCAGCGCCTCGCCCGCGCTGATCACCGGATAGCTGTCGCCCTTCTCCAGGGCCTTCAACTGCCCGCTGCCGCCGACCACTTCGCCGTCCGAACCCACCTGGATCCCGGTCGACCAGCCATGGGTGGGAAGTCCGTCCACCACCGGGTCGGCGTTCACCACCCTTACCGAGCCCATGAGTTGCCGGGTGTCGAGTGCGGCGTCGTCCTGGCCCACCGCCTTCAGGACCGGCGCCGCGGCGGCCCGCGCGGCGCCCTCGCCCACCGGGGGACCACTGTCGCCCGGGATCACCTTCGTGCTCGAACAGGCCGAGACGCCCTCGCAGTTGTCCGTACCGCCGGAGCCGTACCGGGCGAAGCTCCAGGTGCCCGGCGCCTGCTTGTTCACCCGGAGGATCGGGCCGGAGCCGTCCTTGTCGGACCCCACCTTCCACGACGTGCCCTCCGCCCGCGGCGCGCCTTCGAGGCCCAGCGCCTTCGCCAGCCGGGACACCTCCGCAGCGGAGACGGTGCCCTCGGTGCGCCGCACCGCCGCCGTACCCGGCCCCTCGGGAAGCCTGCCGTCGGCGCGATAGACCACCCGGCCGCCGTGCGGGTCGGGCTCGCCCGGCGCGATGCCGGGCGCGGCGCCCGACGAGGACCCGTCGGGCGACGCCGGGCCGCCCGCGTGCTCGTCCAGGGCCAGCAGAGGAGGGGTGCGCCCCCCGTCGGCCGCCCCGCTGCCACCGCTTCGGCCGTCGCCGTCCGCGGCGGTCGCGGCCCAGTACGCGCCACCGCCCCCGGCCAGCAGTACGGCTGCCGCCACCGAGGCCACGGCGAGTGGCGAGCGCCGCCGGGGGCCGGTCACGTCGTTGTCGGGTCGCTCGGTGCTCACCGGATCGCTCCTTCGCCTGCGTTGCCGTCACAGACCGTCACCGGCCTGCCCTCCGTCCCGCGGGTGGGGACAACGGTGGGACGGGGCACGCGGGCGCGCGGTTCCCTCGGGGGCGGGGGGCCGCGACCGGAGCGCCGGGCTCAGTCGCCGTAGTCGGACATGGCGTCGATCAGCCGCGCGGAGGCCGGAGGCACGGTCACCCCGTGAATGCGGGACGGCGCGACCGGAACGGGGGCGGACTTCGCGGGGGCCACCCAGTGCGGAGCCATGCGCGCGCAGTCACCGCGCAGCTCGGCCAGGCTGATCTCGGACTCGCGTGGAGCGTTGTGGTTCGACATACGCGCACCGTAGGCATCACACGCCTCGGGAAGAAAGCCCTACTATCGGGTAGTTTTCCCCCCTTCAGGGCGAGTGCGAGAAACGGGTAGCGTGAACTGTCACGCCGCCCCGGGAACACCGTCACTCGTTCCCCCCGATCTCCACAGGAGCAGTCTCCCCGTGCGAATCGCAGTCACCGGCTCCATCGCCACCGATCACCTCATGACCTTCCCCGGCCGTTTCGCCGACCAATTGGTCGCGGATCAGCTGCACACGGTCTCGCTGTCCTTCCTGGTCGACAACCTCGATGTGCGCCGGGGCGGTGTCGCCGCCAACATCTGCTTCGGCATGGGCCTGCTGGGTACCCGCCCGATCCTGGTCGGTGCCGCGGGCTCCGACTTCGACGAGTACCGCGCGTGGCTCGACCGCCACGGCGTCGACACCGGGTCGGTCCGGATCTCCGAGGTCCTGCACACCGCCCGTTTCGTCTGCACGACGGACGCGGACCACAACCAGATCGGTTCCTTCTACACGGGCGCGATGAGCGAGGCGCGGCTCATCGAGCTCAAGTCCGTCGCCGACCGTGTCGGCGGCCTCGACCTCGTCTCGATCGGCGCGGACGACCCCGAGGGGATGCTCCGCCACACCGAGGAGTGCCGCTCGCGCGGCATCCCGTTCGCCGCGGACTTCTCGCAGCAGATCGCGCGGATGGACGGCGACGAGATCCGGATCCTCCTGGACGGCGCCACCTACCTCTTCTCCAACGAGTACGAGAAGGGGCTCATCGAGTCCAAGACCGGCTGGAGCGACGCGGAGATCCTGGCCAAGGTCGGTCACCGGGTCACCACGCTCGGCGCCCGCGGCGTGCGGATCGAGCGGGCCGGCCACGAGCCGATCGAGGTCGGCTGCCCCGAGGAGGAGATCAAGGCCGACCCGACCGGTGTCGGCGACGCCTTCCGGGCCGGATTCCTCTCCGGTCTCGCCTGGGGCGTCGGTCTGGAGCGCGCCGCCCAGGTCGGCTGCATGCTCGCCACCCTGGTCATCGAGACGGTCGGTACCCAGGAGTACACCCTGCGCCGCGCCCACTTCATGGACCGCTTCACCAAGGCGTACGGCCACGACGCCGCCGCCGAGGTCCGTGCGCACCTGGGCTGATCCCGAAGGGGAGTCTCAGGTCAGCCGGCGGACCACATAGGCCGAGCCGCGGTCCGCCGGCTCCTCGCCCACGTACTCCTGGTCGCGCATCGCGCACCAGGCCGGGATGTCCAGCCGCGCCGCCTCGTCGTCGGAGAGCACGGTCACCGTCCCGCCCAGCGGTACGTCCCCGATCACCTTCGCGAGCTCGATCACGGGGACCGGGCAGCGCTTCCCGAGGGCGTCGACCACCAGGGACGCGGACGCGGCGGGGGAGGGGGGAGCCGAGACGGGCGCCCCCAGCCTCTCCCGTACCTCTGCCACCACCCGGGGCAGTACGCCCAGGAAGCGGTCGACATCCTCGTCCGTGGTGCCGGTCGGCAGCGACACCCGTACATTCCCCTCCGACAGCGCCCCCATGGCCCTGAGCACATGGCTCGGGGTCAGCGTGCTGCTGGTGCAGGAGGAACCGGACGACACGGAGAATCCGCAGCGGTCCAGTTCATGGAGCAGGGTCTCTCCGTCGACATAGAGACAGGAGAACGTCACCAGATGCGGCAGCCGCCGCACCGGATCGCCGACCACCTCCACATCGGGCACCAGTTGCGGCACCCGGGCCCTGATGCGGTCCACCAGGGCCCGCAGCCGTACGGACTCGGCCGCCGCCTCCGCCCGCACCGCCCGCAGCGAAGCCGCAGCGGCCACGATCGCCGGGATGTTCTCGAACCCCGCGGCCCGCCCCGACTCGCGCTCGTCGGCCGGGCCCTGAGCCGCGAACCGCACCCCCTTGCGCACCGCCAGCAGCCCGACCCCCGAGGGACCGCCCCACTTGTGCGCGCTCGCCGCCAGCAGCGACCAGCCGCCCGGCACCGGCCCCCAGCCCAGCGACTGGGCGGCGTCCACCAGCAGCGGCACCCCCGCCGCCCGGCAGGCCTCCGCGACCTCGGCCACCGGCTGTTCGGTGCCGACCTCGTGATTGGCGGACTGCAGACAGGCCAGCGCGGTGTCCTCGCGCAGCGCCTGCGCGTACGTCGCCGCGCTCACCGCCCCCGACCGGTCCACGACGACCTCGGAGACCGATCCGCCCTGGGCCTCGTGGGCGGCGGCCGAATGAAGCACGGAGGAGTGTTCGACCGCGGAGAAGACCAGATGGCGGCCGACACGCCGACGTCCCGCGAGGGCCCCGGAAACTCCCGAGTGCACCGCGCGCGTCCCCGAAGGAGTGAACGTGAGCTCGTCCGGGCGGCACCCCACGGCCTCCGCGGCGGCCTCCCGGGCCGCGTCCAGCAACAGCCGGGCCCGGCGTCCCTCGCGGTAGAGCCTGGCCGGGTCGGCCCACCCCTCGTCCAGCGCGGCAAGCAGAGCCTGGCGGGCGACGGGGTGCAGGGGAGCGGAGGAAGCGGCGTCGAAGTAGGGCACACGGCCACGCTAGCCCGCGCCGGGCCGCCACCCGGTGACGGGCCGCCCGCGCGCCCAGGAGAGGGGGCGTCAGATGGCTGCCTCGGGCCCGTACTCCACCCCTTCGGGGTGTCGGACGGCGCGTTGGGCACCCTCCCCGCGCGACCCCAAATAGCGTCCAGTAGGGTTTGGTCCGCATAAACATCCAAACCCCTGCCCGCGTCAGGGCGGCGACCGACCAGAAAGACGGCCGCGCCGACCGCGCGGGCGAGACTCTCGGGAAGGCGCTACGTGAGTCCCAACGGCTCCGACCGCTCGTCGCGGCGCCCGATGCGGCGGAAGCTGCCGCAGGTGCTGACTGCGGGCCTGGTCCTGGCGACCGCCACCGGTTGCACATACAAGGACTTCCCCCGTCTTGGTATGCCTACGCCGGTAACGGAAGAGGCGCCACGGATCCTTTCCCTCTGGCAGGGCTCGTGGGCGGCAGCGCTCGCCACGGGCGTGCTGGTCTGGGGTCTGATCCTGTGGAGCGTCATCTTCCACCGGCGCAGCCGCACCAAGGTCGAGGTTCCTACGCAGACCAGGTACAACATGCCCATCGAGGCGTTGTACACCGTGGTCCCTCTGATCATCGTCTCGGTGTTGTTCTACTTCACCGCGCGCGATGAATCGAAGCTCCTCACGCTCTCCCCCAAGCCCGCCCACACCATCAACGTGGTCGGCTACCAGTGGAGCTGGGGATTCAACTACATCGAGAACGTGGAAGGCTCGCCCTCCACGGGCAACAAGATCCCCAAGGAACTGGACGCCATCCCGGACAGGTTCCGGAAGGACTTCCCCAAGGGTGCTGGCGGCGTCTACGACTACGGCATCCCCGGGACGCGGAACCCGCAGAACGGCAACCCGGGTCCGACCCTGTGGCTGCCGAAGGGCGAGAAGGTCCGCTTCGTTCTGACTTCGCGTGACGTCATCCACTCCTTCTGGGTGGTGCCGTTCCTCATGAAGCAGGACGTCATTCCGGGCCACACCAATGCCTTCGAGGTGACTCCCAACCAGGAGGGCACCTTCATGGGCAAGTGCGCCGAGCTCTGTGGCGTCGACCACTCCCGGATGCTCTTCAACGTCAAGGTCGTCTCCCCGGAGCGCTACCAGGCGCACCTCAAGGAGCTGGCGAAGAAGGGCCAGACGGGCTACGTGCCGGCCGGTATCGCGCAGACTGACCCGGCCAGGAATGCGGAGACGAACAAACTGTGAGCATCCTCAACGAACCTCAGGGTGCCGCGGCAGCAGACGACTCGTACGAGGACGAGCTGCCGGTCCGGCGCAAGCAGCCGGGAAACGTCGTCATCAAGTGGCTGACCACCACTGACCACAAGACGATCGGCACGATGTACCTGGTCACGTCGTTCGTGTTCTTCTGCATCGGCGGTCTGATGGCGCTCATCATGCGCGCCGAGCTGGCCCGTCCCGGCACGCAGATCATGTCGAACGAGCAGTTCAACCAGGCGTTCACGATGCACGGCACGATCATGCTGCTGATGTTCGCGACGCCGCTGTTCGCCGGATTCGCGAACTGGATCATGCCGCTGCAGATCGGCGCGCCCGACGTGGCGTTCCCGCGGCTGAACATGTTCGCGTACTGGCTGTACCTCTTCGGCTCGCTCATCGCGGTGGCCGGCTTCCTCACCCCGCAGGGTGCGGCCGACTTCGGCTGGTTCGCCTATTCCCCGCTCTCGGACGCGGTCCGTTCGCCGGGTGTCGGCGCCGACATGTGGATCATGGGTCTGGCCTTCTCCGGCTTCGGCACGATCCTCGGTTCGGTCAACTTCATCACCACGATCATCTGCATGCGTGCTCCCGGCATGACGATGTTCCGCATGCCGATCTTCGTCTGGAACGTCCTGCTGACCGGTGTGCTGGTCCTGCTGGCCTTCCCGGTTCTCGCCGCCGCGCTCTTCGCGCTGGAGGCCGACCGCAAGTTCGGTGCGCATGTGTTCGACGCGTCCAACGGCGGCGCATTGCTCTGGCAACACCTCTTCTGGTTCTTCGGCCATCCAGAGGTGTACATCATCGCTCTGCCATTCTTCGGAATCATTTCCGAAGTGATTCCGGTGTTCAGTCGAAAGCCGATGTTCGGCTACATCGGTCTGATCAGCGCGACGATCGCCATCGCGGGCCTCTCCGTGACCGTGTGGGCTCACCACATGTACGTCACCGGCGGTGTGCTGTTGCCGTTCTTCTCGTTCATGACATTCCTCATCGCGGTGCCGACCGGTGTGAAGTTCTTCAACTGGATCGGCACGATGTGGAAGGGATCGTTGTCCTTCGAGACACCGATGCTCTGGGCCGTCGGCTTCCTGATCACCTTCACCTTCGGTGGTCTGACCGGTGTGATCCTGGCGTCGCCCCCGATGGACTTCCACGTCTCGGACTCGTACTTCGTCGTCGCGCACTTCCACTACGTCATCTTCGGCACCGTGGTCTTCGCGATGTTCTCCGGATTCCACTTCTGGTGGCCGAAGTTCACCGGCAAGATGCTGGACGAGCGGCTCGGCAAGATCACGTTCTGGACGCTGTTCGTGGGCTTCCACGGCACGTTCCTGGTGCAGCACTGGCTGGGTGCCGAGGGCATGCCGCGTCGTTACGCGGACTACCTCGCCGCGGACGGCTTCACCGCGCTGAACACGATCTCGACCATCTCCTCGTTCCTGCTCGGTCTGTCGATGCTGCCGTTCTTCTACAACGTGTGGAAGACCGCCAAGTACGGCAAGAAGGTCGAGGTCGACGACCCGTGGGGCTACGGCCGTTCGCTGGAGTGGGCGACCTCCTGCCCGCCGCCGCGGCACAACTTCCTCACCCTGCCGCGGATCCGTTCCGAGTCCCCGGCGTTCGACCTGCATCACCCGGAGATCGCGGCGCTCGAGCAGCTGGAGCACCACTCCGAGGATGACAAGGCCCTCGCTGGTGGCAAGGAGGCCGGCAAGTGAAGATCCAGGGCAAGATGTTCATCTGGCTGAGCGTCTTCATGCTCGCCATGGCCATCACGTACGGCGTGTGGTCGAAGGAGCCGGCCGGTACCACCGCGCTCTTCCTGGCCTTCGGCCTGAGCGTCATGATCGGCTTCTACCTGGCCTTCACGGCCAGGCGGGTCGACGCCATGGCCCAGGACAACAAGGAAGCCGATGTCGCGGACGAGGCCGGCGAGGTGGGGTTCTTCTCCCCGCACAGCTGGCAGCCGCTCGCGCTGGCGATCGGCGGCGCCATGGCCTTCCTGGGCATCGTCTTCGGCTGGTGGCTGCTCTACTTCTCGACCCCGGTCATCCTGATCGGTCTGTTCGGCTGGGTCTTCGAGTACTACCGCGGTGAGAACCGCACCCAGTGACCTGGCGTCACCGCTCCACCTGACGGGGGGCCTGTACTTCTCCACCAGAAGAAGTACAGGCCCCCCGTTTGGAGTCACATAGCGCGCTTATAGGGATGAATCTTCATAGCGTGTGTGCATGAACCACACGCCGCGCTTCCGCCCCGTAGTGAGCTGCACTCTGCTGGTCGTGACCCTGGTCGCAGGTGTGACCGCGTGCGGGGGGTCCGACGGCCACCCGCTCGCGGCGAAACCGTACGACGCCGTGGACGAGATCTCCGCCAACGTCTCCGACGGCGACGAGAAGGTCGACTCCGACAAGCCGCTCGAACTCACTGTCGACGGTGACGACGGCCGGATCACGGACGTCACGGCCGTGGACGCGGCGGGACGCCATCTGGCGGGCGAGCTCGACGCCGACGGGAGGCGCTGGCACGCCACCTCCCCGCTCGCCGCGGGTACCCGCTACACGGTCCGGGTCAGCATGGAGGACGGCGACGGCGATCCGGGCAGCCGTACGCTCTCCTTCGGGACCACCTCCGCCAAGAAGTTCCTGAAGGTCGCCTTCGGACCTCAGGCGGGCACCTACGGCGTCGGACAGCCCATCACGGCCGAACTCAGCGCTCCGATCAAGGACAAGGCGTCCAGGGCCATCGTGGAGCGCGCGCTGCGGGTCCGTTCCACGCCCGCCGTGACCGGCTCCTGGTACTGGGTCGACGACAAGACCCTGCACTACCGCCCCGAGGAGTACTGGCCCGCCAGGGCCACCATCGACGTCACCAGCGGCCTGGCCGGGGTCAAGGTCACCGGCGGCCTGTACGGGGCCCCCACGAAGGCGCTGAGGCTCACCACCGGCGACCGCATCGAGGCCATCACCGACGCCGCCGCGCACACGATGACGGTCAAGCGCGACGGGAAGGTGATCAACACCATTCCGGTGACCACCGGCAAACCGGGCTTCGCCACCCGAAACGGTGTCAAGGTCGTGCTGGCCAAGGAATACGCCGTACGCATGCGCGGTGAGACGATCGGCATCTCGGAGAACTCGTCCGACTCGTACGACCTGATGGTCTACTACGCGACGCGCGTGACGTGGAGCGGCGAGTACGTGCACGCGGCCCCCTGGTCCACCGGTTCGCAGGGGTACGCGAACGTCAGCCACGGCTGTACGGGGATGACCACCGGCCTGGCCGAGTGGTTCTACAACACCGTGCGCACGGGCGACATCGTCCAGGTCGTCGGCAGCCAGGGCGCGACGATGACGCCGTTCGACAACGGCTACGGCGACTGGAACCTCTCCTGGGCCAAATGGCTGAAGGGCAGCGCGCTGCAGAACAACACCGCTCCGGACCGCACGGACACGATCCAGGCGGCGCGACTGCGCCCCGAGGTCTGACCGGCCCGGGGGGTGCGCCGCCCCTCAGAGCCTGTCGGGTGGCCTCCCGACAGGCTCTCAGCGGGGCCGCGGACGGATCCGCGGCGGGCCTCAGGCCATGCAGAGCCTGTTGCGCAGCAGAGCGGCCAGGGCGTCCGCGAACTCGACCGGCTCGACCGGCAGGGTCACCGCGGCGTCCGCACGGCTCCACGTGGCCAGCCAGGCATCCTGCGGGCGCCCCATCAGCAGCAGGACGGGCGGGCAGTGGAAGATCTCGTCCTTGATCTGACGGCAGACGCCCATACCGCCCGCGGGCGCCGCCTCGCCGTCCAGCACGCAGACATCGATGCCGCCGTTGTCCAGTGCCTCAAGGACGGCGGGCAGGGTGGCGCACTCGAGGAACTCCACCGGTGGCACGTCGGCAGCCGGCCTGCGCCCGGCTGCCAGCCTCACCTGCTCACGGGTGTTGGCGTCGTCGCTGTAGACCAGGACCGTGGCGGTCGGCTGCATTGTTCCTCCGTGACATCTGTGTCTTCGGGGCTTTCCGGGCATGAACCGATGCGCGGATCGTACTCCGCCCGATGGCCTGTCAGCACCGCCCGGGACGGCGGATTCATGGGCTGTTCGGGGAGGGCACACCCTGTTGACACACCGAACGGCACCCCCCGGAGTGAGGGCGGGATAAGGGACCGACATAATGTCGGTCGTGGCGACAGCAACGACAGTAGAAACCGGGCACGCGCACCCGTCGGTCAATCGACCGAACCTCACCAGCGTCGGAACCATCATCTGGTTGAGTTCCGAGCTGATGTTCTTCGCGGCCCTCTTCGCGATGTACTTCACCCTGCGATCGGTGACGGGACCGGACCACTGGAAGGAAATGGCTTCGGCCCTGAACTTCCCGTTCTCCGCGACGAACACCACGATCCTGGTGCTCTCCTCACTCACCTGCCAGCTCGGCGTCTTCGCCGCGGAGCGGGGCGACGTGAAGAAGCTCCGTACCTGGTTCGTGATCACTTTCGTGATGGGTGCGATCTTCATCGGAGGCCAGGTCTTCGAGTACACCGAGCTGGTGAAGAAGGACGGCCTCTCGCTGTCCTCGGACCCGTACGGCTCGGTGTTCTACCTGACGACCGGCTTCCACGGGCTGCACGTGACAGGCGGGCTCATCGCCTTCCTGCTCGTTCTGGGCAGGACGTACGCAGCCAAGAGGTTCACCCACGAACAGGCGACCGCCGCCATCGTCGTGTCCTATTACTGGCACTTCGTCGATGTCGTGTGGATCGGCCTCTTCGCCACGATCTACATGATCAAGTAACCGGGCTCGAACCCGAACCACATCCAGCATCGACGCAGAAGATCCTGACACCGGGGTAATCCGTGAAAAAGCTCTCCGCACGACGACGCCATCCGTTGGCGGCGGTCGTCGTACTACTCCTCGCGCTGGCGGCCACTGGGGGGCTGTACGCCGCGTTTGCGCCCGCGAGTAAGGCGCAGGCCGACGACACCGCCCAGTCCCTTGCCATCGACGAGGGCAAGAAGCTGTACTCCGTCGGTTGCGCCAGCTGCCACGGAACCGGCGGTCAGGGCACCACCGACGGGCCGAGCCTGGTCGGCGTGGGCTCCGCCGCCGTGGACTTCCAGGTCGGTACGGGACGCATGCCGGCGCAGCAGCCGGGTGCCCAGGTACCGAAGAAGAAGGTCATCTACAGCCAGGCCGAGATCGACCAGCTCGCGGCGTACGTCGCGTCGCTCGGCGCCGGTCCGATCGTTCCGACCAAGAGCCAGGTCAGCCCTGAAGGCGCGGACATCGCCAAGGGTGGCGAACTGTTCCGCACCAACTGCGCGCAGTGCCACAACTTCACCGGCCAGGGTGGTGCGCTGACGAACGGCAAGTACGCGCCCAGCCTCGAAGGCGTGAGCCCGAAGCACCTCTACGAGGCCATGCAGACCGGCCCGCAGAGCATGCCGTCCTTCCCGGACACGACGATGCCCGAGCAGCAGAAGCGGGACATCATCGCGTACGTCCAGACCGTGAACGGCGCCCAGACCGAGAACCCGGGCGGTCTCACGCTGGGCGGCCTGGGGCCGGTCAGCGAGGGCCTGTTCGCCTGGATCTTCGGACTCGGCGCACTGATCGCAGTTGCCATTTGGGTCGCGGCCCACACCGCTAAGGCCAAGAAGTCATGAGTAGCCAAGAGATTCCAGACGAGAACCTGCCCGCTGAGCAGGGCACCGCGCACGTCGCGGTAGAGGTCGCGGACGACCCGTTCGCCGACCCGGGGCTGCCGGCCCACAAGCCGCGCATCCAGGACATCGACGAGCGGGCCGCGAAGCGCTCCGAGCGCGCCGTGGCATTCATGTTCACGCTGTCCATGCTGGCGACGATCGGCTTCATCGCCTCGTACGTCATCTTCCCGGTCGACAAGATCGTGTACATCTGGCCCTTCGGCCATGTGAGCGCGCTCAACTTCTCCCTGGGTCTGACCCTGGGCGTGGCCCTCTTCACGATCGGCGCGGGTGCCGTCCACTGGGCGCGCACCCTGATGTCCGACGTGGAGGTCGCCGACGACCGGCACGCCATCGAGGCCGAGCCGGAGGTCAAGGCGAAGGTTCTCGCCGACTTCGCGGCAGGTGCCGAGGAGTCCGCGTTCGGCCGGCGCAAGCTGATCCGCAACACCATGTTCGGTGCGCTGGCCCTGGTGCCGCTCTCCGGGGTGATGCTGCTGCGCGACCTCGGTCCGCTGCCGGAGAAGAAGCTCCGCAACACCCTGTGGGCCAAGGGCAAGCAGCTCATCAACATGAACACGATGGAGCCGCTGCGTCCCGAGGACGTCGCCGTCGGTTCGCTGACCTTCGCCATGCCCGAGGGCCTGTCGGAGGACGCGGAGGACTTCCAGAATCAGATCGCCAAGGCCGCGCTGATGATCATCCGCATCGAGCCGCAGAACATCAAGGACAAGCGCGAGCGCGAGTGGGCCCACGAGGGAATCGTGGCCTTCTCCAAGATCTGCACGCACGTCGGCTGCCCGATCAGCCTGTACGAGCAGCAGACGCACCACGTGCTCTGCCCGTGCCACCAGTCCACCTTCGACCTCTCCGACGGCGCCCGCGTCATCTTCGGTCCGGCCGGTCACGCCCTTCCGCAGCTGCGGATCGGTGTCAACAGCGAGGGCAACCTCGAGGCGCTCGGTGACTTCGAAGAGCCCGTCGGTCCTGCATTCTGGGAGCGCGGATGAGTACTGCGACCACCAACCCGTCCGGTGCCGCCGCACCGGGCAATCGCAAGGCGCCCGCCGGTGAGCGGGTGGCCGACTGGGCGGACGGCCGGCTCGGGATCTACTCCCTGGCCAAGGCCAACATGCGCAAGATCTTCCCGGACCACTGGTCCTTCATGCTCGGTGAGATCGCCCTCTACAGCTTCATCATCATCATCCTCACGGGTGTGTATCTGACGCTGTTCTTCCACCCGAGCATGAACGAGGTCGTGTACCACGGCTCGTACGAGCCGATGCAGGGCATCCGGATGTCCGAGGCCTACGCCTCGACGCTGGACATCAGCTTCGACGTCCGCGGTGGTCTGCTGGTCCGGCAGATCCACCACTGGGCCGCGCTGATCTTCCTGGCCGGCATGTTCGTGCACATGATGCGCGTCTTCTTCACGGGTGCGTTCCGCAAGCCGCGTGAGATCAACTGGCTGTTCGGCTTCCTGCTGTTCGTGCTGGGTATGTTCACCGGCTTCACCGGCTACTCGCTCCCGGACGACCTGCTGTCCGGTACGGGTGTCCGCTTCACCCAGGGCGCGATCCTGTCGATGCCGATCGTCGGCACGTACATCTCGATGTTCCTGTTCGGCGGAGAGTTCCCCGGTCACGACTTCGTCGCCCGGTTCTACTCGATCCACATCCTGCTGCTGCCGGGCATCATGCTCGGCCTGCTGGTGGCGCACCTGATCCTGGTCTTCTACCACAAGCACACGCAGTTCGCGGGTCCGGGCCGCACCAACAAGAACGTCGTCGGTATGCCGCTGCTGCCGGTGTACATGGCGAAGGCCGGTGGCTTCTTCTTCCTGGTCTTCGGCATCATCGCCGTCATCGCGGCCATCGCGTCGATCAACCCGATCTGGGCCATCGGCCCGTACCGCCCGGACCAGGTGTCCACCGGTGCCCAGCCCGACTGGTACATGGGCTTCGCCGAGGGTCTGATCCGAGTGATGCCCGGCTGGGAGATCAACCTCTGGGGTCACACGCTCGTCCTGGGTGTGTTCATCCCGCTGATGGCCTTCGGACTGGTGCTCGCGATCATCGCGGTCTACCCGTTCGTCGAGTCCTGGGTCACCGGGGACAAGCGCGAGCACCACATCCTGGACCGCCCGCGCAACGCTCCGACCCGGACGGCCTTCGGTGTCGCCTGGATCACCGAGTACGTCATCGTCTTCATCGGCGGTGGCAACGACCTGTGGGCCACGCACTTCCACCTGTCGCTGAACGCCATCTCCTGGTTCGTCCGGATCTTCATCTTCGTGGGCCCGGTCATCGCGTTCGTCGCCACCCGGCGGATCTGCCTCGGCCTCCAGCGCCGCGACAAGGAGAAGGTGCTGCACGGACGCGAGTCCGGCATCATCAAGCGCCTGCCGCACGGTGAGTTCGTCGAGATCCACGAGCCGCTCGGTCCCGAGCAGCTGCACACGCTCACCGCGCACGAGCAGTACAAGCCGGTCGAGATCGGCCCGACGGTCGACGAGAACGGTGTCGAGCGCAAGGTGTCCGCCCTGCAGAAGCTGCGGGCCAGGCTCAGCAAGGGCTACTACGGCGAGAACAACCAGATCGCCAAGCCCACCGTCGAGGAGTACAAGGAGATCACCAGCGGCCACGGTCACCACTGATCGCCTGAACTGATCGCCACAGCAGGAGCCCCGTCCATCCGATGGACGGGGCTCTTCGCTGTCCGCGGCGCTCGATAGGGTGGGCCTTACCCCTTTTTTCGGCTGTGGACCCCAGGAGCGGACCATGAACGTTGTGACCCCGGTCGGCGGCGACAGCGTGGCGGACCGTTCCTGGCCCGGCCTGCTGAGCCCCCTGCTGCGCGGCGAGAACCTGACCGCGGAGGACACCGCGTGGGCGATGGACCGCATCATGAGCGGCGAGGCGAGCGATGTGCAGATCGCCGGTTTCGCGGTGGCCCTGCGTGCCAAGGGCGAGACGGTCGACGAGGTGTCGGGCCTGGTGCGTGCGATGTACGAGCACGCCAACACCATCCACGTGCCCGGTCGCACGGTCGACATCGTCGGCACCGGCGGCGATCTCGCCAAGACGGTCAACATCTCCACGATGTCGGCGATCGTCATCGCGGGCACCGGTGCCAAGGTCGTCAAGCACGGCAACCGCGCCTCCTCCTCGGCGAGCGGTTCCTCCGACGTGCTGGAGAAGCTCGGCGTCAATCTGGAGCTCAGTGCGCAGCGGGTGGTCGAGGTGGCCGAGGAGGCGGGCATCACCTTCTGCTTCGCGGTGAAGTTCCACCCCGCCCTGCGGTACGCGGCCAAGGCCCGCAAGGAGCTCGGTGCCCAGACCACCTTCAACATCCTCGGACCGCTCACCAACCCGGCCAGGGTGCGCTCGCAGGCCATCGGCGTGGCCGATCTGCGGATGGCGCCGATCGTCGCGGGCGTCCTCGCGGAGCGCGGCAACTCCGCGCTGGTCTTCCGCGGTGACGACGGCCTGGACGAGCTGACGACGACCGCTACCTCGCGCGTCTGGGTGGTCCGGGACGGATCGGTGCGCGAGGAGGCGTTCGACCCGCGCGACGTCGGCCTTCAGTTGGTGCCGGCACAGGCGCTGCGCGGCGCCGACGCCTCGTACAACGCGGATGTGGCGCGCCGGGTGCTGGCCGGCGAGCACGGGCCCGTACGGGAGGCCGTGCTGCTCAACTCGGCGGCCGCACTGGTCGCCCTGGACCCGACGGACGGCACGCTGAACGAGCAGATCGCCGCCGGGATCGCGAAGGCCGCCGAGTCCATCGACTCCGGTGCGGCGCGGCGCGCGCTGGAGCGCTGGGTGGCGGTCAGCAACGCCTGAGAGCCTGTCGGGTGGCCTCCGACCGGGCGGCCACGCCCTGGCACGCACGCTTCCCGCGTCGTCGTCGGTCGCCGACGCTCCGCGTCGACTCCCTCCTCCGCCTCGGAATCGCACGCACCAGACCGCGCCCGCCATCCGATCCGAGGCCACCCGACAGGCTCTGAGAGCCTGTCGGGTGACGTGGGGCGCGGTCCGGATCCTGGACCGCGCCTTGCGCGTTCTTGTACGTATGGCAAGATGCTGCGCAGGTCATGAGTGACAGCGACTACGGCCCCGGCCCGCTGTCCGGCAACCCTCCGTCCGTGGCGGGGTGCCCCGGGTGAAGACCAGGCCGTAGGCAGCGAGGTCTGCGGCAAGCGCGGGCCCCTCGGCATCTGTGAATGCCAACCCCCGGGGTCCTGGTCCCTAGGGAGTCTCTTGTGAGCACGCGAATGCGATAGGGCTTCTCAGCCCTCCTCCGCACCCCCTTTTTCACTTTCCGCTGCGCTGCCGCGTATCCGTCGGCGCATGCAATTCGCCTGCCTCTTACGGGAGTTCGCCATGTCTGTCTTCACCGCTGCCGCCGACCAGTCGCTTTGTGCCCCTCTGCCGGTTCTGGGTAAGGATGTAACGGTTCCGCTGGTCACGGGTGGTGAAGTCACCTATGCGGCGCTCGACTACGCCGCCAGTGCCCCGGCTCTCCAGCGCGTCTGGGACGACGTCGCCGCGTACGCCCCGTACTACGGCAGCGTCCACCGTGGCGCCGGGTACCTCTCGCAGCTCTCCACGGACCTCTTCGAGAACAGCCGCGCGACCGTCGCCGAGTTCCTCGGCTGCCGCGCGGACGATCAGGTGATCTTCACCCGGTCGACCACCGACTCCCTCAACCTGCTGGCCGCCGTCGTCCCCGCCGACTGCCAGGTCTTCGTCTACGAGACCGAGCACCACGCCTCCCTGCTGCCGTGGCGCGACGCCCGGGTGACCTATCTGAACGCTCCGCGCACCCCGGCGCAGGCCGTCGAGACGCTGGAGCGCGCGCTCGCCGACCGTGACCCCTACGGCCCCGCGCTGGTCTGCGTGACCGGTGCTTCCAACGTCACCGGTGAGCTGTGGCCGGTCAAGGAACTGGCGGCTGCCGCGCACGCACACGGTGCCCGGATCGTGCTGGACGCCGCGCAGCTCGCCCCGCACCACCCCGTCGACATCGCCGAGCTGGACGTCGACTGGGTGGCCTTCTCCGGGCACAAGCTGTACGCGCCGTTCGGCTCGGGTGTGCTCGCGGGCCGGGCCGACTGGCTGCAGAACGCCGAGCCGTACCTGGCCGGCGGCGGTGCCTCCCGCAAGGTCGCCCGCCGTACCGACGGCGGGGTGGAGGTCGAGTGGCACTCCACCGCGGCCCGCCACGAGGCCGGTTCCCCCAATGTCATCGGCGTGTACTCCATCGCCTCCGCCTGCAAGGCGCTCACCGAGGCGGGCTTCGACCGCCTCGTCGCCCGGGAGCAGCACCTCGTCGCCGCGGTCCGGGCCGGTCTCGCCGACGTCCCCGAGGTCAAGGTGCTCTCGCTGTTCGGCGACGACGCCCCGCGGGTCGGCGTGATCTCGTTCGTGGTGGAGGGATGGAACAGCTCGCACTTCGCCGCCGCACTCTCCGCCGAGTACGGCATCGGGGTCCGCGACGGCCTGTTCTGCGCCCATCCGCTGGTCCGTACCCTGCTCGGCAGTGACCCGCAGGAGGTCGGCGAGTGCGGCGCGCCGGAGGCCGAGCCGGGTGAGCTCCCCCTGAACGCGATCCGGGTGAGCTTCGGCGCCGGTACGCCGGACGAGCACATCGAGCGCTTCGTCCGCGCGGTCGGGGAGCTGGTGAGCAAGGGGGCTCAGTGGAAGTACCGCACCGAGGGCGGCCGCTGCGTCCCGGACCGGGGAGCGGCGCAGCTCTGACGCGTGCGCAACGCTTCGGCGGGGGACGGGCGCTCGAACGGCCCTTCCCCCGCCGGAGCGTTACGCCGTAAGGAGGGTGTGTCTACGCGTCGAGGCCGATGGCGAAGGCGGCCTCCAGGTCATGCTGCGAGTACGTACGGAAGGCCACGTGCGTGTCGGTGGCCTCGACGCCGGGGATCTTGCTGATCCGCCCGGGGATGACGTCCGCCAGATCGTCGTGCTTGGCCACCCGGACCATGGCGATCAGGTCGTACGTACCGGTGACCGAGAAGACCTCGCTGACGCTGTCCAGCGCGGCGATGGCCTCGGCGATCTCGGGAATCCGGTCCACGCTGGTTTTGATGAGCACGATCGCGGTGATCACGGCTGGCTTTCTCCCTCGGTGGCCGTGGCTGGAGTCTTCACTCTATCCGTACGCCGATAACGTCCCCAGGCGTAGAGGAAGCCGAGGGCGAAGCCGACCACATGGGCCAGATAGGCCACCCCGGGCCCTCCGCTGCCCGCGCTCTGGACCGCCAGCCACTGCAGGACGAACCAGAAGATCAGCACGATCCAGGCGGGGAAACGCAGCGGCAGGAAGAAGAGGAACGGGAACAGGCTGGTGACCCGGGCCTTGGGGAACAGGTACAGGAAGGCCCCGAGCACCGCCGAGATCGCCCCCGACGCGCCGACGAGCGTCTGGTCGGACGTGGCGTGCGCGGCGGCGTAGGCGACCAGGGCGAGATAGCCGCACGCGAGGTAGAAGAGGGTGAACTCGATACGGCCCATGCGCTCCTCGGCCATCGCCCCGAACACGTACAGGAAGAGCATGTTGCCCAGCAGGTGCAGCCAGCTGCCGTGCACGAAGAGAGCGGTGAGCGGGGTGAGCAGAGCGTGCGCGGAGCCGTCCCACAGCTCGCTCGGGATCACGCCCCACCGTTCGAAGTACCCGGCCTGGGCGGCGAGCAGGGCGTCGGCGGTGGCGTAGGAGGAGTCGAAGCCGGAGAGCGGGCTGATCAGGAAGATCAGACAGCACAGGGCGATCAGGGCATAGGTCACCGCCGGTCCGCGCGAGGTGACCGTCCGTAGGAGTCCGCTGGTCAATCCGGAGCCCGCAGCCCGCCGATCGATCATGAACAGAGCATGACGCAAGCGGAGGGAACGGGACAGAGCGCCTCGCCGTGTCGGGGGGTCGCGGTGAGGCCGTAGGGTTACGGCAGGACATCCGCAGTTCGACGGCGCACCGCGAGATCCTTGAAGCAGGCGGCACGACGAGGCTCGACGAAAGAGGACGCAACGATGACGACGGTTCCGCAGATGACCGATGGGACCCGCTGGCGCTGCACGCTCTGCGGAAATCTCACGCGCTTCGACGTGACCCGCTCCTCCAAGGTCGTCGAATACGTCCATCTCGACCTGGCCGGGGAGTCCACCGTCGAGGAACGCGAGGTGGTCAGTGAGACCATCGAGTCGGTGCGCTGCCGTTGGTGCAACGCGGTGGACCAGATCGAACTGGTGGACAGGCCGGGTGCCGACTCCTGACGGAGCCGTGCGGACAGACGATTTGGGGTGACGGATGGTGGAGCAGCCCGCTAGCGGCGCAGAGTCGGCCGAGGCGGCCGGCGACGCCGTCGAGGCGCTCGACCGCCCGCTGCCCGAAGGCGTGCGACGACGGGTCGTCGCGCTGGTCTCGGACGCGTTCGGCGGACTGACGATCACCGAGCTCCCGGCTCAGCTGAGACAGTACGCCCGCTTCACCCCGACCCGGCGCGCCAAGTTCGCCGGCAATGCGATGGCGGCCGCCCTGGAGGGCGACGCGCTGTTCCGCCGGCGCATCGGCGAGCGGCTCAGGGAGGAGCAGCCGGAGCTGACCGCCGCGCTGGAGGCCGGTGCGCCGCCCGCCGCCGCCGACCCCGTCGATGTGGCCGCCGCCGCGTATGTGCTGCGCCCGGCCGGCTGGGTGAAGCTGGTCGCCGCCGCCGGCGAGGAGGCCCAGCGCGCCGACGCCGAGCGTGCCGACGAGGAGAGCCGTCGCGAACTGGAGCGGCTGCGCGAGGAACTCGCCCACGCCCGCTCCCAGACGAAGAACGAGACCGAGCGACTGCGTGTCGAGCTGGACGCGGCACGCAAGGAAGCCGAGTCCCTTCAGCGCAAGCTGCGCAGCGCCGTCAACGACGTCAAGCGCGGCGAGGCCGCGTTGCGCCGCAGCCGGGCCGAGACCGAGACCGTACGGTCCGAGGCGGCCGCCCAGGTCTCCGCGGCGGAGAGCGAGACCCGTCGGCTCAAGGCTCGGCTCGGTGAGGCCGAGGCGTCCGTAGAGGCGGGCCGCAGGGCCGCCAGGGAGGGCCGCTCGGTCGAGGACATGCGGCTGCGGCTGCTGCTGGACACCGTGCTGGACGCGGCCGGCGGGCTCCGTCGCGAACTCGCGCTGCCGCCCTCCTCGATCCGCCCCGCGGACAGTGTCGACGCGGTCGAGCCGGGCAGGATGTCACCCAAGGACATTGCCGCCAGGGCCCTTTCGGAGACCGATCCGGCTCTGCTCGACCAGCTGCTCGCGCTGCCGCAGGCCCATCTGATCGTGGACGGCTACAACGTCACCAAGACCGGCTATCCGCAGCTGCCGCTGGAGAAGCAGCGGCTGAGGCTGCTCGGCGGTCTCGCGGTGCTCGCGGCACAGACCGGCGCCGAGATGACCTGTGTCTTCGACGGGGCCGAACTGGCGGCCCCGGTCCTGCTCGCGCCGCCGCGAGGGGTCCGCGTGCTGTTCAGCAAACCCGGTGTCACCGCCGACGAACTCATCCGTCAACTGGCCCGCGCCGAACCGCCGGGCCGGCCCGTCGTGGTGGTCTCCACCGACCGTGAAGTGGCGGACGGAGTGGCGAAGGCGGGGGCCAGGCCCGTTGCGTCCGTCTTGCTCCTGAAGCGCCTTTCGCGCGTCTAGTGGTGCTTGTCGGAACTCGGTGGAAATCAGGGAACGCATCGTCAGGTCGCCGCTACGCCCTGTGTGATGTGAGTAAAGAAGTACTCCTGTGATGAGATTTTTCTTGTGAGGATTTGAACTGATCACAAGTTGGTCACTAGGGTCGGGCCTCGAACCTTCGCACGGTTGATCACCCATCCGGGGTGGCAGCGAAGGCGCCGCCGAGTCCGTGACATGCACGGAGCCGGGGACCGAGTCCCCCCACAGCCCGGTAGGCGGCTCGAGGAAGAAGGAGCTCGCCTTCGTGGGGTCCCACCGCCGTCCCAAGCAGCCGAGCCGCGCCCGTGTGACCGTGCTCACCGCGACCGCCGCCGCAGCCGTCGCCCTGACCTCCCAGGCAGCCCACGCCGACCCCAAGCCCTCCAAGAGCGAGGTCAAGGCGAAGATCGAGAAGCTCAACCACGAGGCCGGCGCGGCCAATGAGCAGTACTACGGCGCCAAGGAGAAGCAGCAGAAGCTGGAGAAGGAAGTCGGCGCGCTGCAGGACAAGGTGGCCCGCGGCCAGCAGGAGATCAACAACCTGCGCAACGGCCTCGGTTCGCTCGCCGCCGCCCAGTACCGCTCCGGTGGCATCGACCCGTCGGTGCAGCTCTTCCTCTCGTCCAACCCGGACACCTTCCTCGACGAGGCCTCGGCCCTCGACCAGTTGACGGCCAAGCAGACCGAGACCCTGGGGAAGATCCAGGAGAAGCAGCGGGTCCTCGCGCAGGAGCGCAAGGAGGCCCAGGACAAGCTCGGTGATCTCGCGGACGTACGCGAGACGCTCGGCGCGAAGAAGAAGAAGCTCCAGGACAAGCTGTCCGAGGCGCAGCGCCTGCTCAACACGCTGACCGAAGCCGAGCGCACGAAGATGCGCCAGGACGAGCAGCGTGCCAGCCGCGCCGCCAGCGACCGGGTCGAGCTGGGCAAGGAGGTCCCCGCCTCCGCCTGGGGTGCCGCCGCCCTGAACGCCGCCGCCACCCAGGAGGGCAAGCCGTACCAACGGGGCGGCGTCGGTCCCGGAGCCTACGACTGCTCCGGGCTGACCCAGTGGGCCTACGCCCAGGCCAACGTCAGTATCTCCCGGGTCACGTACACCCAGGTCAACGACGGTGTCCACATCGGGCGCAGCGCGCTGAAGCCCGGCGACCTGGTCTTCTTCAACAACACCGAGCACGTGGGCCTCTACGCGGGCAACAACACCGTCCTGCACGCCCCGTACCCGGGCACGTTCGTCCGCTACGAGTCGATGAACACCATCGGCAGCTTCCAGTTCGGCGTGCGCGTCGGCTGACGACGCCCGAACGGGCGAATTCCCGCGCCCCGCACAGACAGTGCGCCCCGACGGAGACCACAGGTCACCGCCGGGGCGCAGCTGTTTTCGACGCCCGTCCGCCCGGCGCGGTACCTGGTCGCTCCGTGACCGCCCGACTACTGTCTGCCTGCTGCGCGGCTCCCGGTCGTCGGTCCGCCCGCCCCGGGCGGCAGGGGCTGCGCACATCTGCGCACAGCGGAAGGGAGTACGGCGTCCGTGGTGTCCCATCGCCGTTCCACACAGCCCGGCCTCAGCCGGGGCGCCCGGATCACCGTTCTGTCGGCCGCGGCGGCCACCGCGGCCGCCACGCTCGGGGCGGCCACCGCGAACGCCGACCCGCAGGACGGTCCCGGGGCCGCCAGGGCCAGGGTCGACCGGCTGTACGGCGAGGCCGAGCGGGCCACCGAGCAGTACAACGCGGCCGGTGAGAACGCCGACCGGCTGCGCGGCGAGGTGAACCGGGCCCGGGACCGGGCGGCCCGGGGCCAGGAACGTCTCAACCGGATGCGGACGGCGCTCGGTTCGGTGGTGGGGGCGCAGTACCGCTCGGGCGGCCTGGACCCCTCGCTCGCCCTGCTGTTCTCCTCCGACCCGGACAGCTACCTCGACCGGGCCGCCACGCTGGAACGCCTGACCGAGCGTCAGGCGACCGAGCTGCGGGAACTGCAGCAGACCCGGCGCGGGCTCGTACAGACCCGCGCGGAGGCCGACCGGGCGCTGGCCGAACTGGAGCGCAACCGGGCTGCCGTCACCCGCCACAAACGCACCGTCGAACGCAAACTCGCCCAGGCCAGGCAGTTGTTGGACGCGCTGCCCCGTGCCGACCGGGCGGCCTTCGAACGCGCCTCTCGCTCCGGACGCGGCGACGTGTTCCCGGTGACGGCCGGTCTGCCGGCCGGCTCGGCGCGGGCCGCCGTCGCCGTCATGGCGGTCCGCCGGGCACTGGGCCGTCCGTACGTCTGGGGTGCCGACGGACCCGCCGGATTCGACTGTTCCGGGCTGATGCAGTGGGCGTACGCCCAGGCCGGGGTGAGCCTGCCGCGCACCTCGCAGGCCCAGCGGTACGCGGGACGCATGGTGCCGCTCTCCGAGGCCCGCCCCGGCGACCTGGTGGCCTACCGCGCGGACGCCGGCCACATCGGGATGTACGTCGGGAACGGCCAGGTGATCCACGCGCCGTACCCGGGTGCCCCGGTGCGCTACGACCCCGTCGGAATGATGCCCGTCTCCTCGGTCACCCGCGTCTGACCCGTACCCTCGACCGGGTGACGGACAGGCGGGGACGCATCGCGGGACGGCGCACGGCGGGAGCGCTGCTCGCCGGGCTGCTGCTCGCCTCCGCCTGCGCGGCCCCCGACGACGGGTCCGCCCCGGATTCCACCGCCCGAGGCGTCCGCGCCGTACTGGACCGCCGGGCCGCCGCCGTCCTGCACCACGACCCGGACGCCTATCTGTCCGCAGTGGACCCGAGCGCCACCGGACTGCGCACGGCCCAGCGGCGGGAGCTGGACAACCTCGCGGACGTACCGCTGGCCTCATGGACGTACCGGCTGACCGACGTGAGGGAGCAGAGCACCGACCGGGTCACGGCGGATGTCCGGCTGAGCTACCGGATCGCGGGGTACGACGCCGCCCCGGTCTCCGCGGACCGGGTGCTCGACCTGCGACGGGACGGGGCCGACGGCCGCTGGTACATCGCCGACGACCGGGCGGCGGACGGCGGCGGGCTGCTCTGGCAGCAGGGCGATGTCCAGGTGGTACGCGGAAGACACAGCCTTGTCCTCGGTGTCGGCCGCACGCAGGAGGAGCTGCGCCGTATCGCCCGGACCGCGGACCGTGCGGTGCCCGCCGTCTCCGGCGCGTGGCCGCGGCGATGGGCCGGGCGCGTGCTGGTGCTCGTACCGCACACCGTGGAGGACATGGCGGGTCTGCTGGGGGCACCGGCGGCGAACTACCGGGGCATCGCGGCCGTCACCACCGGGCGGACCGGCGGTCCGGACCGGGCCCCCGCGGACCGGGTGATCGTCAATCCGCAGGCGTACGGCATGCTCGGCACCCTCGGGCAGCGGATCGTCCTCACCCACGAGATCACCCATGTCGCCACCCGCGCCGACACCTCCGCCGCCACCCCGACCTGGCTCTCCGAGGGCTTCGCCGACTGGGTGGCCTACCGCACCGAGCACCGTACGGCCGTACAGGCCGCGCCCGAACTGGCCGCCGCCGTCCGGCGCGGCGATCTTCCCGCCGAGCTCCCCACGGACGAGGACTTCGGCTTCGCGGGCGACTCCGCGCGCCTGGCGCAGGCGTACGAGGGCGGCTGGCTGGCCTGCGAGCTGATCGCCGACCACTGGGGCGAGAAGAAGCTGCTCGCGTTCTACCGCGCCGTCGGAGGGCACCCGGGACGGGACGGGGCGGTGGAGCAGGCCATGCAGGAGGTGCTCGCCACGACCCCGCAGGACTTCACGGCACAGTGGCGGGAGTCCCTGCGCTCCCTGCTCGGCTGAGAGCCTGTCGGGCGACCTCTGCTCGGGAAGCCACGGCGTGGCACGCACTCCCCCAAGGCCTTGAGGGTCAGGGGGACCCCCTCCGGCGTTGCCGAAATGGCCTGGCAGCTCCTTCCCCGAGCTCTCAAGGAGCAGGGGAGACCCCGTCCGAGGCCGTCCCCGCTCCTTGGAATCGCACGCACCGCACCGCGTCCGCTCTGCGATCGAAGGTCACCCGACAGGCTCTGAGCGCGGCGCGGGATTCAGGAGCCGACGGGCTCCGCCTCCCGGCCGGTGTCCGGCCGGGCGGACGGTGCCTCGCGGCCCTCGCGCGCCGTCCCGGACACCACCGTCTGCCGCCACAGCCGCCTGCAGGCGACCAGCGTCGCCGCGACCAGCAGGCCGTTGCGCAGGAACATCAGCGTCAGGCCCGTCGTGTCACCGCCCACCACATGGACGAACCCGAACGGGAACTCCCACTGCGTGAGGCCCGTGGCGAGCAGCACCAGACCGGTCGGCAGCACTATCCGGCTGTCGCGGAAGACCAGGCAGACCGCCGCCAGTCCGACCAGCCACAGCATGTACTGAGGACTGATCACCCGGCTGGTGGTGGTGAACAGCAGCACCGCCGTGAACGCCGCGTCGGCCGGGGTGCTCGCCCGGAAGTCGCGGGCCCGCAGCCGCCACACCAGCAGCCAGCCGAAGGCGACGACGGACAGACCGAGGGCGAGCGCGCTCACCAGCGGCACATACGGCCCCAGGAACTCCAGCGAGCCGTAGTGCAGCTCCACCCGGCCCTGCCAGCCGAACCGCCGCCACACATGGAAGACCAGCGCCCCGAGCGACTCGACCTCGGTGCCCCGGTCGCGCTGGAAGCCGAGGAAGGCCAGCGCACCGGGCATCGCCAGGGTGCAGACCAGGAGCAGCCCGGCCGCCGTCACCGTCGCGGCCGTCCACGCCCGGCGTGTCCGGGGCCCACGTGGGGTACCGGCCAGGATCAGCACCGGCCACACCTTGAGCAGCGCACCGACGGCGGCCAGCGCTCCCAGCACCCTCGGCTGCCGTGCCCCCGCCAGCAGCGCCGCCACCGCCACCGCCGTCACCATCACGTCGTAACGGGCGTACGCGGTCGTGCCGAGCAGTGGAACCCCCGCCACCCACACCCAGGCGCCCACCGCCCGCCGTCCGGTCCGGCGGCCCGCGTACAGCAGCAGCCCCAGTACCAGCCCGTCGCACAGGAATGCGAGGACGAAGAAGGCCGAGGCGTACCCCAGGAAGGGCAGCAGGGCGGGGGAGAGGACGGCGAGCGCGGCGAGGGGCGGGTACTGCCAGGTGACGTCGGACCGGGGATACGTACCGCTCTTCAGGATCTCGGACCAGCCGTGGTAGATCACCGAGACATCGCTGGTCACGTCCGGGCCCGGCAGCGTGATCACCTCGGTGACGCAGAGCAGCAGCGCGACCCTGGTGAGGATCCACACCGCGAGTGCGGGCCGCGCGCCGGCCGATCCCGTCATGACCGCCTCGTCCGTTCGTCGATGGGTGCTCGTACGAGGGGTCATGATGCCCGTCATGTCGGTGCGCGTGCCGTTCCGACCCGAATGCCCGGTACTGTCGGACCGGATGGACAAGACCCTGATCGTGACCAACGATTTCCCGCCCCGCCCCGGTGGCATCCAGGCATTTCTGCACAATATGGCACTGCGCCTGGACCCCGGACAGATCGTCGTATATGCCTCCACCTGGAAGCGTGGCCCCGAAGGCGTCGCCGCCACCGCCGCCTTCGACGCGGAGCAGCCCTTCATCGTCGTCCGCGACCGCGCGACGATGCTGCTGCCGACCCCACGAGTCACCCGGCGCGCGGTGCAGCTGCTGCGCATGCACGGCTGCAGATCCGTCTGGTTCGGTGCCGCGGCCCCGCTCGGGCTGATGGCGCCGGCGCTGCGCAGGGCCGGTGCCCGCCGGCTGGTCGCCACCACACACGGACACGAGGCGGGCTGGGCCCAGTTGCCCGCGGCCCGGCAGCTGCTGGGCCGGATCGGCGAGACCACGGACACGATCACCTATCTGGGTGAGTACACCCGCTCCCGGATCGCCACCGCGCTCAGCCCTGAGGCGGCGGGCCGCATGGTCCAGGTGCCGCCCGGCGTCGACGAGAAGACCTTCCACCCGGATTCCGGCGGGGACCTGGTCAGGGCCCGGCTCGGACTCTCGGACCGGCCCGTCGTCGTCTGCGTGTCACGGCTCGTGCCGCGCAAGGGCCAGGACACGCTGATTCTCGCGATGCCCGCGATCCTGGCGCAGGTACCGGACGCGGTGCTCCTGATCGTCGGCGGCGGACCGTACGCCAAGGAGCTCGAGCGGCTGGCCGTCCGAACGGAGGTCGCCGACTCGGTGCGCTTCACCGGGCCGGTTCCGTGGGAGGAGCTGCCCGCCCACTGCGGTGCGGGCGATGTCTTCGCCATGCCGTGCCGCACCCGTCGCGGCGGCCTCGACGTGGAGGGCCTCGGCATCGTCTTCCTGGAGGCGTCCGCGACCGGTCTGCCGGTGGTGGCGGGCGATTCGGGCGGCGCGCCGGACGCCGTGCTCGACGGCGAGACGGGGTGGGTGGTGCGCGGCGGTTCCGTGGAGGAGTCGGCCGACCGGATCGTCACCCTGCTCCGCGATCCGGAACTGCGGCGGCGGATGGGGGAGCGGGGGCGGGCCTGGGTCGAGGAGAAGTGGCGCTGGGATTTGCTGGCCGAGCGGCTCAAGGCGCTGCTCTGAGACAGCCCCGGCCGGTTCCGTCCGGGGCCGCCCGAACCGGCCCCGTCCTGCGAGCGGCGGTGTGCCCGTACCGCGGCCGGACAGCGGTGTCGCTGTCCGGCCGGTGGAGGTGACGGTGGTTCAGCCGCAGTTGCCCCAGCTCATGCGCCCGCCGCTGGCGTTGGCGCCGGCCTGTCCGTCCGGACCGGTGTTGATCGAGCCCCAGTACTTCACGCACTTGCCCGCGGCGCTGCCCCGGATCGGGCCGGCGTAGCTGGTGTAGTTGCCCTGATCCACGTACGAGTTGCCGTTCTGGATGATGAGCTGGGCCGTCGTGAAGGTGGCCGAACCGGTGTACGAGGTCTTGACGGTCACGACGCAGTTCTTGCCGTTCCCGCTGCTGTACATCAGATAGACGGTGCCGGCGACCTCGCCGCTGCTGAACTTCACGGGAGCGGAGGCGACGACGGAGTAGCTGTGGCCGTCGGCACCGCAGACCGCGGTCGGGCTGGCCGCGGTGGCCGCGGCCTGGGCCGTGGCGGGCACCGCCACGAAGGCCGAGGCGGCCATGGCCATGACGAGGCCGGCCCGCTTGAAGGCGACGCGCATGAAAGTCCCCCCTGGACGGTGGATCAGTGGTGTGATCCAGACCCTCGCATTGGCTGATTAGCGACACAAGGTCGCGATTCAGCCATGGATATCGGCCTCGGTGGACGGCTCACGCTCGGGCGGTCGGCCGTCAGCCCCGGTAGATCGCCTCGATCTCGTCCGCGAAATCCTTCGCCACCACATTCCGCTTCAGCTTCAGCGACGGCGTGATGTGGCCCGCCTCCTCGGTGAACTGAGAGGCCAGGACACGGAACTTGCGCACCGACTCCGCCTTCGACACCGCCGCGTTCCCGTCGTCCACCGCCCGCTGCACCTCGGCCAGCAGCTCCGGATCCTCGCGCAGCGCCGCCGTCGAACCGGTCGGCTTGCCGTGCTCGGCGGCCCAGCGGGCCAGGAACTCCTCGTCCAGGGTGACCAGCGCGCCCACGAACGGCCGGCCGTCGCCGACCACCATGCACTCGGCGACCAGGGCGTGCCCGCGGATGCGGTCCTCGATCACCGCCGGAGCCACGTTCTTGCCGCCCGCCGTGACGATGATCTCCTTCTTGCGGCCGGTGATCGCGAGATAGCCGTCCTCGTCGAGCGTGCCGATGTCGCCCGTGTGGAACCAGCCGTCGGCCAGTGCCTCGGCCGTCGCCGTCTCGTTGTTCCAGTAGCCGGTGAACAGATGCTCGCCGTGCAGCAGCACCTCGCCGTCGTCGGCGATCCGGACGACCGAGCCGGGCAGCGGCTGACCGACCGTACCGATCTTCTGCCGGTCCCACGGGTTGAAGGCGGTGGCCGCGCAGGTCTCGGTGAGGCCGTAGCCCTCCAGGACGGTGAAGCCGATGCCGCGGTAGAAGTGGCCGAGCCGCTCGCCCAGCGGAGCGCCGCCGGAGATCGCGTACTCGCCGCGCCCGCCGAGCACGGCCCGCAGCTTGCCGTAGACCAGCCGGTCGAAGAGCTTGTGCTTGAACTTCAGGCCCAGGGAAGGACCCTGGGGGGTGCTCAGCGCGCGGCTGTAGGCGATCGCCGTGCTCGCCGCCCGGTCGAAGATCCTGCCCTTTCCGTCGGCCTGCGCCTTGGCACGTGCCGCGTTGTAGACCTTCTCGAAGACACGCGGCACACCGAGGATCAGCGTCGGGCGGAAGGAGGCCAGTTCATCGGTGAGGTTCTTGATGTCCGGTACGCAGCCGAGCTTGATCGGGGCCATCACCGAGGCCACCTCGACCAGCCGTCCGAAGACATGCGCGGCAGGCAGGAAGAGCAGCACCGAGCACTCGCCGGTACGGAAGAGGGGCTTCAGCCGCTCCACCACATTGCCGCACTCCGCGAAGAAGCTGCGGTGCGTGAGCACGCAGCCCTTCGGGCGGCCGGTGGTGCCCGAGGTGTAGACGATGGTGGCCGGGTCGTCCGCCTTGGCGCTCGCCATCCGCAGGTCCAGATCCGCGTCCGAGACGTCCTCGCCGATCGCCGACAGGCCGCGGACCGCGTCGTCGTCGATCCGCCAGATGCCCTTCAGGGCCGGCAGATCGGCCTGGACCGAGACCACGGAGGCCTGGTGCGCCTCGGACTCCACGATGCACAGGGCGGCACCGGAGTCACCGAGGATCCACTGGATCTGCTCGGGCGAACTCGTCTCGTACACCGGCACGGTGACCGCGCCGGCACTCCAGATCGCGAAGTCGAGCAGTACCCACTCGTAGCGCGTACGGGAGAGCAGGGCCACCCGGTCGCCCGCTTCGATCCCCGCAGCGATCAGACCCTTGGCGACGCCCCTGACCTCGGCCAGGAACTGTGCGGCGTCGACATCGGCCCACCTGCCCGCCACCTTGCGGCTCATCACCGCGACATCGGGATGCTGAGCGGCATTGCGGCGGATGAGATCCGTCAGGTTGCCGTCCGAAGGGACCTCGTACAGGGCCGGAAGGCTGAACTCGCGCAAGACTGCTGCTCCTCATCGGGCTCCGGTGCCACGGCTCTGTGCGACGCACCGGCTGCGGTCCAAGAATGGCAAGTGCTCAGTGGGGTGAGCACGACTGGACTGCCCGGACGTTACCCACCAGTACTCGGTTCCCGATAGGGGGTTCCGACCAGATGTCTTATGCGTCACATACAACCGTGATCCTTGGGCGCACAGTAGTCCACCGCCGTGACGAGCCGGCGGTCGTCGCAGGTCCGGCGGCCTCTATCCATGTGGACGGCACAGTCCTAGGGTGATCGCCATGCCAGCCGGACCGAACAGCGAAGGAACCGCGACCGCGCGGCGCACCCGCCTCCATGTGGTCAGTGACGTGCACGGCAACACCGAGGCCCTGGCCCGCGCCGGGGACGGCGCCGACGCCCTGATCTGCCTGGGTGACCTGGTGCTCTTCCTCGACTACGCCGACCACTCGCGCGGCATCTTCCCCGATCTCTTCGGCGTGGAGAACGCCGACCGGATCGTCGAGCTGCGTACCGCCCGCCGCTTCGAGGAGGCCCGCGCGTTCGGCCGCGGCCTGTGGGCGGGCAAGGACCGCAACGCCGCGATCGTCTCGGCGGTGCGCAAGCAGTACGCCGAGCTCTTCGCGGCCTTCCCCACCCCGACGTACGCCACCTACGGCAACGTCGACATCCCCGGTCTGTGGCCCGAGTACGCACGGCCGGGCACCACGGTCCTCGACGGCGACCGGATCGAGATCGGCGGCCGGGTGCTCGGCTTCGTCGGCGGCGGCCTGAAGACCCCGATGAACACCCCGTACGAGATCGGTGACGAGGAGTACGCGGCCAAGATCGAGGCGGTCGGCCCGGTCGACGTGCTGTGCACCCACATCCCGCCGGACGTGCCGGAGCTGACGTACGACACGGTGGCGCGCCGCTTCGAACGCGGCAGCCGGGCGCTGCTCGACGCCATCCGCAGGACCCGTCCCCGGTACGCACTGTTCGGCCATGTCCACCAGCCGCTGGTCCGTCGGATGCGCATCGGTGCCACCGAATGCGTGAACGTGGGCCACTTCGCGTCCACCGGCAGGCCGTGGGCCCTGGAGTGGTGACCGCACCGGCACCGGACCCTGGGCCGAGGCGGCGCGCACACGCGATAGCCTTCAGGCGGCAGACCTCTGCCGACGCACCGGTACACCGCACTGGAGGAGCCACGGCGATGGCTGAACACACCAGCTCGACGATCACGATCGAGGCGGCACCGGCCGACGTCATGGGAGTGATCGCCGACTTCGCCCGCTATCCGGAGTGGACCGGTGAGGTCAAGGAGGCCGAGGTCCTCGCCACCGACGACCGGGGCCGCGCCGAGCAGGTCCGTCTCGTCCTGGACGCCGGAGCCATCAAGGACGACCACACCCTCGCGTACACCTGGATCGGCGACTACGAGGTCAGCTGGACCCTCGTCAAGTCCCAGATGCTGCGCGCCATCGACGGCTCCTACGCACTCGCCCCGCTGGGCGACGGCGACCGCACCGAGGTCACCTACCGGCTGACCGTCGACGTCAAGATCCCGATGCTCGGCATGATCAAGCGCAAGGCGGAGAAGGTCATCATCGACCGGGCCCTGGCCGGCCTGAAGAAGCGCGTCGAGTCCGTACCGAAGGCCTGACCCGGTGCGTACGGTTCTCGTCACCGGCCCCGGCGGCGCCGGCCGTACCACCGTCGCGGCGGCGACCGCACTGGCCGCGGCCCGCCGAGGCCGCCGCACCCTGCTGCTCTCCACCGACGCCATACCCGGCTTCCCCGACGGCACGGAACCCACCGAGGTCACCGACGGCCTGTGGTCCGCCCGCATCGACTCCGGCGAGCACTTCCGCGGCGAACTCCTCGCCCTCCAGGACCAGGTGTCCGGGGTGCTCGACCTGCTCGGCGGGAACCGGCTGGACGGCGAGGAACTCACCGAACTCCCCGGCAGCGCCCAGCTCGCCCTCCTGCACACCCTGCGCCGCGCCGCCGAGGGCGACTGGTCGCACGAGGGCTACCAACTCCTCGTCGTCGACCTGCCGCCGCTGCGCGAGGCGCTCGCCGTGCTCGCCCTTCCCGAACAGCTGCGCCGCTATCTGCGCCGACTGCTGCCCCAGGAACGCCAGGCCGCACGCGCCCTGCGCCCGATGCTCGCCCAGCTCGCCGGCGTCCCCATGCCGGCACAGTGGCTGTACGAGGCCGCCGCCCGCAGGGACACCGAGCTGGCCGCCGTCCAGGCACTGATCGAGGACCGCAACACCACGCTCCGGCTGGTCGCCGAACCCGGCCCCGCCGCCGAGGACGCCCTGCGCACCGCCCGCACCGGACTCGCCCTGCACGGACTGCGCGTCGACACCCTCGTGGTGAACCGGGTCCTGCCCAGGCACTCCGGCGACCCCTGGTTCGCGGCACTGGCCGCGCAGCAGGAGAAGACCGTCGACCGCTGGTACGAGGAATGGGTGCCCGCGGCGGCCCTGTGCGAAGTGCCCCACCTCGGCCGCGATCCGCGGGGCCCGGACGACCTCACCCTCCTCGACACCGGGGCCGGCTGCACCGTCTTCGAGGAAGCGGGCACCGGAGGCGGTCTCTTCGAGGGCGACGGACTCGCCGCGGAGCTGGCGGACCGGAGCCCCGGCCGGGCCGACGACCCCTGGTGGATCGAGGACCCGAACGCCCCAGACGGCATCGACGAGCTGCGTACCCTGCTGCCCGGCGACCGGATCGTGGCCGTCCCCCCGGCCGGTGACGAATCCGTCCTGGTCTGGTGCCTGCCCCTGCCCGGCGCCGTGAAGACGGACCTCCAACTGGTGCGCCGCGGCAACGAACTGCTCCTCACCGTGGGCCCGTTCCACCGGATCGTCCCCCTGGAGTCCGGGCTGCGCCGCTGCACCGTCTCCGGCGCCGCCCTCACCGACGGGGTGCTCAGAGTCAGGTTCACGCCGGACCCCGGACTGTGGCCCCGCACGAGCTGAACGGCGCGACACGGTTCGGGTAACGTCGGTAGTACGTGGCCCGTGTGCCGGGCCGCAGCCGAACCACGTCGCAGGAGTCCGCCATGAGCGAAGCCACCGATCGTCCCGTCGACGACGACGCGTGGGCGAAGGCCTGCGCCGAGGACCTCGAAGCGGAGAAGGCCCGCCGCCGCACCCAGTACGGCCCGCCGCCCGGCTCCGCCGCCGAGGAACTGCGCAAGCTGGTCGACGCCGTGACCGACAAGGTCTCGTCCCTCGGGACGCCGCTCTTCGGTGCGACGGCCCAGGGCACCGTGCAGCAGATCATCAAGCAGGCGAAGTCCGCCGTCGAGCCGGTCATCGAACGCAATCCGGACGTCTTCGACCACATCGCCGCGGCCGGCAGCGAACTCCTCGCCGCCTACCGTTCCGCCGTGGAAGGCCAGGAACGCCGCTGGACCCGGGGTGCCGAGGGATCCGCGCCCCACGGCAAGAAGGCCGACAACCCCACCGACCCACGTGACGAGGGTCCCGCGGCGGGCGAACACATCGACCTGGACTGACCGGCACGGATGGGCCGGGTCCTCGGCTCGGGTACCGTTGGCCACAGCGGGGCTCGACCGGAACTGAGGGATTCATGGGACTCACCATCGGCGTCGATATCGGCGGCACGAAGATCGCAGCTGGAGTGGTCGACGAAGAGGGCCGGATCCTCTCGATGTTCAAGGTGCCGACCCCGCCGACGGCTGAAGGCATCGTGGACGCGATCGCGGCGGCCGTGTCCGGCGCGGGCGAGGGGCACCAGATCGACGCGGTCGGCATCGGCGCCGCCGGATACGTCGACGACAAGCGCGCCACCGTGCTGTTCGCTCCGAACATCAACTGGCGGCACGAGCCGCTGAAGGACAAGGTCGAACAGCGCGTCGGCCTGCCGGTCGTCGTCGAGAACGACGCCAACGCCGCCGCCTGGGGCGAATACCGCTTCGGCGCCGGACAGGGCCACGACGACGTCATCTGCATCACGCTCGGCACCGGTCTGGGCGGCGGCATCATCATCGGCAACAAGCTGCGCCGCGGACGCTTCGGTGTGGCCGCCGAGTTCGGCCACATCCGGGTCGTCCCGGACGGTCTGCTCTGCGGCTGCGGCAGCCAGGGCTGCTGGGAGCAGTACGCGTCCGGGCGCGCCCTGGTCCGCTACGCGAAGCAGCGTGCCAACGCCACCCCCGAGAACGCCACGATCCTGTTGTCGCTCGGCGACGGCACGGTGGACGGCATCGAGGGCAAGCACATCAGCACGGCCGCCCGGCAGGGCGACCCGGTGGCGATCGACTCGTTCCGCGAGCTGGCCCGCTGGGCCGGAGCCGGACTCGCCGACCTCGCCTCGCTCTTCGACCCGTCCGCGTTCATCGTCGGCGGCGGGGTGTCGGACGAGGGCGACCTCGTCCTCGACCCGATCCGCAAGTCGTTCCGGCGCTGGCTGATCGGCGGCGAGTGGCGCCCGCACGCCCAGGTGCTCGCGGCCCAACTGGGCGGCAAGGCAGGTCTGGTGGGTGCGGCGGACCTGGCCCGCCAGGGCTGAGCCACCGACAGCCGGACGGAGCCGGACGCCCGTCGCGCCCCATGGGGAGCGACGGGCGTCCGTCGTATCGTGAGACGCATGGTCCCGACGCCACTGCCCGACTCCCGTACCGAGCAGGATGGTTCGGCAGTCATCCGGGTGCTCAGCTACAACATCCGGTCGATGCGCGACGACTGCGAGGCGCTGGCCCGCGTCATCAGCGCCTGCGCCCCTGACCTCGTCCTCATCCAGGAAGCCCCGCGCTTCTTCCGCTGGCGCAAGCGCGCCGCCTGGCTCGCGGCCCGCACCGACCTGGTCGTGCTCAGCGGCGGCGGCACGGCGGCCGGGCCGCTGCTGCTCTGCTCGCTGCGGGCCGCCGTGGAGCGGACGGAGGACGTCCTGCTGCCGCTCACGCCCGGACTGCACCGCAGGGGCTTCGCCACCTCGGTGGTACGGATCGCGGGCACCCGGATCGGACTGCTGAGCTTCCATCTGAGCCTGCAGCGCGAGGAACGCCTGGCCCAGGCGGGGATGGTGCTGGAACGGCTGGACGCGATGGGCGTCGAGCACGCCCTCGCGGCCGGTGACCTCAATGACGCACCCGCCGGGGCCGCGTTCGGGCGGCTGGCCGGGCGGCTCCAGGACTGCTGGGCGGTTCGGCCGTGGGGCGCCGAGAACACCTTCCCGTCGGACCGGCCTCAGCGGCGCATCGACGCGGTCTTCGCGACGCACGGGATCGATGTGCTCGGCTGCGGCGTCCCCGCAGGGCTGCCCGGTGTCACCGAGGCGGATCTGCGGGCGGCCACGGACCATCTGCCGGTACTGGCGGCACTACGAGTGCCCGCGACCAGGCCCTGAGCAGCGCGGCCGGCCGCCGCGCGGCGCCTTCGGGCGGACCGTGGCTGCCCGGTGGGCCGTGCCTGGGGCAAGGCGGCATCCGAGGCTGCCCGGCGCCACCGAGGCGGATCCGCGGGCGGCCACGGACGGACCGTGCCTGTGGCAGGTGGCAGGTGGCAGGCGGCGGGTGGCAAGTCGGCACCCGCGGCTGCGCGAGGGCGTCGCCCCGGGGGCCGTCCGTCCTCAGACCACCGCTCCGCGTCCGGGGTCGTCGTCGTCCTCGTCGCCGTCGTCCATCCGTGCCACCAGGGTGACGAAGCCGCCCAGGAAGCCGCCGACGCAGACCGTCGTGAGCCACCAGGTCATCTCCCACCCCAGCAGCACCGCGACCAGCATCAGCACCGGACCGCCGACGACCGCGAGCCAGGCGAACTTCGCCGTGACATCGGCCTCCGGCAGCGGCGGCGGCTCCGGGGGGACGAAGTGCCCCTCGTCGCTGTCGTCGAGATCGCTGTCCTTCGGCTCCGCGACCTCGTAGTCGCGCGGACCGGCGACGCCGGGCGCGAACACGATCGAGCTGCCGAGCGGCTTCTCCGGCGGCCTCGGCGTCTTCTTGCCGATCCCCTTGTCCGGATCCAGGACACCCAACTGGTCGTCCTCCGGCAGCGCGAGGTCCTCGATCGACCTGAACGGCTTGGCGCCCGGCGGGTCCGGCGGCTCCTCGCCGTACCCCGCGACGATCGCCTGCCACGCGGCGTCCTCGTCGATCGACGGATCGGCGGGCCGGTCCCCGTCGGTGTCCGGCGGCACCGGCTGGGCAGCGGCGTCCTGCGCCCCCGTGCCGTCGCCGGGAACGGTCGTTCCCTCCGCGGGCAGGGCAGCACCCTCCGCGGGAAGGGGCTCGCGCTCCTCCCCGCCGCCCGCGCGCTCCGCGTCGTGCTCAGCCACCTGACGTGCTCCCCTTCATTCCGACGCTCGGAGCGAGGCGGCCGATGAACGAAAAGCTCTCGTCGAAGATCCGCTCCGCATCGTGGTCCAACGTCGCCACGTGGTAGCTCTGTTCCAGCAGGATCTCCTCGACATCCGTCGACGACACCCGGCTGAGGATCCGGGCCGAGTCGGCGGGCGGCACCACGTGGTCCTGCGGGCTGTGCAGCAGGACGATCGGCTGGGTGACCTGGGGCAGCTCGGCGTCGACCAGACGCAAGAAATTCCGCAGCGAATGCGCCGCGTGCAGCGGCACCCGGTCGTACCCCACCTCGTCGGAGCCCTTCAGGGCGATGTCGCTGGCCAGCCCCTTCGTCGTCCGCACCAGGTGGCGGGCGACCGGCAGCGCGTACGCCGACAGACCGTGCACCTTGTTGGCCGGATTGACGAGCACCAGGCCACTGATCGCGTCCCCGTGCTTCGCCGCCAGCCGCAGGGTCAGCGCGCCGCCCATGGACAGACCGAAGACGAAGACCTGGCCGCACCGCTCCAGCAGGGCGCGCAACTCCCGGTCCACCTCCGCGTACCAGTCCTGCCAGCCGGTGAGCTGCATGTCCTCCCAGCGGGTGCCGTGTCCGGGCAGCAGCGGCAGCGAGACGGTCAGCCCGCGCTCCGCCAGATGGTCGGCCCAGGGGCGCAACGACTGCGGGGAACCGGTAAATCCGTGACAGAGAAGGACGCCGACCTCTCCGCCCTCGTGGCGGAACGGCTCGGCTCCAGGCAGGACCGGCACCGGGGTCTCCTGTTCATGAGGCTCGAAGGGGAGCGAAAGGGGGAGTGCAGAAGGATTACTTCACCGTACGCGACCGGACTGACACCGACCAGGGTCGTCGCGGTCCCGGCGGCCGCCCCGGCCCCGTGCCGGGCGGGAACACGGGCGGCCGCACGGGTTAAGGTCAGTCGGACAGCACACAGGAGGCACCCGAGTTGATCTACGGCGCAATGAAGTTCTCCATCGGCGGGTCGCTGAAGCTCGCCTTCAGGCCATGGGTGGAGGGCCTGGAGAACATCCCCGCGCAAGGACCGGCGATCCTCGCGAGCAACCATCTCTCGTTCTCCGACTCGTTCTTCCTGCCGGCCGTCCTGGACCGCAAGGTCACCTTCATCGCCAAGTCCGAGTACTTCACCGCGCCCGGCGTGAAGGGCAAACTGACCGCCGCCTTCTTCAAGGGCGTCGGCCAGCTCCCGGTGGACCGCTCCGGCGCCCGCGGTGCCGGCGAGGCGGCCATCAAGGCGGGCATCGAGGTCATCGAGAGCGGCGGTCTCTTCGGTATCTACCCGGAGGGCACCCGCTCGCCCGACGGCCGTCTCTACCGCGGCAAGCCCGGCGGGCTCGCCCGGGTGGCGCTGGCCACCGGAGCGCCGGTCATCCCCGTCGCGATGATCGACACGGAGAAGATCCAGCCGCCCGGCCAGGTGATGCCCAAGCTGATGCGCCCGGGGATCAGGATCGGCAAACCGCTCGACTTCAGCCGCTACCACGGCATGGAGGGGGACCGCTTCATCCTCCGCTCGGTCACCGACGAGGTGATGTACGAGATCATGAAGCTCTCCGGCCAGGAGTACGTCGACATCTACGCGACGGCCGCCAAGCGGCAGATCGCGGACGAGGCGAAGCGCCGCGCGGAGGAGGCGAAGCGCGCGGGGAAAGAGTCCGGAACGCAGGGGTGAAGGAACGGTTCGGCGCGCCACCGCGTCGATTCCGTCCGGGGGGTGGGGGACGTGGCCAGGCGCGAGCGGGTCGTACGGATGTCGGTCGAGCAGCCGCTGTGGCGTGCGCTGACGGCGTACCGCATTCTGACGATGCTCTACGCGATCCTGCTCGCCGTCTTCGGACGGGACAGGTACGACCGGCCGTGGGTCGCCATCGCCTTCCTGGTGGCGATGGCGGCGTGGACGCTCGGCACCCTCCCGAAGGTCGCGGGCGCCGCCGCCTGCACCAAGCGTTTCCTCGGCGCCGACCTGACGCTCGCGCTCGTCGGCATCCTCGTCACCCCGCTCGCCGACTTCGAGGCCCAGCACGTCGACGGGCCGACACTGCCGTCCATCTGGACCGCGGGTTCCGTGCTGGCCTTCGCGATCAAGGGCGGCTGGCGCTGGGCGGCCGTCGCCTCCTCCTTCGTCGCCGTCGCCAACATCATCGAGCGCGGCGAGCCCAGCCGGGACACCTTCCACAACGTCCTGCTGGTCTGGGTCGCCTCCATCGCCATCGGCTACGTCGTCGAGGTGGCCAGGGCCAGTGAGCGCACCCTGGCCCGCGCCCTGGAGATCGAGGCCGCCACCCGCGAGCGGGAACGGCTGGCCCGGGACATCCACGACAGCGTGCTCCAGGTCCTCGCGATGGTGCAGCGCCGCGGCACCGCGCTGGGCGGCGAGGCCGCCGAACTGGGCCGGATGGCCGGGGAGCAGGAAGTCGCCCTGCGCACCCTGGTCTCCAGCGGTCTCCTGCCCGCCACCAGGGTCTCCGAGGACGCCGCCGAGGGCGCCGTCGTCCGCAGCGTCGAGGTCGACGACGAACCGCCCGGGCAGGCCGACTACGATCTGCGTTCCCTGCTCGCCCCGTACGCCGGCTCCCGGACCAGCTTCGCGGAGCCGGGAGCTCCGGTGCTGCTCGCCCCCGCCGCCGCGCGGGAGCTGGCGGCCGCTGTCGGTGCCGCCCTGGACAATGTCAGGGTCCACGCGGGAGAGAACGCCCAGGCCTGGATCCTGGTGGAGGACTGGCCGGACGAGGTGGTCGTGACGGTCCGGGACGACGGGCCCGGCATTCCGGAGGGCCGGCTCGCCCAGGCCGAGGGGGAGGGACGGATGGGGGTCGCCCTGTCGATCCGGGGAAGGCTGCGTGACCTGGGCGGCACGGCGGAGTTGATTTCGGTGCCCGGCCAGGGCACCGAGGTCGAGTTGAAGGTACCGAAGGTTTCACGGGGGAAGGCGGGATCAGCCGGATGAGCACGGAGAACACCCAGGGCGCCGAGGGGCGGACCATCAGGGTGATGGTGGTCGACGACCATCCGATGTGGCGCGACGCGGTCGCCCGCGATCTTTCCGAGTCGGGTTTCGAGGTGGTGGCGACCGCCGGTGACGGACCGCAGGCCGTACGCAGGGCGAAGGCCGCCATGCCCGATGTCCTCGTGCTCGACCTCAATCTGCCCGGCATGCCCGGCGTGCAGGTGTGCAAGGAGCTCGTCGGCTCCCACCCCGGCCTCCGGGTGCTGGTGCTCTCGGCGAGCGGTGAGCACGCCGACGTACTGGAAGCGGTCAAGTCGGGCGCCACCGGTTATCTGCTCAAGTCGGCCTGTACGCAGGAGCTGACCGACGCCGTGCGGTCCACGGCCGTCGGTGATCCCGTCTTCACGCCGGGCCTGGCCGGACTGGTCCTCGGCGAATACCGCAGGCTCGCCTCCGACCCCGCACCCGTCGCGTCGGACGAGCCCAAGGCCCCGCAGCTCACCGAGCGCGAGACCGAGGTGCTCCGGCTGGTGGCCAAGGGGCTCTCGTACAAGCAGATTGCCGAGCGCCTGGTCATCTCGCACCGCACCGTCCAGAACCACGTCCAGAACACCCTGGGCAAGCTCCAGTTGCACAACCGGGTGGAGCTCGTGCGATACGCGATCGAGCGCGGCCTGGACGACGCCTGAACGCGCCGGAGCGTGCAGTTCCGCACCTGTGAGACCAACCGCCCCTCAACGCAACTGATTTGACCTTCCGCCCCATCCCCGAGTGACCTGGATCACGATTAGCGTGACGGTCGGGGGGTCACTTCGGCGAAGGGATGCTGCCATGCGGGTCGGAGTACTGACCGGAGGCGGGGACTGCCCCGGGCTCAACGCGGTCATCCGCGCCATAGTCCGCAAGGGCGTGCAGGAGTACGGCTACGACTTCATCGGATTCCGGGACGGCTGGCGGGGCCCGCTGGAGGGCGCGACGGTGCCGCTCTCCATCCCCGCGGTGCGGGGCATCCTGCCGCGCGGCGGCACCGTCCTCGGTTCCTCGCGCACCAATCCGCTCGGCGTGGAGCACGGCGTACGCCGGATCAGGGACAACCTCGCCGAGTACGAGGTCGATGCGCTCGTCGCGATCGGCGGCGAGGACACCCTCGGTGTGGCGGCGACCCTGTCGGACGAGCACGGCATCAAATGCGTCGGCGTTCCCAAGACCATCGACAACGATCTCTCCGCCACCGACTACACCTTCGGCTTCGACACGGCGGTCGGCATCGCCACCGAGGCGATCGACCGGCTGCACACCACGGCCGAGTCCCATATGCGGGTTCTCGTAGTGGAGGTGATGGGCCGTCACGCGGGCTGGATCGCGCTGCACTCGGGTCTGGCCGGAGGTGCGAACGTCATCCTCATCCCGGAACAGCGCTTCGACATCGAGCAGGTCTGTGCGTGGGTGGTCTCCCGCTTCGGAGCGAGCTACGCACCGATAGTGGTGGTCGCCGAAGGAGCCGTGCCCCAGCAGGGCGAGATGATCCTCAAGGACGGATCGCATGATTCCTTCGGTCATGTCCGCCTCTCCGGCGTCGGCGAATGGCTGGCCAAGCAGATCGAGAGCCGCACCGGCAAGGAGGCCAGAACGACCGTCCTCGGTCACGTCCAGCGCGGCGGCACGCCGAGTGCCTTCGACCGCTGGCTGGCCACCCGCTTCGGCCTGCACGCCATCGACGCCGTGCGGGACGGCGACTTCGGCACGATGGTGGCCCTGAAGGGCACCGACATCGTGCGGGTGCCGATCGCGGAGGCGACGGCCCGGCTGAAGACGGTCGACCCGGCCCTCTACGCGGAGGCCGGTGTCTTCTTCGGCTGAGCGGCACGGGCCGGGCGGCGTGCCGGAGGAGGAGGGGGCGGCAACAGAGGTGTCCCCGGAGGGGGCCGGGCGGCGCGCCGGGGACATGGGCCGTATATTCGCGATGACCGGCCCATGTCCCCTGATCCATGCGATGTACGGGAGAAGTCGTGGAAATCCTGGCATTCGGTGTGCAGTCCGACGAGAAGCCGCTGATCGAGAAGGCCTTCGCCGGACAGCACGAGGTCCGATGCCTGGACGTCTTCCTCACCGGGGACACCGCACCGATCGCGGCGGGCTACGAGATCATTTCCACCAGCGTCAACGCGGATCTGGGCAGCGCCGTCCTGCAGACCCTCGCGGCGGGTGGCACGCAGATGATCGCCCAGCGCTCCACCGGCTTCAACAACATCGACCTCGATGTGGCCGAACGGCTCGCGCTGCGGGTCGCCCGGGTCTCGTACTACTCGCCGTACTCGGTCGCGGAATTCGCCTGGACCCTCGCGATGGCGGTCAACCGCCGGATCATCCGCGCCGCGAGCCGCACCCGTGACTTCGACTTCCGGCTCGACGGACTCCTCGGCCGGGACATGCACGGCCGCACGGCCGGAGTGATCGGTACGGGCAAGATCGGTGAGGCCTTCACCCGGATCGCCCACGGCTTCGGCATGAAGCTGCTCGGCTGGGACGCAGTCCGGAACCCGGCCTGTGTCGGCCTCGGCATGGAGTATGTCGACAAGGAGCGGCTCCTGGCCGAGTCCGACCTGATCAGCCTGCACGTCCCGTTGATGCCCACGACCCGTCACATCATCGACGAGGACGCCCTGGCGCACATGAGGGACGACGCGATCCTGATCAACTCCAGTCGTGGCGGACTCATCGACACGGCGGCACTGGTCGCCGAGCTCCGCTCGGGCCGCCTGCTGGGCGTAGGACTCGACGTGTACGAGGCGGAGGCCGGGCTCTTCTTCCTCGACAAGTCCCTGGAGGGCATCGACGACGACACCCTCGCCCGGCTCGTCACCTTCCCCAACGTCATCGTGACCTCGCACCAGGCGTACTACACCCAGGAGGCGGTGGCCCAGATCATCGACGCCACCGTCCAGAACGTCGCCGACTATCTGGCCGGCCGCCACAGCGACAACGTCCTCGTCCCCGTGCTCTCCCGGTGAGCCGGGACCCCGGAGCTCCGCCGGGGCCCCGGCCGGCCCTTCAACCGGCCACCGGCAGCCCCGCCAGCAGCCCGGCCACGATCGTCGCCCCGCGCAGCGTCAGCACCGACTCCGGGTGGAACTGCACCGAGGCGAAGCCCGGTCCGCGCAGCGCGTGCAGCTCCCCGGTCGCCGCGTCCAGACTCACTTCGATGCCGTGCGCCGCCAGTTCGGTGACCGCCCCGTCGTCGCAGCGCGCGGTGAAGCTGTTGTAGAAGCCGACCGTCTCCGGCCGTCCGAACAGATCGATCCGGGTCTGCGCACCCTGGTACGGCACGGCCTTGCGGACGATGTCCAGCCCCAGCTCCGCCGCGATCAGCTCATGGCCCAGACAGACCCCCAGCAGACCGTGCCGGTGGTCACGGACCAGCTCCGCGGCGAATCCGCGCAGCAGCCGCATCTTCGGATCGGCCGCGTCGCCCGGGTTGCCGGGGCCGGGGCCCAGCACGACCGGACCCTCGTGCGCCCGTACGCGTTCGCGCAGCCCAGGCTCGTCGTAGCGGTGCACCGACACCTCCAGACCCGAGGAGCGCAGCAGATGGGCCAGCATCGCGGTGAACGTGTCCTCCCCGTCGATCACCAGGGCGTGGCCGGACAGCTCGTGCATCCGCTCCTGCATCCGCAGCCAGAACGGCGCGAGGCCGTCCCGCCGGGCCTCCAGCGCCGCCTGCACCCGCGGGTCGCCGGCCAGCTGCGCACGCGCGGCCCCGTCCAGCGGCCGGCCCGGCCGCACCCCCAGCGCGGCCAGTACCCCGGCCGCCTTCGCGTGGGTCTCGGCGACCTCGCTGTCCGGATCGGAGTGACGCACGAGCGTCGCCCCGACGGGGACCCGCAACCGCCCGTCGGCCGCAATGTCGGCGGTACGGATCAGGATCGGCGAGTCCAGGGTCTGGGCGCCGCCCGGTCCCTCCCGCAGCAGCGCCAGGGCGCCCGCGTAGTAGCCGCGCCCGCCGGGCTCGTACCGTTCGATGACCCGGCAGGCGTTCTGCACGGGTGAGCCGGTGACCGTCGCCGCGAACATGGTCTCCTTCAGCACCTCCCGCACATCGAGCGAGGAGCGCCCGCGCAGCTCGTACTCCGTGTGGGCGAGATGGGCCATCTCCTTGAGCCGCGGCCCGACCACCACGCCGCCCATGTCGCCGACGGTGCACATCATCTTGAGTTCCTCGTCGACCACCATGGAGAGCTCGTCCCGCTCCTTGCGGTCGGAGAGGAAGGCCAGCAGACCACCGACGCTCGGGCCCTCGGCGGGATAGCGGTACGTACCGCTGATCGGGTTCATCACGACCGTCCCGCCGGACATCCGCACATGCACCTCGGGACTCGCGCCGACGAGCGTCCTCCCGCCCGTCGCCCGCCGCTCCGAGGCAAAGGGCCCGTCGGCACCGTCGTCGCCCGTGTGCACGACGAAGGTCCAGTACGCGCCCCGCTCACCGGCCAGCAGCCGCCGGAAGAGGGCCAGCGCGTCCGGCCGTCCGAAGCCGGGGATCTCGCCCCGGAAGGTCCGCCGGATGACGAAGTTCGCGCCCTCGCCCTGTCCGATCTCGTCCTCGACGACCCGCCGGACGATCCCCGCGTACTCCTCGTCGGAGACGTCGAAGGCCCCGCCCTCGACGCGTACGTCATGGGCCGGCAAATGGTCCAGCACCTCCGCGAGCGGCAGCTCGTACGCCTCCTCCGCGACCAGCACGGACAGCGGTGTCCCGTCGTCACGCACGTCGAAACCACGCTCGGCGATCTGCCGGAACGGCACCAGGGCGAGCGAGGGCAGCGGACCGACCGGGAGGTCGGCGAGCCGGTCCACCTCACGCACCCGGCCGATCAGCACCTCGACCGTGTCGTGGTCGTGACCGGGAGTACGCCTGCGCAGCAGCGCGAACGGTGGGGAGCCGGCACGAAGAAGCCTCTCGATGACGAGGTCCGTGCGGTGGGGCTGAGGCATCGTGGTGTTCCTTCCGGATGGAGGAACGGCTCCCGAAACGCAGAGAAGGCCGCCCCTCGGGCAGCCTTCGCGTGGTCTGTCGCGCGATCGATCAGTGGGCCGCCGGATGAGCGGTCCACCACCAGTTCTGGGTCGTCTGCGCGAACATGCTCCGAACCCTAACGGATGCCCGGGTCATCCGAGCGCGCGTCTCAACTATTGAGCGTACGGATGGACGCGTCGCCGGACCCCGTAATGTTGTCGATGTGACCGTGAACGCCAATACCTCCGTCGCCGGTGGCAACACCTGGCGAGACCTTCCCGCGGCGCAGCAGCCCGAGTACCCCGATGCCGAGGCTCTGCGCGATGTACTCGCGGACCTCGCGTCGTATCCGCCGCTCGTCTTCGCGGGCGAGTGCGACCAGCTGCGTGCCCGCATGGGAGCCGTCGCCAAGGGCGAGGCGTTCCTGCTGCAGGGCGGTGACTGCGCCGAGGCCTTCGACGCCGTGTCGGCCGAGCACATCCGGGCCAAGCTGAAGACGCTGCTCCAGATGAGTGCCGTTCTGACCTACGCGGCCTCCGTGCCCGTGGTCAAGGTGGGCCGGATCGCCGGCCAGTACTCCAAGCCGCGCTCCAAGTCGACCGAGACCCGCGACGGCGTCACCCTGCCGACCTACCGCGGCGACTCCGTCAACGGCTTCGCCTTCACCGAGGAAGCCCGCGTTCCGGACCCGGAGCGGCTGAAGCAGATGTACCACGCGTCCGCTTCCACGCTGAACCTGGTCCGCGCCTTCACCACCGGCGGTTACGCCGACCTGCGCCAGGTGCACGCCTGGAACCAGGACTTCGTGAAGTCGTCGCCGTCCGGCCAGCGCTACGAGGCGCTCGCCCGCGAGATCGACAACGCGCTGAACTTCATGAAGGCGTGCGGGACGGACCCGGCCGAGTTCAAGGCGGTCGAGTTCTACGCCTCGCACGAGGGTCTGCTGCTGGACTACGAGTCGGCGCTGACCCGCATCGACTCGCGCACCGGCCGGCTGTACGACACCTCGGGCCACATGGTCTGGATCGGCGAGCGCACCCGTCAGATGGACGGCGCGCACATCGAGTTCGCCTCGAAGATCCGCAACCCCATCGGGATCAAGCTCGGCCCGACGACCACCGTCGACGAGGCGCTCGGCTACATCGAGCGCCTCGACCCCGAGCGCGAGCCCGGCCGGCTGACCTTCATCGTCCGCATGGGCGCCGACAAGGTCCGCGACAAGCTTCCCGACCTGGTCGAGAAGGTCACCGCCTCCGGTGCCACCGTGGCCTGGGTGACCGACCCGATGCACGGCAACACCTTCGAGGCCGCCTCCGGCCACAAGACGCGTCGCTTCGACGACGTCCTGGACGAGGTCAAGGGCTTCTTCGAGGTGCACAAGGGCCTCGGTACGCACCCGGGCGGCATCCATGTCGAGCTCACCGGTGACGACGTCACCGAGTGCGTCGGTGGCGGACACGAGATCTTCGTGGACGATCTGCACCAGCGCTACGAGACGGCCTGCGACCCGCGGCTCAACCGCAGCCAGTCGCTCGACCTGGCGTTCCTGGTCGCCGAGATGTACCGGGACCAGTAGGCATCACCGCAGGTGGTGTGCGTACGACTGTGGGGCACGGATCGATGTGATCCGTGCCCCACAGGGCGTCCGGAGGTTTTCACGGGTTCTCGGCGCCGGGTAAGGTTAGGTTAGCCTCACCGATTACGGGGTGGCAGCAACGACCGATCCCGCCGGGAGGTGAACCGCGTGTACGTCTGCTCGTGCTTCGGCATCACGGAGAAGCAGGTCAAGGAGCATGCGGACGCCGGGGCGTGCACGCCCCGGCAGATAGCCTCCGCCTGCAAGGCGGGCACGGACTGCGGCGGCTGCGTCCGCGCCATCCAGGCGATGCTCGGCCGCGGCGCCTGCCCGCGCCGCGAACTGCTGGAGCGGAAGCGGACGCCCGGCGCGGCCGACGACTCCGCAGCGGACGCCGTCCCCGCGTCCGATCCGGAGACCGCTCCCGGCATCGCCCCGGGCGTGACCCCGGGAATCCGGCTCTTCGAAGCGGCCTGATCCTCGCGGGGCCCGGCCCGGTGAGAGCCCTGGGGCACGCGAGCCCGGCATGAACCGAACGAAAGACCCTAAGGGCTGTCCCGTGATCCCCGGCGGGCACGCGACAGCTACGGCACCTTGCAGCGTTGTCAGAACGTCCACATATATCCGGTATGCGGACGCCCCTCCGCCTTGCGATGCACGGCATCCGGCGCCGCGCGCTGCTCCACCGCGGATCACGGGACAGCCCTCAGCTGTCCGGCTGCTCGATCTGCTGCGCGATGTAGAGCGGTTCGCCGAGCTTCTCGACCAGCTCCAGCTGGGTGTCGAGGTAGTCGATGTGGTGCTCCTCGTCCTCCAGGATCGACTCAAAGATGTTTGCGGACGTGATGTCGCCCTTGCCGCGCATCAGCTCGATCCCGCGCTTGAGGCGGTCGATCGCCTCGACCTCGACCTGGCGGTCGGCCTGGAACATCTCGGTGACGGTCTGCCCCACCCTTACATGGAAAAGTCGCTGGTAGTTGGGCAGTCCATCGAGGAAGAGGATGCGGTCCGTGAGGATCTCGGCGTGCTTCATCTCGTCGAACGACTCGGAGCGGGTGTACTTCGCGAGCTTCGTCCAGCCGAAGTTGTCCTGCATCTTTGCATGCAGGAAGTACTGGTTGATGGCAGTCAATTCGGCGGTCAGCTGCTCGTTCAGGAACTCAAGGACCTCGGGGTCGCCCTGCATCGCAGAGGCTCCTTCCAACCGGTGAACGGGGCAAGTTGGCCGCATCCTCGCATCGCACCCGTTGATCGTCCAGTAAGTACATGCTTAGTACGAGTTGCGCGAATTGCCCCTGCCTTGGTCGGGACCACCCCTGCCTGTCTGTCACCATGGAGGCATGGGTCAGCCGGAAAGCCGGGAAAACCGCGCGTCAGAGCAGTCCGAGCTTCCGCCGGGACAGCGACTCCAGCGTGGTTGGCCGGTTACCCACTACGGGCCGGTTCCCAAGTTCAAGCCCGATCGCTGGGAGTTCCGGGTCTTCGGTGCCACGGCGGACGGCGAGAAGCACTGCTGGAACCATCAGGAGTTCTCGGAGCTGCCGTTCGCCTCGGTGGTCGCCGACCTGCACTGCGTCACCAAATTCAGCATGCTCGGCGCCGAATGGGGTGGGGTTCTCGCCCGTACGATCCTGGAACTCGCGCCCCCCGCGCCGAACGTCACTCATGTGATGGTCTGGGCCGAGTACGGGTTCAGCTCGAATCTGCGGCTCTCCGACTTCACCTCGGACCGAACACTTTTCGCCACCCATAAGGGCGGTGAGCTGCTCACCGCCGAGCACGGCTTTCCGCTCCGGCTCGTGGTGCCGCACCTCTATGCCTGGAAGGGGCCCAAGTGGGTCCGCGGCGTCGAGTACATGACCGCCGACCGCCGGGGCTTCTGGGAGGAGCGCGGCTACCACAACATCGGCGACCCGTGGCGCGAGCAGCGTTACTCGTATCAGGAGGAGCCCGGGGACGGCCCCGAGCTCTGACCCGGCGGTCGCCGGTCCGGTCGTTTGTCCTCAGTGGTGGTATTGGTGCACCACCGCGTGGCCCTTGCCCCGGCCGATCATCCACTTGTTGACCGGTGTGGTGACGACGAAGGCGATGCCGAGCGAGAGCACGAGCGCCCCCCAGAACAGCGCGTCGGCGAGGGTCGCATCCATGGCGCCCGGCCACAGCGCGATCACGCCGTTGTCGATCAGCTCCATCACCGCGATGGAGAGGGTGTCGGCGGCGAGGGCGACCCGGAGGGCCGTACGGAAATCGACGCCTGCCCTCCGGATGGAGCGCAGTGTCAGCGTGTAGCCGAAGAAGAAGGCCAGGACGATCGCGAGCACCATCGTCGCCATGTTGCCCCAGCCGAGCGCGGTGCCGATCACCATGCCGAGGACCTCGCCGATGGCGCATCCGGTGAGGCAGTGCAGGGTGGCGCGGGCGGCCATGGCCCAACCGACCTTGCCCGGGTGATGGCCGGTGTGGTCGGTCTCGGCGGCGTGGCTGATGTGGCCGGTGTGGTCGCTGTCGGTGGCGTGGCTGATGTGGTCGCTGTGACCTGGGTGGGTTGCGTGATTGCTGTGCTGCTCGTGCCCGCTCCGGTTCGCGTGCTCGCTGTGCTGGTCGAGCGCTTCTGGCCGACCGTGGTTCATGTGCGGGCCATGGTTCGTGTGTGATGCCCCGTGCTGCATGGCGACCCCCCGATGCCGAGTAGCGGTTCCTGGCGACAGAAGGAACCGTATACCCCCACGGGGTATTCCTCAATGGTGGGATCAGGAGGTGGGTGAGGCGCTCAGTCCCGGTCGCGGAGCCCCTTCAGCCGGGCCACGTCCGCCGCATGGCCTTCCTTGCCGCCCGGCGTCTCGATGATCAGCGGCACGCCCGCGGTCGCCGGATGCGAGAACAGCTCCCGGAACGGTTCCTCGCCGATGTGCCCGGCGCCGATGTTCTCGTGCCGGTCCTTGTGGGCGCCCACCACGTCCTTGGAGTCATTGGCGTGGATCAGTTTCAGCCGGCCCTCGCCGACCGTCTCCACCAGCAGGTCCAGGGTCTGCCGCATGCCTGCGGGGCCCGCCAGATCGTGGCCCGCCGCGTAGATGTGGCAGGTGTCGAGGCAGACACCGAGCCTGGGGTGGGCGTCGAGTGCGTCGAAGTACGGGCCGAAGTCCCAGGTCCGCGAGCAGAGCGAGAACCCCTGCCCGGCGGTCGACTCCAGCAGGAGGTACGGGTCGTCGTCGTGTGTCAGCTCGTCCAGGAGCGGCCGCAGGTGCGTGCGTACCTGGTCGAGGGCCTGCGCGCGCGGCCGGCCGCCGGTCGCCGAACCGGTGTGCACCACGACGCCCAGGGCGCCGATCTCACGGGCCCGGCGCAGCGAGTGGCGCAGCGATTCCACGGACTTCTCGACGGTGGCCTCGGTGTGCGAACCGAAGTTGATCAGATACGGGGCGTGGACGTAGGCGGGTATGGATCCGGCGGCGCACTCGGCGCGGAACTGCTCGTCCTGGGCCGGGTTGCCGACGGGCGTCGCCCAGCCGCGCGGGTTGGCGACGAAGACCTGGACGGCCTCCGCCCCCATCTCGCGGGCGTAGGAGAGGCCCACCTTGGCGAGGCCGCCGGCCACGGGGACATGGCCGCCGACGGGGTTGCGCATGTGGATCTAGAGTCCCTTGGTCTTGATGGTGATGGTGCTGCCCTCGGGGGCCTGCTTGCCGCCGTCGACGGACTGGCTCGCGATCGTGTCGCTGAAGGAGAGGAACGGACGGTCGACCTTGACCTCGAAGCCCGCGTCCTCCAGCTCGCTCCTGGCGTCGTCGAGATTCTTACCGGTGACGTCCGGGACGTCGATCATCCGCGGCCCCTTGGAGACCGTGAGTGTGATGGTGTCGCCCTCGGCGGCCCGGCTGCCCTCGGCAGGTGACTGATGCGCGATGTCGCCCGCGACCTCGGGGGAATTGACCCGGTCGGGCAGTACCTCGGCCTTCAGTCCCTCCTCGTCCAGCGCGGCGGTGGCGTCCTCGACGGACAACCCGGTGACATCGGGGACATCGACCGGAGCGCCCTTGCTGACCACCAGGGCGACGGCGGAGTCCGGGTGGCGCTCGGTGCCCGCCTCGGGGTCCGTACGGATCACCTCGCCCCGGTCCGTCTCCTCGCTGAACTCCTTGGTGACCATGCCGGGCACCAGACCGGCCTTCTCCAGCGCACGTTTGGCATCGGCCGCCGCGAGGCCCTGGACATCGGGCACCTCCACGATCTCGGGGCCGCGCGAGACGACCAGCGTCACCGCGTCGTTCCCCCGGATGCGGGCGCCGGAACCGGGGTCGCTGCTGATGACCTTGCCGCGCGGCACGGTGTCGCTGTAGTCCCGCTCGACGCCCTTGAGCTCCAGGCCCGCGTCCGAGAGCCGCTTCTGGGCGGCCTTCTCGGTCTGCCCGAGCAGCGAGGGGACCCGGGTGAACTGCCCGGAGTTGATGTACCAGACACCGGTGCCGACCCCCAGCACCAGCAGTACGGCGACGACCGCGGCTATGAGGGAGCGGCGCGGATCGAGTCGGCGCCGGGCCCCCGGTGCGGGCTGCGTCGATATCGGTGGCATTTCCAGCCGGCTGGTGTGGTGGGCGACGCCCTGGTCGGCCGGGAGCAGCCGGGGGATCACGCTCGTGCGGTCCTCGGCGGCGTCGTGCGTCTCGGCGAGGGCCTGCGGCGGTACGGCGTCGAGCTGGGCGTCGGTGAGTCCGGAGCGGGCCTCCCGGGTCTCGGCGAGCAATGCCACCGCGTCGAACGGGCGGACCTCGGGGTTGCGGGCGGTGGCGCTCGCCACCAGGTCGTCGAGCTCGACGGGCAGGCCCGCGACGGCGGCCGACGGGGCCGGGACGTCCGCGTTGAGGTGCTGGTAGATGACCTGGGCGGGGGTGTCACCGGCATGCGGCTTGGAGCCGGTCAGCATTTCGTACAGGACGACACCACAGGCGTACACATCGGTGCGGGTGTCCGCCGTGCCGTGCTCTATCTGCTCCGGGGCGAGGTAGGAGACGGTGCCCAGGACGGACCCGGTGGTGTTGGTGACGGCGCCCACGGCCCGGACGAGCCCGAAGTCGGCGACCTTGACCCGGCCGTCATCCCCTATGAGGACGTTCTCCGGCTTCATGTCGCGGTGCACGAAGCCCGCCCGGTGCGCGGCGCCGAGCGCGGCGAGAACCGGTTCCAGGATGTCCAGTGCGGCTCTCGGCTGAAGGGCGCCGCGATCGCGCAGTACGTCGCGCAGGGTGCAGCCCGCGACGTACTCCATCGCGAGGTAGACGTACTGCCCCTGGGCACCCTGGTCGAAGACCGCGACCACATTGGGGTGCGCCAGCCGGGCCACGGACTTGGCCTCACGGATGAAGCGCTCCACGAACGAGGCGTCGGTGGCGAGCGCCGGGTGCATCACCTTGAGGGCGAGCACCCGGTCGAGCCGGGTGTCCACGGCCCGGTAGACCGTGGCCATGCCGCCCACGGCGATGCGGGCATCGACGCGGTAACGGCCGTCGAGCAATTGCCCGACAAGAGGGTCCTGGAGGGTCGTATCCACGCATGCGAGTCTACGAGCAGCCACGGACACGACCCACGGGCCGGGGCACAGCCGGGGCAGTACTGCAGCCGAGCCGTGACAGGGACACGCACCCCGAGGCGTCCCGGCGGGCCACGGCCGGGCCGCGGTGGGCTCCGGCGGATCAGAACGCCGGACGTTCCGGGTCCAGCACCGCGCGTCCCTCCACCGGTGACGAAGCCTCGGCGAAGTGCCGGCGCGGGATCCGGCCCGCGCGGTACGCCAGCCTCCCGCCCTCCACCGCGTGCCGCATCGCCGCGGCCATCAGCTCGGGTTCCTGGGCCCGGGTCACCGCGGACGCCAGCATCACCGCCGCGCACCCCAGCTCCATCGCGAGCGCCGCGTCCGACGCCGTTCCGGCGCCCGCGTCGAGGATCACCGGCACCCGGGCCTGCTCGACGATCAGCTGGAAGTTGTGCGGGTTGCGGATGCCGAGGCCGGAGCCGATGGGGGAGCCGAGCGGCATGATCGCCGCGCACCCCACGTCCTGGAGCCTGCGGGCCAGCACCGGGTCGTCATTGGTGTAGGGCAGCACGGTGAAGCCGTCGTCCACCAGAGTCTCCGCGGCGTCCAGCAGCTCGATCGGATCGGGCAGCAGGGTCCGCTCGTCGGCCACCACCTCCAGCTTGATCCAGTCGGTGCCGAGCGCCTCGCGGGCCAGCCGGGCGGTCAGCACGGCCTCGCCCGCGGTGAAGCAGCCCGCCGTGTTCGGCAGCACGCGGATGGAGAGCCGCCGGAGCACGGAGAGCACCGAACCCTGCACGGTCGGATCGAGGCGGCGCATCGCGACGGTGGTCAGTTCGGTACCGGAGGCGGTCAGCGAGCGTTCCAGCACGTCGAGGCTGGGTGCCCCGCCGGTTCCCATGATCAGCCGGGAGCCGAAGGCGGTGTCGCCGAGGGTGAAGAGGTCGTCGGACACGGTCAGCCTCCCTGGACCGCGGTCAGGACCTCGACGCGGTCCCCGTCACCGAGTACGGCGGTGGACCATTGGCCGCGCGGGACGACGGTCTCGTTGACGGCGGCCGCGACGCCGGAGTGCGCGGTGGTCAGGGTGGCGACGAGGGCGTCCAGGGTGGTGCCCGCGGCGAGCGGGCGGACCTCGCCGTTCACGGACACGGACAGGGGTGCGAGGCCGGGCCGGGGCGTGGAAGCGGCCATGGAGAGGGGCGTGGGCTCGGTCATGCGGGCTGCTCCTGACGTACGGGGGCGGCGGGCGGGAAACGGGACGGGGTGAAGGGGCGGGCCGGCTCGGGCAGCTCGCCGTCGGCCAGGAGTGCCGCCATGACGTCACCGGTGATGGGCGTGAGCAGCACTCCGTTGCGGTGGTGGCCGGTGGCGAGGTGGAGGCCGGGCAGGGCGGTGGGGCCGAGCAGCGGCGCGTTGTCGGGGGAGGCGGGGCGCAGACCGGCGCGGGTCTCGGTGAGCGGCAGTTCGGTGATGCCCGGCACCAGTTCGTGGGCGTCCCGCAGCAGTTCGTAGACGCCGCCCGCGGTGACGGTGGTGTCCCAGCCCATCTCCTCGCTGGTGGCGCCGACGACCAGTTCGCCGTTCTCGCGCGGTACGAGATAGACATGGCTGCCGCGGACCACGGCCCGGACCGTCCGGGTGAGGAAGGGCGCGTACGCGGCGGGCACCGTCAGCCGCAGCACCTGCCCCTTCACCGGACGGACCGGCGGCACGACCTCGTCGGGCAGTCCCGGGAGCCTGCCGCTCAGGCTGCCCGCGGCGAGCACGACCTGGTCGGCGGTGAGTTCCGCACCCCCGGCGAGGACGGCTCCGGCGGCCCGGTCGCGGACCACCCTCAGGCGCTCCACCCATCCGCGGTGGAAGTCCACCCCGGCCCGCTCGCAGGCGGTCAGCAGAGCGGCGGCCAGCCGGCGGGGGTCGATCTGATGGTCGCCGTCGACCCGCAGACCGCCGCGGACGCCCGGCGCGAGCATCGGCTCCAGGCGGCGGCATTCGCGGCCGGTGAGCCACTCCGACTCCAGGCCGGAACGCTGCTGCAGGGCGTGCAGTTCCCGCAGATGGGCGCGGTCGTCGGAGTCCAGCGCGACGGCCAGCGTGCCGCAGGCGCGAAAGCCCGTCTCCCGCCCGCTCGCCGCCTCCAGTTCGGCCGCGAAGTCGGGATAGCGGGCGGCCGAGGCGACATTGAGGCCCAGCAGCATCTGTTCGCCGTAGTGGAGTTCGGTGACGGCGGCCAGCATGCCGGCCGCCACCCGGGCGGCCCCGCCGCCCGGTTCGGGGTCGACGACCGCGGTGCGCAGTCCGCGTTGCGCGGCCCGCCAGGCGGTCACCAGACCGATGATCCCGCCCCCGATGACGAGGACGTCGGATCCGTCCTTGTTCCGTGTAGAACGCATGGGCGTCCAGCCCCTCCCTTCGCCGGCATGACCCGGATCAGGTTCGTACGGTCGGAGGCCGCCGCAGCCTCCCTCTCAGCCCGGTGCGTCCGGGCTCCCGCGAGTGTTTTACGGTGGCCACCCTAACGGCCTCGCCCACGATCGGCAGCGGCGTCGCGGTGTCCGGGACATCCGCCTCGGATTCGAAGACCCCGGACGCCGCTCCTTCTCCCGCTGCCGATCGTGGGTGAGGCCGTGAACCCCGCCCGCCGGACCCAGTAAGGGAGCAGCCCCCGTGGCCCGTTCGCTCGACGGACTCGTCCTCTCGCCGGTCGCCGACCAGGCCCCGGGGCAGGTCGGTACCCGTACCCGTTTCACGTACCACGAGGAGAACGGCCGGATCTGGGCCGAGTACGCGGGCGGCGACGTGGTCCGCGGCCACCTTGTCGGTACACGCGTCGACGACACCCTCGACTTTCGCTACGTCCAGCTGAAACAGGATGGAACGACCTCCTCCGGCCACTGTGTCTCCACCGTCGTCGACCTCGCGGACGGCAGGGTCCGGCTGGACGAGCGGTGGGAATGGGAGTCCCGGGACGGCAGCGGTACGAGCACGGTGGAGGAACTCCCCTTTCCTGACGATGCGTCAGATGTTTAAGGTGTACGGGTGAGCGAGCAGCAGCAGTCGGAGCGGTGGGACCGGCGGGCGGGGCGACGTGTCGTCATCGTCGGCGCCGGCATGGCCGGAGTACAGACGGCGGTGGCCCTGCGGGAGCAGGGCTTCACCGGCCCCGTCACCCTGATCGGTGCCGAACCGCACCAGCCCTACGACCGGCCCCCGCTGTCCAAGGCGGTACTGCTGGGCGAGGCCGAGGGCTCGGCGTTCGACATCGACTTCGAGGCACTGGACATCGATCTGCGGCTGGGGTGCGAAGTCACCGGCGTGCGGCCCGGGGCGCACGAGCTGGACACACCGTCAGGGCCGGTTCCCTACGACGCCCTGGTGGTCGCGACCGGCGCCGAACCGATCGTCCTGCCCGGTACCGAAGGCGTTCCCGGTGTCCATCTGCTGCGTACCCTCGACGACGCGGCGCGACTGCGGCCCGTCCTCGACGAGCGGCACGGCGTCGTGGTCGTCGGCGCGGGCTGGATCGGCGCGGAGTTCGCCACCGCGGCCCGCGCCGCGGGCTGCGAGGTCACCGTCGTCGAGGCCGCCGACCGGCCGCTCGCCGGCGCGATGCCCGCCGAGGTCGCCGCCCCGATGGCCGCCTGGTACGCCGAGAGCGGCGCCGAACTCCTCACGGGGGCCCGGGTCGAGCGCATCGAACCCGGCCGCGTGATCCTCGCGGACGGCCGTGCGATCCCGGCCGGAGCGGTCGTCGTCGGCATCGGCGCACGGCCCTCCACCGCCTGGCTGGCCGGTTCCGGCATCGCCCTCGGCCCCGACGGATCGGTGACCGCCGACGATGCCCTGCGCACCTCGCTGCCCGATGTGTACGCGGTGGGCGACTGCGCCTCGTTCCCCTCCGCCCGATACGGCGAACGCCTGCTCGTCCACCACTGGGACAACGCCCTCCAGGGGCCGCGCACCGCCGCCGCCAACATCATCGCGGCAGGGGCCGAGGGCGGTCCGGCGCCACAGACGTACGACCCCGTGCCGTACTTCTGGTCCGAGCAGTTCGGCCGGTTCGTGCAGTACGCGGGCCACTGTGCGGCGGCCGACACCCTGCTGTGGCGCGGCGATCCGGCGGACCCCTCCTGGTCGGTGTGCTGGCTGCGCGACGGCGTCCTGGTCGCGGTCCTCGCCGTCGGCCGCCCCCGCGACCTGGCGCAGGGGCGCAGGCTCATCGAGGCGGGGGCGCGGCTCGATCCGGCACGGGTCGCGGACCCCTCCGTACCGCTGAAGTCGGCGACCCCCTGACGGCGTACCCCGCACCCCCGTACGGTCGGCCCGGCTACCGACTGTCGGTCCGGGATGGCACGCTTGTCCCCGTGACCGAGATTGACGCAAAGATCGATGCTCTCGTCCCTGCCTGGCTCCACCTCCCCGACATCGCGGAAATGCTCGATGTCGAGGTGACGCGCGTGCGGCAGCTGGTCAAGGAGGGCCAGCTCATCGCCGTGCGACGTGGTGAGAACCGGGCGCTGCAGGTGCCTGCCGCCTTCATCGCGGGCAACAAGGTCGTCAAGGGCCTCTCCGGCACCCTGACGCTGCTGCGGGACGACGGCTTCACCGACGAAGAGATGCTGGAATGGCTCTTCACCCCCGACCCGACCCTGCCCGGCACCCCCGCCCAGGCACTGAGCGAGAATCGAGGCACGGAGGTGAAGCGTCGCGCCCAGGCGCTCGCCGTCTGACCGCCGGCCGTCAGGTGGGGTGCGGGCCCGCGGGCCCGCACCCCGCACCGTTGTGACAACCGCTCCACGACGCTCTCCAGGGGGAACCGCACCATGTCCACGCCTCGCGCGCTGCTGTCCGACGCCCGGCTGTATCTGTGCACGGACGCCCGCAAGCGGCAGGGCGACCTCCCCGCCTTCCTGGACGCCGTCCTCTCCAGCGGGGTGGACATCGTCCAGCTGCGCGACAAGGGCATGGAAGCGGCCGAGGAGCTCGAACACCTGGCCGTCCTCGCCGAGGCCTGCAGGCGCCACGGCAAGCTCCTCGCGGTGAACGACCGGGCCGATGTCGCCCATGCCATCGGCTCCGACGTGCTGCATCTCGGCCAGGGCGACCTACCGGTGCCCGCCGCCCGCGCCGTCATCGGCGAGGACGTGGTGATCGGCCGCTCCACCCACGCGGAGTCCGAGGTCGACGCGGCCGTCGCCGAGCCCGGTGTGGACTACTTCTGCACCGGCCCCTGCTGGCCCACGCCGACCAAGCCCGGCCGGCCCGCCCCCGGTCTGGACCTGGTGCGCTACGCCGCCTCGCTCGGCACGCGGCGCCCGTGGTTCGCCATCGGCGGGATCGACGCGGGCAATCTCGACGAGGTGCTGGACGCCGGAGCCCGCCGGGTGGTCGTCGTGCGGGCGATCACCGAGGCCGACGACCCCGCCGCCGCGACCGCGGAGCTCGCCGGGCGAATCCGGGCACGCGCTGGGGCCTGATCCGGCCAGATGTCCGAGGAGTGGACAAACAACCAGTCAATTCGGACAATTAACGCTGGTCTGGTCCTGTGGTCGTCGCACGCTGGTTAACCTGCCCGTATGGCCCTTGGCACATCTTCCACCAGGACGGATCACGCGCGTACGGTGCGTGAGCTCCTTGCGACCGGTAAGACCTCGTATTCGTTCGAGTTCTGGGCGCCGAAGACCGAGAAGGGCGAGCGGAATCTCTGGAACGCGCTCCGCCGTGTGGAGGCGGTGGGGCCGAGCTTCGTCTCCGTGACCTATGGTGCCGGCGGCTCCACCCGGGCCGGAACGGTCAAGGCCACCCAGCAGATCGCCGCCGACTCCACCCTCACCCCGGTCGCGCACCTCACGGCGGTCAACCACTCCGTCGCCGAGCTGCGCAACATGATCGGGCAGTACGCCGATGCCGGAATCCGGAACATCCTCGCCGTGCGCGGGGACCCGCCGGGCGACCCGATGGGAGAGTGGGTCGAGCACCCGCAGGGCGTGCGGTACGCGGCCGATCTCGTCCGGCTCATCAAGGAATCCGGCGATTTCTGTGTCGGCGTCGCGGCATTTCCCGAGATGCATCCCCGCTCGACCGACTGGGACACCGACATCAGGCATTTCGTGGACAAGTGCCGCGCCGGTGCCGACTATGCCATCACCCAGATGTTCTTCAATCCGGAGGACTATTTGCGGATGCGTGACCGCGTGGTCGCTGCGGGTTGCGAAACTCCGATCATCCCCGAGGTCATGCCGCTGACCAGCGTCAAGCAACTGGACCGGTTCGCGCAGCTCAGCAATGCGTCTTTCCCTTCCTCTCTGAAAGAACGCATCCTCGCCGCCAAGGACGATCCTGCCGCTGTACGCTCCATTGGTATCGACTTCGCAACGCGGTTCTGCGCGAGGCTGCGCTCCGAGGGTGTGCCCGGACTGCACTTCATCACGCTCAACAACTCGACGGCGACGCTCGAAATCTACGAGAATCTCGGACTGCACAAGCAGTCGTGACCGGCCGTACCCGCCACGACCCGGGGCGGCGGCCGTAGGAGGGGGCGGGCATGGGCTGGACGGTCCTCTACATCGCGTTCGGAATAGTCGCGCTGTGGCTGCTCGGCGAAGTGCTCCTGCAGTACAAGGCACGTCTGCGCTGGCGTCTGCTCGCCTTCGCGGGCTTCGCCTGTGTCGTCGTCGGTGTACTGATGCCGTCCGTGTTCGTCATCGTCATCGGCACCATCGCGTTCGCGACCGGCCAGACCTACGTCACGCTGTCCTTCCGGCGGGGCTTCTCCACCGGCTGGGCGATAGGAGGCAGCCCCGGCGCGAGCCGCCGCCGCCGGGGTGGCGGCTCGCGGGCGCGCCGCGAGCCCACCCTTGAGGTGTCGGACCTGGAGATGGAGTACGACGGTCAGACCCCGGGCGCGGGTGCCGCGGCACCGGCGGCCACGGTCTACGAGCCGGAACCACTGCCGGACGACACCGGACAGTACGGCGTCTACGGCGATCACCGGCAGTCGCAGCAGCCGCACCAGGGCCCGCAGCCCGAGCAGCAGCCGCAGTACGCCGCCTATGAGCCCTATGCCGACCACTCCACGTACGCGGCGCACGGCCAGGACCCGTACGCCGGTCACGACTCCTTCGGCGGGCAGGACTCCCTGGCCGGCCAGTACGACTACGGCACCGACCGGCAGCAGTACGCCGCGTATTCCGATCCGTACATCGGGACCGGTACCACCGGCGGCTCCACGCAGTACGCCCCGTACGACAGCCACGGCAATGGCTTCGACGGCTACGGGGCCCAGCAGCATGCCGCCGACCCGTACGCCCAGGATTACTCCACCGAGACCCCGCCCGGCGGTGTCTGGGTACCGCAGCAGCGCGAGGGCGAGCAGTACCCGGCCGCGCCCGCGCAGCAGCCCGCCCCGTACCCGAACGGCTACGCCAACGGCAACGGCTACGACGAACAGCAGTACCGCTACTGACGACGGCCCGGCCAGGGGCTGCGGGGGAGACCGGGGGCGGGGCCGGACCCGGAGGCGCCCCGAGCCCCCGGCGCGCCGAGGGCGGGCTCTTCCTGCCTCACTGGGAGCCCCGGAAGCCGTCCCCCTCCACGATCAGCCCGGCGACCAGCGCCCCCGACATCCCGGCGTGGGCGAGCCCGCCGCCCGGATGCGACCAGCCGCCCGCGGCGTAGAGCCCCGGCATCCGGGTGCGATTTCCCGGATGCAGATAAGCGCCCTCCGCCCCCGCCAGGGCGGGCGCGGGCACCGAACCGCCCTCGGCACCGGTCTCCGCCGCGGTCTGGGCCGGGGTCCGTACCTCGGCGTGGAGCAACCGCTCCCGTATACCGGGCACGACCGCGCCGGCCGCCTCGATCAGCGCGTCGGCACACCGCTCGCGCAACGCCGCGTCCGTCCAGTCCACCGCCCCGTGCGGAGCGACCGTCGCCATCAGAGTCACCGCCTCGTGTGCGTCGTCGGGGCGGGTCGTCGGGTCGTCGGGGCGCAGCACCGTCACCGTGGGGCTGTCGGCGATCCTGCCGCCGAACACCGCCTCGCGCTCCGCCCCGCCGTCGGCCGGGTGCACCAGCGTCCGGTGCACGGCATCCGCGGGCCGGGCGCCGCGCAGCGACAGCAGGACCAGGAACCGGCCCGGCAGCACCCCCTGCCCCGGCCGCGGCTGCACCGCCACGTCGCCGTCCTGCCACGGCTCCTGACCGGGCACCAGCCCCGGATGCGGACGGGCCCCCAGCACCACATGGGCGGCCTCGGCGACCGTCCCGTCCGTCAGCTCGACACCCGCCGCCCGGCCGTCCTTCTCGACGACCCGGGCCACCTCGCCGCCGAAGACGAACTCCACCTTCCGGGCCAGGCACCGCTCGTACACCGCCTGCGCCAGGGCCCGGATCCCGCCGGAGACGTACCAACTGCCGAAGGTCTCCTCCATGTACGGCAGCAGGGCTGCCGCCGCCGGTGCGCGCAGCGGGTCCAGCCCGTACGACAGGGCGTATCCGTCGAGGAGGGCCGCGAGCCGGGGGTCCGAGAGCTCCCACGCCCCGATCTCCGTCATCGTGCCCGCCTGCCGCGCCGGACGCAGCAGCCTGCGCTGCCGGAGCGCCGGATAGGGGTCACGTCCGAGCACCTGCCAGTCGGCGCGCAACGGCTCTTCGAGCAGCGGGCGCCTCGACCGGTCCCAGGCGTCCCGCGCCCGGTCGAGGAACTCGCCCCAGGTCGTGCCCGCACCGCTCCCGAGCGCGGCGTCCAGGGCGGCGACCACTCCGGCCCGTGAGGCATTCGGCAGGGACACCGCCGTGCCGTCCGCGAAGACGTGACGGCTCGCCGGATCGACCTGGGTCATGCCGACGCACCGCTCCAGCGGCTCCTTGCCCGTCTTCACGAACAAGTCGCGGTAGACCGCGGGCAGATGCAGCAGAGTGGGGCCGGTGTCGAAGGCGAAACCCTCATGGGCATACCGGCCGACGGAGCCGCCGAAGGTCTCCGACCGCTCGTACACCGTCACCCGGTGGCCTGCCACGGCCAGCCGGGCAGCCGCCGCCATTGCGCCCATCCCGGCGCCGATCACCGCAATACGTGCCATGTCAGTGACCTTAACTGCCGCCTGTGACACTTACGGCCCGGTGCACGACGGCGAGCGGGCTCCCGGCGCCGTGCGGCTGCGCCTCCGGCGTCGTCGGTCGACGACGCTCCGCGTCGCCTCCCTCCTCCGCCTCGGATCCGAAGCCGCTTGACGCCGATCAGGCCGTTACTCCAGCGGCCAGTGCGAACCTGCTCCGGCCAGGCGTTTCTCCTCGCGGCGCCGGCTCCTGCGGCGCAGGAAACGGCGGATCCGGGAGGCCAGGAAGAGCAGTGTCACGATGCCGAGCAGCAGCAGCGTCCCGGCGATGGCGGCGGCCACCAGCGGATGGAATATCGCGAAGGTGACGATCCCCGCGACGCCCAGGTCTTCGGCCGTGCTCACCGCGATGTTGCTGAACGGCTCGGGGGAGCTGTTGACCGCCATCCTGGTGCCCGCCTTCACCAGATGACTCATCAGCGCGGTGGAACCGCCGATGGCACCGGCCGCGAGCTCCGGCAGCGAACCGCTCTCCCCGGCCAGCAGGGCGGCCACGACGGCACCGGCGACCGGCCTGACAACGGTGTGCACCGAGTCCCAGACCGAGTCCACGTACGGGATCTTGTCCGCCACCACCTCGCAGAGGAAGAGGACAGCGGCCACCACGAGGACATCGGTGCGCTGCAGCGACGCGGGCACCTCGTCGGAGAGGCCGGTCGCGCCGAAGACACCGAGCAGCAGGACCACCGCATAGGCGTTGATCCCGCTCGCCCAGCCGCTTGTGAACACCAGGGGGAGTACGGACACGGGGGCGATCGTAACCAGATGGCGCGCGGGCGGGGGTGGGGTTCGGCGCGCAGCCCTGAGTATCCGTACCTAGGCGCTGAGATGAGTAGGTACGCGGATGGGCTCCCACCTGCGTTGACGGGAGAGTGGAGCACACGGAGAGGGCACGGCCCGGCACCGCCGGCACGGGGCGGCGGAACGGGCGCGGTACCCCCTCCGGAACGGGGGAGCATGACGGAGGGCCCGGGGACCACGGGGGAGAACAGGGGTCACGGGGGAAGGTTCTCCGACGGCACGGAAGGCGCCGGTCCGGCGCAGGCTCGGGGGATCGAGTCTCGTCGGACCGGCGCCTTCGTGCGTCGGTGCGCCGGGTTGCCGCGGGGACGCCCGGGGTGTGGGGCCGGCCGGCCCCACACCGGGGGTCAGCGCCCGCTGACCCTCCCGTGCAGCAGCAGCGACAGTGCCGAGTGCACATCGTCGATCGACCGCTCCGGCTGGAACGCCTGCCAGTCCAGGGCCGCCACGAGCACCATCCCGACCAGGGCAGCGGCCGTCAGCGGAATGTCGATCTCCTCGCTGAGCTCACCGTTGTCCACGCCCTCGCGCAGCACCCCCTCGACCACGGCGACGGCCTCCTGACGCACCACCAGGAGGGTCGACTGCCAGGCCCGGTTGGTGCGCCACAGCTCCGCGACGTAGAGCTGGGTGAAGGACGGATAGCGGTCGATGAAGGCCAGACCGGCCCTGATCATCGCGTCCAGGGCCTCGACCCGGGTGCCGCCGCGCGCCCCGGTCCCCTCGGCCGCGGAGCGCAGCGATGCCGTGAGCAGCCCGACGCCATGGCGCAGCAGCTCCTCGAAGAGCTCGGTCTTGCTCTTGAAGTTGTAGTAGACCGTGCCCTTGGCGACCCCGGCGCGCTCGGCGATCTCGTCCACCGTGGTCGCCGAGAAGCCCTTTTCGGCGATGAGCGTGACGGCCGCCTCGTAGAGCCTCTGCCGGGTGGCCTGACGGCGTGTGGTGCTACTGCTTTCCATGCCCCCGATTCTCACAGGTCCGGGCGCGCTCACAGGCTCAGCTCCGGGTGAAGCCGGTCCAGGGTCCACACCTGCTTGCGGCGCGCGGAGAGCGCGGTGAGGGCCAGTGCCCCCGCCGTGAAGGCCAGCAGCACCGCACAGCCCTGCCAGACCGGTCCGAGACCGCCGCCCGTGATCAGCCGCCGCAGCCCGTCGACGATGTAACTCATCGGCAGATAGGGGTGGATCGCGTTGAAGAATCCGGGGCTGGTCTGGACGGGATACGTACCCCCGGCCGAGGTCAGCTGGAGCATCAGCACCGCGAGCACGAGGATGCGTCCCGCGGCCCCGAAGCGGGCGTTGAGCCACTGGATGATCGCGGCGAAGCAGCAGGTGACCAGTGCCAGGAAGCCGATCGTCCCGGCGGCCCTGGTCATCTGCAGCCCGAGTCCCCAGTGCAGCACGGACATCAGAGCGGCCACCTGGAGCAGACCGAGCGCGGCCACCGGCAGCCAGCCCGCGAAGGCGATCCGCCAGGCGGAGGCCCCGGCGGCGAGAGCCCGCCGGTTGAGCGGCTGGATGAGCATGTACGCCACCATCGCGCCGACCCAGAGGGAGAGCGGAATGAAGTAGGGGGCGAAGCCGGTGCCGTAGTTGGGCGCCGCGTGCAGCGACTTGGAGGCCAGCTGCACCGGGTCGGCCATGACTTCGGTACGCGCGTCGCGGTCCTTCTTGTCGTAGTCGGGGATCTTGCCGACGCCGTCGTTGAGCCCCTGGGCAAGGCTCGTCGAACCGTCGCCGAGCCGGATCAGCCCGCTGTCCAGGTCGTTCGCGCCCTTCTTGAGGTTGCTCACGCCGGTGTCCAGATCGGCGGAACCCGTCCTGGCCGTGGCCAGGCCGGTGTGCAGTTCGTTCGCCCCCTTGGCGACCTTGTGGGCGCCGGTGTTGAGCGCGTTGACCTTCTCCACGGCGGACTTCAGGTCCTTGTCGAGATGCGGCGCCGCCTTGGCCAGGCCGTCGGCCTGCTGCTGCAGCGTGGTCAGCTGGGTGCGCAGCTTCCTCAGATCGCCGTTCTGGTTGGTGACCAGCGCGTTCACGTCGTCGGCGACCTTCGACACATCGGCCGCCGCGGTCTTCGCGCGCTTCAGCGGTGGGCAGACGGTGGGGTCGGCGGGCGACTGTTCCGTGCAACTGGTGCGGTACACCTCGGCCAGGTCGTCGGAGGCCGTGCGGGCGGTGGTGGCCGCGGTGGGCGCCGCCTCCACCAGCACGTCGAGGTTGTCCCGTACGGTCTGCGCGGAATCGGCGACCAGCCGGGCGGTGTCGCCGATCGACTTGCCGTTGTCCTTCAGGAACGGGCGTACGTCGCCCGCCACCCCGTTGACCTTGTCGGCCAGCAGTTGGGTGCCGTCGGCGACCTGCCGGGAGCCGGTCTCCAGGTCGCCCGCGCCCTTGTTCAGCCTGACGATGCCACCGGCCAGGTTGCTGCTGCCGTCCTTGGCGTTCTTCAGCCCGTCGGCGAGATCCTCCGATCCCTTCTTCGCCTTGCCGATGCCGCCCTTGAGGTCCTCGGCCCCCTTGGCGGCCTCCGCCGTCGCGTCGTGGAGGTCGGAGAAGTTGATGAAGATCCGGTCGAGGAAGCCGCGCGAGGCGTTGGTCGAAGCGGCGGTGCGCACCTCGGAGAACACCGACCGGGAGATCTGCCCGACGATGTAGTTGTTGGCGTCGTTGGTCCGCACCTGGAGTGCGCCGGTCTCGGGGGAGTCGCCCGAACTCGACGCGATCCGCTTGCTGAAGTCCGACGGCATGGTGAGCGAGAGGTAGTACGTGCCGTTCTCGACGCCCTTGTGCGCCTCGGCGGAACTCACCTCGTGCCACTCGAAGGTCTCGGAATCGAGGAGCTTGCCGGTGATCTCGTCGCCGGCCGCGACGTGCTTCCCGTCCGCGGTGACGCCTTTGTCGTTGTTGACCAGCGCGACCGGGATCCTGTCGAGGCGGCCGTACGGGTCCCAGAAGGAGCACAGGTACAGGGCGCCGTAGAGCAGCGGCAGCAGCAGGAGCGCGATCAGCGCGGCGACCGGCAGCTTCCCCCTGCCGAAACGCTTCAGCTCAAGCGCGGCCAGTCTCGGCGAACGCATCGGCCGGTCCCTCCTCGGTCGTGGTGTCCTCGGCCGGGGCGTCCTGGGTGTCCGCCGGCGCGGCCGTGGTGTCGGTACGTACGGTGACGGCGCCCTCGGGCGCCTGGCTGCACACCGCGAGCACGGTGGTCCCGCTGTCGGCGATGGACCGCAACAGCTCCCAGGCCTCCGCGCGTTCGGCGTCGGACAGCTTGAGGTCGGTGTCGTCGACCGCGAGCAGCCCGGGCCCGCCGATCAGCGCGAGGGCGATGGACAGCCGCAGTGCCTCCAGCCGTTCCAGATCCCTTACGGAGGTCCGTTCGGCCTTGGGCAGGGTGGCGGTGTCGAGTCCGGCAGCGGCCAGGGCCGCGTCGATCCGTCCCCGCGCGGCGGCGACGCGCTCGGCGCGCGGGCGCAGCAGAGCGCGCAGCGAACCGTCGAAGCGGTGTTGCAGCAGGGCCCGCTCGCGCAGGTGCTCGGCGACGGTGAAGGCCGGGTCGAGCTCGTTGACCCCGGGCACCTGGCCCAGCGCGGCGAGGCGGCGTACGGCGGCCATCTTGCGGGGCAGGCGCAGCCCGCCGATCTCCGCGTGGCCCTCGGTGGGGCGCATCCGGCCGGTGAGAGCGAGCAGCAGGCAGGTGCGGCCGGAGCCGGACGGGCCTTCGATCGCCACCAATGAGCCGGGGGCGGCCTCGATGTCCACGCCGCGGAAGGCCCAGCCGCGCGGCCCCTCGAGCCCGAAATCCTCCGCGGTGACGGCTGCCCCGTGCGGGCTGTCCACAGACTCCCCCTCGTTTTGAACTGACCGGTCAGTGCAAAAAGGTAGCCCGAACTCTCTGTCGAAGCAAAAGGGCAGGTCAGGGGTGGGTCGAGGTCGATTGTCAGTGGTGCCCCTCACGATGGATACATACGGCCACGAAGCCGTTACACGAGACAGGAGGTTTCGTCATGGCCCATTCGTCCGCAGCAGCGGCACCCCGGCGCCGCGCGGCCGGCCCTGCCCCCTCACTGACCGGTCCGGCACACGACGTCCATCCCGTTCCGCGCCGCGCCGCGGCGCCGCCGGCCGCCCTCGATCTGCTCGCCCAGGCCCGCACCGGTCTCGACGAGGCCGCCGTTCTCGATGTGCCGAACGAGCGGTACGCCACCGCCCACCTCGCCGCGCTGCGCATCGCCGCGGCCGTGCTCGCCGCGCGGGGCCGTCCCGAAACCTCCCGGCGGCGCCGGGAGCGGATCCGCAGCGCCTGGGAAGTCCTCCCGGAAATAGCCCCGGAGCTGACCGAATGGAGCGCGCTGTTCGCCTCCGGGGCCCGCCGCAGGGCCCGAGCGGAAGCCGGTATACCGGGCGCGGCCAGCCGGCGGGACGCCGACGACCTGCTGCGGGACGTGGCGATGTTCCTGCGCCTGGTCGAGCGGTTGCTGGTCCTTCAGCCGGTGCTCCCGCAGGCCCGGAAGGAGCGGCCCGACGCGCGATGACGGTGACGGCGGTGCGAGGCAATAGGGTGGACAGCACCTGTACCACCTGCACTGTTCACGCTCCGCCGTCAGCGGCGGCACCGTGCCGAGGAGTCATCTGCCGTGTCGGACCAGCTGCGCCCCCGCGCCTCCCTCCGTACCGCCGTGGTCTGGGAGGTCCTGAAGGACGCCCTCGACCACCAGGTCAAGGCGACCGGCAGGGACGCCCTGGATGTTCTGGACACCGGCGGCGGCACCGGCAACTTCGCGGTGCCGGTCGCTCGTCTCGGCCACCGGGTCACCGTCGTCGACCCCAGCCCCAATGCGCTCTTCGCCCTGGAGCGCCGCGCCGCCGAGGCCGGGGTCGCCGACCGGGTCCGCGGTGTCCAGGGCGACATTCACGGCCTGTTCGACGTGGTGGAGCGCGGTGGCTACGACGCGGTGCTGTGCCACGGGGTCCTGGAGTACGTGGACGACCCCGCCGAGGGCGTACGCAACGCCGTCGAGGCGCTCCGCCCGTCCGGTGCGCTCAGCCTGCTCGCCGCCGGGCTCGGCGGCGCCGTCCTGGCGCGGGCGCTGGCGGGGCACTTCACCGAGGCCAGGCGTGCGCTCAGCGACCCGGCGGGCCGCTGGGGCGACGGGGACCCGGTACCCCGGCGCTACACCGCGGAGCAGCTCACCGAGCTGGTCTCCGCGGCGGATGTCGAGGTCGGCGCCGTCCACGGCGTACGGGTCTTCGCCGACCTCGTCCCGGGCGTCCTGGTGGACACCGAGCCCGGTGCCATGGAGGCCCTGCTCAAGCTGGAGGCGGCCGCCGCCGAACTGCCCGCCTTCCACTCGGTCGCGACGCAGTTGCACGTTCTGGGCACGAAGCGCGCCTGAGCGCGAGGCCGCCGACCGCGGTGGCTCGGCCTCAGCGTGGCTGATCAGGGACGCAACCGCAGATGGAGTACGTCTCGGGACCCCCGATCGGGGGCTTCGCCACGTATGATCGGGGGACACCATCCGGCATGACGGATCGGAGGTTGGGGAATCAACGCCTCAGCAGCTGAGCCGTTGTGGCGGCCCGGACTGGCTGATTGGAAAAGAGGGCGGGTTTCACGGGGGCGAATCCCTGCCTATCCTGGAAGGGCCGCATACCGGCCGCCCCCCGCGGCCGACGACGAGGAGGACTCCGTGCCGCTCTCGGAGCACGAGCAGCGAATGCTCGAGCAAATGGAGCGAGCGCTGTACGCCGAAGATCCCAAGTTCGCGACAGCGCTCGAGGGAAGCGGGCTGCGTACGTACACCCGGCGACGGGTCTACCAGGCGGTCGCAGGCTTTCTGGTGGGTATCGCGCTCCTCATGGCCGGAATGGTCGCCCAGCAGATCTGGATCAGCGTGGTGGGGTTCCTCGTCATGCTCGGCTGTGCGGTTCTTGCGGTCACCGGTTGGCGCAAAGCCCCGAAGCCGGGCGAGCAGCAGGCCGCCGGAGGCAGCGGCGGACGTCGCCAGCCCAGGCAACGCCGGACCGTCATGAATCGGATCGAGCAGCGGTGGCAGCGTCGCCGTGACGAACAGGGGCAGTAGAGCCTCGGACATTCTCGGATGAGGGGCGGCCGCGACAGCGCGGCCGCCCCTCAGACGTGTCCGCCGCAGCATCCGGCCAGTCTTCGGCCCCCGCCCGGAGCGGTGCCGGCCCGGCGATCGTCGGCGTGCCCTCGCCCGGCCGGGCCCGGCCGGGAAGGCTTCGAGCCGGCCCACCGCTCAGGGACACGGGACCGGGGCCTCTCGTCCGGACAGGGCCGGATCACCGAGCGGGGCGACGAAAGGAATGTGACGAAAGGAACCGGACGGGCCCGGGGACACCTGCTCACCCGTGCTCACGCGGCCGTACGGCGACCGAGGGCCAGGGGGGCGCGGACCGCAGCCCACGCCCCCCGTCACCCCTGTTGGCGGGACGGTCGCCGCAGCCAGTCCGTCCACGGGCCGCGGCGCAAGCGCGCCGCGGCCTTGCCGGTCAACTCCGCCCAGCGTTCCGACGCCGCCCAGATCACTCGAATGGCCGAGCGCGGTGCCGCTACTGCGCGGATTCGGGCGTACCGGCCGGCCGATGCACGCAGACCGGCCCGTACCGCCTCCACATCCGCGGCGAGCCCTGTGCCCGACCGGGGCTCCCGGGCGTAGAGCGCCTGCTCCACCGCCCCCGCCACCCGGTGCACCGCGGCGGCCTCGTCCGGTTCGAGCCGGCCCAGGCGCACCACCCGGGCCGCCGTTCCACGGGGCGTCCGGGAATCTTCCGGCTCGATGCCGTGGTCCCACGCCGTGTCGATGATCTCCCGCCAGGCCGCCAGCGTTCTGGCCGTCGCATCCGCCCGCGTACGCCCGGCGGAGAAGCTCAGCCGACGCCTGCGCACCCGAAGCCGCCAGAGCAGCGGCAGCAACGGCAGCACCACGATCACCAGGGCGACCAGGGACAGACCGAGAACGGTGCCCAGAGGCGTTCCGGAATCAGTCGGTGTCACCGCTCCCGGCGCCGCCGGGCCGCCGCACTCGCCCTGCTTGCGCAGCTGGGCCGGGCAGCTGTCCGAGACGGACGGGGCGGCCGTCGGGGCGGCCGAGGCGCCTCTCTCGGGCCGAACCGGGTCCGCGGCGTCACCGGCCGGGGTATCCGACTGGGTGTAGGCCGGGACGGTGCCCCGCGTCGGGGTCGGCTCGAAACGGGTCCACCCGACGCCCTCGAAGTACAGCTCCGGCCAGGCATGCGCATCGCGCAGTCCGACCGAGACCGAGCCGTCCGGCTGCGCGGTGCCGGGAGTGAAACCCACCGCGACCCGGGCCGGAATGCCCAGCGTCCGCGCCATCGCGGCCATCGTGAACGAGAAGTGGACGCAAAAGCCGCGCTTCTCCTTCAGGAACCGTCCTATCGCCGCGCTCCCGGTGCCCGAGGTCACCGAGGTGTCGTAGCTGAAGCCGCCCTCCGAGGCGAAGTAGTCCTGCAGCTTCACCGCCCGCTCGTAGTCGTTGGCGGCACCCTTCGTCACCTCGTCCGCGGTTTCCCTGACCACCTTCGGCAGGGTGTCGGGAACACGGGTGTACTCGCGTCGCAGATCGGCCGGCGGGGCGTCCGCCGCGGCGAGCTGATCGGAGGTCGGCTGGACCACCAGACTGGTGACCCGGTACTGCGCGCCGCGGGTCGTCTCCCCGCCGTCACCGACAAGCGTCCGCCCCCTCGGCTCGTACCGCCAGCGTCCGTCGACTCGGACCTCGGACGCGGGGTAGGGGAGCGGCAGATAGGTCTGCTGGTAGGAGCGGGACGCGGAGATGGTCGAGTTGATCTCCGTGACCGGGACGTCCGGGCCCAGGCCCTCCGGGGTCGGCAGCCGCTTGGGCACGTCCTCCAGACGGCGTGTGGAGGGCCGCCACTCGTTCCCGTTGAACTGGTCCAGGGCCAGGATCCGCAGATAGAAGCCCTGCGGGTCACCGGAGTCGGTGCGATAGGACATCACCTGCCGGTTCTCCGGCTGGTTCAGATTGTTCTGCAGCGAGACCAGCGGGTTCACCGCGGAGATGGTGCCGCCGCCCCCGCCCTTGCCGTTCCCGCCCCCCGTACCGGCCAGCAGCCCGCCGTCCAGCGCGGGCAGCGCCGCCGGCACGACCAGCGAGACCCCCAGCGCCAACGCGCCGATGCGGCGGCCGGTGCGGACCGGGGCCGTCGGGCGGCCGTCGGAGATCGCCGCACGGACCGCCGAACCCCTCGGGGATCCGGACGCGCCACTGAAGACCCGTCCCCACTGGGAGAGCCGGTCCCGGCCCTCGGCCAGCAGAAGCAGCAGATAGCCACTGGCCGCGAGGAGGAACCAGAGCCAGTCCGCGCCTCCCTCGGACAGTCCCGCCGCGACCGAGTACAGCGCGAGGAGCGGCAGACCCGCCGGGGCGGCGCTGCGGAACGTCACCGCGAGGGCGTCCACGACCAGGCCGACCAGCAGCACACCGCCGATCAGTATCAGCCGGATGCCGTCCGTCACGGGCGCCGGAGCGGCGTACCGTCCGACGTCCTCGGCGCCCGACGTCAACAGGTCCGCGAGCCGCTGGACGGCCTCCGGACCCGGCAGGACACCGACGATCGCCTGTCCCCTGGCGAACACCACCGTCAGCAGGACCAGGGTGATCAGTGTCTGCGCCGCGACGATCAGCATCCGGGGCATGGGCACCCGGCGGGCGAGCACCCCCGCCCCGCTCTGCACCGCCAGCAGGAACGCGGCCTGAAGAATCCACCCGGCCGGCTCGACCAGCGGCAGCATCGAACCCGCCGTCATCAGCGTCGCCGCGAAGGCGCACAGCGTCAGCCGACCACGACCGCTCATGACCATCCCCCGGAGAAACCTGTCGTGCCATCTGTGCCGCCACCGACGGCGGTTGACTGCGCGGTCACGCCCGGCTGCCCCGCTGCCTGCTGCCAGTACCGGGCGAGACCGGTCCCGGGCGCCACCGCCACCGCTGTCCAGCCCGATTCGCGCAGCAGCCGCAGCCGCCGCTCGAACTCCGTGTCCGGCCCCGTGGCCGGGGCGGCGCCCTGCGTCCAGGCCGCGTCGTCCAGTACGAACGCGACGGCGCCACCACTGCGCTGCCGCATCCGGGCGGCCACGGCCGCCTGCTCCTCGTCCAGATCACCGAAGAACGCGATCAGGAGCCCTTCGTTGCCGCCGCGCAGCACGTCGTACGCGCGCGACAGGCCGCCCCCGTCGGAATGATCGACCACCGCCAGGGTGTCCATCATCAGCCCCGCGGAGTCGGCGGATTCCTGCGTTGATCCGGCGAAACCCTCCATGCCCTCGCCCGGAACGGCGTTCCCGTCGTCGGTCAGCAGCCGGACCGCGAAGCCGCGCTCCAGCATGTGCACCAGCGCGGACGCCGCCCCGGAGACCGCCCACTCGAAGGCGGAGTCGGGCCCCGTCCCCCGGTAGGCGATCCGCCGGGTGTCCAGCAGCACCGTGCACCTGGCCCGCTGCGGCTGCTCCTCGCGGCGCACCATCAGCTCGCCGTAGCGCGCGGTGGAGCGCCAGTGGACCCGGCGCAGATCGTCGCCGTGCCGGTAGCCGCGCGGAATCACGTCGTCGTCACCGGCCAGCGCCAGCGAACGCTGCCGCCCCTCGCCGTACCCCGCTGCCTCGCCCGCCAGCCGTACCGGCGGCAGCGGCTCGGTCCGCGGAATGACGACGAGGGTGTCGTACGCACTGAACGAACGGGTCAGCTCGCACATCCCGAACGGGTCGCTCAGCCGCAGCTGCAACGGGCCCAGCGGGTAGCGCCCGCGCAGGTCCGACCGCACCCGGTAGGACACCTCGCGACGGCCGCCCGCCTCGACCCGGTCCAGCACGAACCGGGGACGCGGCCCGAGCACATAGGGCACCCGGTCCTGCAGCATCAGCAGCCCGGTCGGCAGCCGCGACACGTTCTCCATCCGCAGGTGGACCCGCGCCTCCGTGCCCGCCGGCACCCGCGACGGCGAGAGCCGCCGGGTGCCGGCCACCCGGTAGCGGGTGCGGACGAGCACCACCACACAGACCAGCGGCAGCGCGGCGAGCAGCAGCCCGACCCGCAGCAGATCCGCCTGGCCCAGTACATAGGCGCACACCGCCGCGGCGACACCGGCCGCGAGGAAGGACCGCCCACGCGTGGTCAGCCCGCTCAGCGCGGCCCGCAGACCGCCCCTGTCATCGCCGTCGTCCATGGCGGCCGGCCCCCCGGCCGCCATCACGCCCGCCGTGCGCCGGGCTGCTGCCGGCCGTAGGCCGGACGGTCCGGCCGGTGCTGGGGCCGGACCTGCGCGACGCCGCCACCGGCGGTCGGTACCGGTGTCTGCTGGAGGATCTCCAGCACGACCTGCTCGGCGGTACGGCGGTTCAGCTGGGCCTGCGCCGTCGGCAGCAGCCGGTGCGCGAGCACCGCGACCGCCAGGGCCTGCACATCGTCCGGCAGGCAGTAGTCCCGGCCGCTCAGCGCCGCGGAGGCCTTCGCCGCGCGCAGCAGATGCAGGGTGGCTCGCGGCGAGGCGCCGAGCCTGAGATCGGGATGGCCGCGGGTGGCCCCGACGAGCTCCACCGCGTACCGCCGCACGGCGTCGGCCACATGGACCGTCCGTACCGCGTCGATCAGCTTCACCACGTCATGGGCGTGGGCCACCGGCTGCAGATCGTCGAGCGGCGAGAACCCGCCGTGCACATCGAGCATCTGCAGCTCGGCCTCCGCGCTCGGATAGCCGATCGACACCCGCGCCATGAACCGGTCGCGCTGGGCCTCGGGCAGCGGATACGTGCCCTCCATCTCGACCGGGTTCTGGGTGGCGACCACCATGAACGGATCGGGCAGCTCGTACGTGTGCCCGTCGATGGTGACCTGGCGCTCCTCCATCGACTCCAGCAGCGCCGACTGGGTCTTCGGCGAGGCCCGGTTGATCTCGTCACCGATCACGATCTGGGCGAAGATCGCGCCCGGCTTGAACTCGAAGTCGCGCCTCTGCTGGTCGAAGACGGACACACCGGTGATGTCCGAGGGCAGCAGGTCCGGCGTGAACTGAATGCGTCGCACCGAGCAGTCGATGGACCGCGCCAGTGCCTTGGCCAGCATCGTCTTGCCGACGCCGGGGACGTCCTCGATGAGGAGATGTCCCTCCGCCAGCAGTACGGTCAGCGAAAGCCGTACGACCTCGGGCTTGCCCTCGATCACACTCTCCATCGACCTGCGTACCCGCTCCGCGGTCGTGGTCAGATCTGTGAGGCTCGCTCGATCGTCATAGGTCGTCACCCGGCCCTCCTCGGCCCTGCCCCACGCTCACCAGGAGCAGGGGATACCCCATTCACGGACCGGCGCGCGTGCGGCGGCCCGGCCCACCCCGAAACACGGACACCCCTCCGGAAACGTCCGGCGAGATGTCACATGCGCATTCTTGTTGCCGTTACCGCTTCGTGTCACTCGCCTGTGGACAAGTGGGGGCGGTATGTCGGGTTCGGTGGGGTTATCGGTTCCGACGGTGCCGTCCCGGGAGACCGGACGAGCACCGTCCGGGCGGTCAGGGGGTGGGAAGGATCTCGCGCAGCAGGCCGCTGGTCACATCGAAGACGAAGCCGCGGACGTCGTCGGTGTGCAGCAGGAACGGCGAGGTGCGCACGCGCTGCATCGACTGCCGTACGTCCTGATCGGCGTCCTTGTACGCCTCGACCGCCCAGACCGGACGCTGGCCGACTTCCTTCTCCAGATCCTGGCGGAATTCCTCGGTGATCGATTCCAGGCCGCAGTTCGTGTGGTGGATCAGTATGACGCTGCGGGTGCCCAGGGCCCGCTGGCTGATGGTCAGCGAACGGATGACGTCATCGGTGACCACGCCGCCCGCGTTGCGGATGGTGTGGCAGTCGCCGAGCGACAGACCGAGGGCGTCGTGCAGGTCGAGCCGGGCGTCCATGCAGGCGACCACGGCGACGCGCAGCACCGGCTTGGCGTCCATGCCCGGGTCCTCGAACGCGGCGGCGTACCGGGTGTTCGCCTCGACGAGACGGTCGGTGACCGTTCCTCCGGAACGGGCCCGGTCGGCAGCGGGTGCGGAAGGCTCGGCGGGGGACTGTGCGGAAGTCGACATGGCTATGACGTTAGTCCTCACCAGCGGCCCCGTCGTGCTGTGGGAAGGGACAAAGAACGTCGACGCGGCTTGTTGTGAGGTAACCCACAGGCCTCGCCGTCGTTGGTTCGACCGGGTGAACGGGGGCCGGGACGACGCGCTGCCCGGCTGATTGATCGGGAATCGATCGAATGGCAGGGTGGACTAAAGTGACGGGAAGTTACCGACACCCTGCACATTCCGAAGATTTCCCCCGTGTGTGCGGCGTACGTACGGTCCGGCCCTCTCCCGCTCGCCGGTCGACCGACGCCCCTTCCCCGGCGCCGGCCGACCTCCCCTTCTGAGCGGGCGGGGACCAGGCCGTACGTGGCGCCACACGGGACCTGAGCCTGAGAGGGCACATGAGCCAGACCCGACACGTCCCGGTGATGCTCCAGCGGTGCCTGGACCTGTTGGCCCCTGCTCTGGAGGTGCCGGGTCCGCCGCAACCCGTGGTCGTCGACTGCACCCTCGGGCTCGGCGGACACAGCGAGGCACTGCTTTCGGCCTTCCCCTCCGCGCGGCTGATCGCGCTGGACCGGGACAAGGAGGCGCTGCGGCTGTCCGGCGAGCGGCTCGCCCCGTACGGCGACCGGGCCACCCTGGTGCACGCGGTCTACGACGAGCTGCCGGAGGTGCTCGCCAGGCTCGGCATCCCGAAGGTCCAGGGCGTCCTGTTCGACCTCGGCGTCTCCTCCATGCAGCTGGACGAGGCCGACCGCGGATTCGCGTACGCCCAGGATGCCCCGCTGGACATGCGCATGGACCAGACGACGGGCATCGGCGCCGCCGAGGTGCTCAACACCTATCCGGCCGGTGAACTGGTACGGATCCTGCGGGCGTACGGCGAGGAGAAGCAGGCCAAGCGGATCGTCTCCGCGATCGTGCGCGAGCGCGAGAAGGAGCCGTTCAGCAACAGCGCCCGGCTCGTCGAGCTGATCCGTGACGCGTTGCCCCAGGCAGCCAAGCGCACGGGGGGCAACCCCGCCAAGCGCACCTTCCAGGCGCTGCGCATCGAGGTCAACGGCGAGCTCACCGTTCTGGAGCGGGCCATTCCGGCCGCCGTGCAGAGTCTCGCGGTCGGCGGGCGCATCGCCGTTCTCTCCTACCACTCGCTGGAGGACCGGCTGGTCAAGCAGGTCTTCGCGGCGGGTGCCGCCACCACGGCGCCGCCCGGACTGCCGGTCGTGCCCGAGCGCTACCAGCCCCGGCTGAAGCTGCTGACCCGTGGCGCGGAGCTGCCCACGGAGGAGGAGGTCGCCGAGAACCGGCGTGCCGCCCCCGCCCGGCTGCGAGGCGCCCAGCGGATCCGCGAGGAGGAACGATGAGTGCCCGGCGACCGGGGACCCGGACACCGGTGACGCCCGGAGCGGCGCGGTGAGCAAACCGGCCGGGCAGTTGAGAGGGCGGGCGGCGCGGCTCGCCCGGCTGATGCCGTCCGGGCCCAGCACCGCGGCCCGTACCCCCTTCGTCCTGCTGGTCGTCCTGCTTCTCGGCGGCGGGCTCATCACGCTCCTGATGCTCAATTCGGCCCTCAACGAGGGATCGTTCAGGCTGAGTGAGCTGAAGAGGAGGACCACCCAGCTCACCGACGAGCAGCAGGCCCTCCAGAACGACGTCGACGACTACTCCGAGCCGGACGCCCTGGAGCGCCGCGCCCGACAACTGGGCATGGTGCCCGGCGGCAGCCCCGCCTTCCTCGGCCCGGACGGCAAGGTCCGAGGCGTACCCGCCGAGGCCAGTGCCGAGCCGACCCCCGCGGCACCGCCGCGCAAGCCCCGTACGCCCCGGGCAACCCCCGCGACCTCGCCGTCCCCCGGCTCGCCCTCCCCCTCGGCACCGGCCACCCCTTCCGGCACCGCCGTGACGCCCGGCCCGTCCGCGGCCCCGCCCGCCGGGTCGCGCACCCCGGCAGACCAGCCCTCGACGAGCCCAGGCAGGTGACGCAGTGCCTCCCAAGGAACCACCGCGCCGCCGGGTCCCCGGCCCCGCGCGTCCCCGCGGCGCCGCCGGCGGCCAGGGACGCCCCCGGCAGGCAGGCCGCCGCCCGTCGTCCCCGGCCCCCCGCGCCCGGACGTCCCGCAACCGCCCCGCGGCCCCGCTCCGTCTCGGCAGCCCGCGCCCCCGGCTCCGTCTGGTCAGCCTCGCCCTGACGCTCGTCATGCTGACGTTCGTCGTCCGGCTCCTCCAGGTCCAGGCCGTCGACGCCAACGCGTACGCGGCCAAGGCCAAGGTGAACCGCTACCTCAGCTACACGATCTCCGCCGAGCGCGGTCAGATCACCGACCGCAGCGGTATCGCACTGGCCACCAGCGTCGATGCGTACGACATCACCGCCGACCCGTCGATGTTCACGCCCGAGTTCAGCAAGGCCCCCGACGCACCCCAGCAGGCGGCGGCCCTCCTCGCCCCGATCCTCGGCGCCGATGCCGCCGAACTGACCGCCAAGCTGTCCAAGAAGGGCCGTTACACCGTGCTGGCCCGCCGCCGGACCCCGCAGGTCTGGAATCAGATCAAGGACCTCAAGTCCGTCTTCGCCGAGAAGGCCGCGAAGGACAAGGCGGCCGGCGGCCCCGGAGCCAATGTGCTGGCCGGGATCTTCCAGGAGTCGACCACCAAGCGGGTCTACCCCAACGGCGGGCTCGCCGCCGGGATACTGGGTTACGTCAACGCGGACGGCAAGGGTGCGGGCGGCCTCGAATCGCAGCTGGACAAGGAGCTCGCGGGCGAGGACGGCAAGATCAAGTACGCCCAGTCCGGCGGTCGGCGGGTGCCCACCGCGGGTACCCAGGAGGTCCCGGCCGTCGCCGGGTCCGACATCGAGCTGACCATCGACCGCGACATCCAGTGGGCCGCCCAGCAGGCCATCACCGACCAGGTGAAGAAGTCCAAGGCGGACCGCGGCTACGTGGTCGTGCAGAACACCAGGACCGGCGAGGTCCTCGCCATGGCCAACGCACCGGGCTTCGACCCCAACGACCTCTCCCAGGCCGACGCGGCCTCGCTGGGCAACGCGGCGCTCCAGGACGTGTACGAGCCCGGCTCCACCAGCAAGGTCATGTCCATGGCCGCCGTGCTGGAGGAGGGGGTCGCGACCCCCGGCACCCATGTCACCGTCCCCAACCGGCTGCACCGCGGCGACCGGCTCTTCAAGGACGACATCGACCACCCCGTCTGGTACCTGACGCTCAACGGCGTACTCGCCAAGTCCAGCAACATCGGCACCATCCTGGCCACCGGAGAACTCGGCAGGAGCCAGGCCGAGGCCAACAAGGTCCTCTACTCCTACCTGCGCAAATTCGGGATCGGCTCGCCGACCGGTCTCGACTACCCGGGCGAGACCCCCGGCATCCTCGCCAAGCCCGAGGACTGGTCGACCTCGCAGCAGTACACGATCCCGTTCGGCCAGGGGCTCTCCCTCAACGCCATGCAGGCCGCTTCCATCTATTCGACGATCGCCAACGGCGGAGTCCGTGTCGCGCCCACGCTGGTACGCGGCACCAAGGGCCCCGACGGCCACTTCAAGGCCGCCCCGGCTCCCGAGAGGACCCGGGTGGTCAGCGAGAAGACCGCCAAGTCGCTCGCCGCCATGCTGGAATCGGTGGTCGGTGACGAGGAGGGCACCGGAACGAAGGCCAAGATCCCCGGCTACCGCGTGGCGGGCAAGACCGGTACGGCCAACCGCGTCGACCCGGTCCGCGGCGGCTACCACGGCTACACCGCGTCCTTCGCGGGCTTCGCACCCGCGGACAACCCCCAGATCACGGTCTACTGCGCGATCCAGAACCCGACGGAGGGAAGCTACTTCGGCGGTCAGATCTGTGGACCGATCTACAAACAGGTCATGGAGTTCGCTCTGAAGACCCTCCAGACCCCACCGTCCGGCAGCGAGTCAGCACGACTGCCGGTGTCCTTCAAGCCCGGCGAGTGAACACGGGGAAACCGACCAGTGACAACCATCACCCCAGATCCCGGGAACCGGAACGGGAACCACCAGAACCTCGGCCCCTCACTTCGCGAGAGGCCGGGTGCGCCCGGTACGCTCACCGCCGTGCCCCACGCTGATCAGTTCCAAACCACCCAGAAGGACGCCCCTGTGAACTACCCGGGAGCGCCCCGCCCGGATCGGCTCAGGCCGACACCCCTCGGCGAGCTGGCGGCCCGGCTGGGAGTCGAACCGCCGGGAACCGGCGAGGTCACCGGCATCACCCACGATTCGCGGGCGGTCCGCCCAGGTGATGTGTACGCGGCCCTGCCGGGCGCCCGGTTCCACGGCGCCGACTTCGCCGCCCAGGCGGCTGGCCTCGGAGCGGCGGCGGTCCTCACCGACCCGGCCGGCGCCGAGCGCGCCGCCGCCACCGGACTGCCGGTGCTGGTCACCGAGGACCCGCGCGGCCGGATGGGCGAACTCGCCGCCGAGATCTACGGACGACCCGGTGCCGACCTCCTCCAGGTCGGCATCACCGGAACCTCCGGAAAGACCACCACCGCGTACCTCATCGAGGGCGGCTTCCGCGGCGCCGGGCGCGCCACGGGCCTGATCGGCACCGTGGAGACGCGGATCGGCGACGAGCGCATCAAGTCCGAGCGCACCACCCCCGAAGCCACCGATCTGCAGGCCCTGTTCGCCGTCATGCGCGAACGCGGGGTCGACTCGGTGACGATGGAGGTCTCCAGCCACGCCCTGGTGCTCGGCCGGGTCGACGGCTGCGTCTTCGACGTCGCGGTCTTCAACAACCTCAGCCCGGAGCACATGGAGTTCCACTCCGGGATGGAGGACTACTTCCAGGCCAAGGCGCAGCTCTTCACCCCGCGGCGCAGCCGGCGGGGTGTGGTCAACTTCGACGACGAGTACGGCCGCAGGCTGATCACCGAGGCCTCCGTCCCGGTCGTCACCTTCTCCGCCGAGGGCCACCCGGACGCCGACTGGCGTGCCGAGAACGTCGAAGTGGGGCCGCTGGGCTCCACCTTCACCGTCGTCGGCCCCGAGGGCGACCGGATCGCGGCCAGGGCGCCGCTGCCCGGCCCGTTCAACGTCGCCAACACCCTCGCCGCGATCGTCACGCTCGCCGTCGCGGGCCTGGACCCGCAGACCGCTGCCGACGGCGTCGCCGCCGTGCCGGGTGTCCCGGGCCGGCTGGAACGCGTCGACGCCGGACAGCCGTACCTCGCGGTCGTCGACTACGCGCACAAGACCGACGCCGTCCAGTCCGTCCTGCGCTCCCTGCGCAAGGTCACCAAGGGCAGGCTGCACATCGTCCTCGGCTGCGGCGGCGACCGCGACGTCACCAAACGCGGCCCGATGGGCGCCGCCGCGGCCCGCCTCGCCGACACCGCCGTACTGACCTCCGACAACCCCCGTTCCGAGGACCCCCTCGCAATCCTCGCCGCAATGCTCGCGGGCGCCGCCGAGGTGCCCGTCCACGAGCGCGGCGACGTCCTGGTCGACGCCGACCGGGCCGCCGCCATCGCCGCCGTGGTCGCCCGCGCCGAGCCCGGTGACACGGTGCTGATCGCCGGCAAGGGCCACGAGCAGGGCCAGGACGTCCACGGCGTGGTCCGCCCCTTCGACGACCGCGTGGTCCTGCGCGCGGCCATCGAGCGTTCCCTGGGGCACGGCGGCACCGAGAGCGCCGCCCACCGCGCCCACACCCACGAGAACAACAGTCAGGGATGACCAAGTGATCGCCCTTTCCCTCGCCGAGATCGCCGAAATCGTCGGCGGGCAGTCGCACGACATACCCGATCCGGCAGCAACCGTCAGCGGGCCCGTCGTCATCGACTCCCGAGAGGTGAAGCAAGGCAGCCTGTTCGTCGCCTTCGTCGGCGAGCGGGTCGACGGCCACGACTACGCGCAGCGCGCCGTCGAGGCGGGCGCGGCAGCCGTGCTGGCCGCCCGCCCCGTCGGTGTTCCGGCGATCGTCGTCGACGACGTCGTGGCCGCACTCGGCGCGCTCGCCCGCGCCGTCGTGGGCCGCCTCGGCACCACCGTCGTCGCCCTCACCGGTTCCGCCGGCAAGACCTCCACCAAGGACCTCATCGCCCAACTCCTCGAACGCAAGGGGCCCACCGTCTATCCGGCGGGCAACCTCAACAACGAGATCGGCCTGCCGCTCACCGCGCTGCGTGCCACGGAGGACACCCGCCACCTCGTCCTCGAAATGGGCGCACGCTACATCGGCGACATCCGCTATCTCACCGGTCTCGTCCCGCCCCGCGTCGGCCTCGTCCTCAACGTCGGCACCGCCCACATCGGCGAGTTCGGCGGCCGGGAACAGATCGCCCAGGCCAAGGGCGAGATGGTCGAGTCGCTGCCCGAGGACGGCCGCGCCGTGCTCAACGCCGACGATCCGCTCGTGCGCGCCATGTCCTCCCGTACGAAAGCCCCGGTGCTGTTCTTCGGTGAAGCCGCGGATGCGGACGTACGGGGCGAGAATGTCCGTCTCACCGACGACGGCCGCCCCGCTTTTAAGCTCCACACACCCACCGGGTGCAGCGACGTGACCATGCGCCTGTACGGTGAGCATCACGTGTCGAACGCGCTCGCCGCGGCCGCCGTCGCCCATGAGTTGGGCCTGTCCGCAGACGAGATCGCCGAAGGGCTCTCCGAGGCGGGCACCCTCTCCCGCTGGCGCATGGAGGTCACCGAGCGTCCGGACGGCGTGACGTTCGTCAATGACGCCTACAACGCGAACCCCGAATCCATGAGAGCAGCGCTGCGCGCGCTGGTCGCCATGGGGAAGGGCCGGCGTACGTGGGCGGTGCTCGGCCCCATGGCCGAGCTCGGCGACGCCTCGCTCGCCGAGCACGACGCGGTCGGACGGCTCGCCGTCCGGCTCAACGTCAGCAAGCTCGTCGCGGTCGGGGGCAGAGAGGCCTCCTGGCTGCAACTGGGCGCATACAACGAGGGTTCGTGGGGTGAGGAGTCGGTGCACGTGTCCGACGCACAGGCTGCCGTCGACCTGCTGCGCAGTGAACTGCGCCCGGGAGACGTCGTGCTGGTGAAGGCGTCCCGGTCGGTCGGCCTGGAGCAGGTCGTCATGACGCTGCTGGAGAACACGTCCGAGGGCGAGGTCGCCGGCCGATGAGGCAGATCCTCTTCGCGGGGGCCATCGGGCTCTTCCTGACCCTGGTCGGAACTCCGCTGCTGATCAAGCTGCTGGCCCGCAAGGGATACGGACAGTTCATCCGGGACGACGGCCCGCGCACCCACGGGTCCAAGAAGGGCACGCCCACCATGGGTGGCATCGCCTTCATCCTGGCGACGCTCATCGCGTACCTCGCGGCGAAGCTGATCACCGGGGAGGAGATGCGCTTCTCCGGTGTGCTGGTGCTCTTCCTGATGACCGGCATGGGTCTCGTCGGCTTCCTCGACGACTACATCAAGATCGTCAAGCAGCGTTCGCTGGGTCTGCGGGCCAAGGCGAAGATGGCGGGCCAGCTGATCGTCGGTATCGCCTTCGCGGTGCTCTCGCTGCAGTTCGCCGACTCCCGCGGCAACACTCCGGCCTCCGACAGGCTGTCGTTCGTCGCGGACTTCGGCTGGTCGATCGGCCCCGTGCTGTTCGTCGTCTGGGCGCTGTTCATGATTCTCGCCATGTCCAACGGCGTGAACCTGACGGACGGTCTGGACGGCCTGGCCACCGGTGCGTCGGTGATGGTCTTCGGCGCGTACACCTTCATCGGGCTGTGGCAGTTCCAGGAGTCCTGCGCCAACGCGGACACCCTGACCAATCCCAACGCCTGTTTCCAGGTACGCGACCCACTCGACCTCGCGGTCGTCGCCTCGGCGCTGATGGGTGCCTGCTTCGGCTTCCTGTGGTGGAACACCTCACCCGCCAAGATCTTCATGGGTGACACCGGTTCGCTCGCCCTCGGCGGCGCCCTCGCCGGTCTGGCGATCTGCTCCCGTACCGAGTTCCTGATGGCCATCCTCGGCGGCCTCTTCGTGATGATCACCATGTCCGTGGTCATCCAGGTCGGTTCCTTCAAGATGACCGGCAAGCGGGTCTTCCGAATGGCGCCGCTCCAACACCACTTCGAACTCAAGGGGTGGTCCGAAGTCCTTGTCGTGGTCCGCTTCTGGATCATCCAGGGCATGTGCGTGATCGTCGGACTCGGTCTCTTCTACGCGGGATGGGCAGCCGAGAAGTGAGCAACCAGGACTGGCAGGGCAAGCACGTCACCGTCGCGGGACTCGGGGTGTCCGGAATCCCGGCGGCCAAGGTGCTGCACGGCCTCGGGGCCGTCGTCACGGTGGTCAACGACGGGGACGACGAACGGTCCCGTACGCAGGCCGCGGAGCTGGAGGCGCAGGGCATCACCGTGCGCCTCGGCGACGGAGCGACCCTGCCCGAGTCCACCGAGCTCATCGTCACCACCCCCGGCTGGAAGCCCGACAAGCCGCTCTTCGCAGCAGCCGCCGAGGCGGGCGTCCCGGTCTGGGGCGACGTCGAACTCGCCTGGCGGCTGCGCGGTCTGGGCGGCAGGGAACCGGCACCCTGGCTCGCGGTCACCGGCACCAACGGCAAGACCACGACCGTACGGATGCTCGCCTCGATCCTGGAGGCGGCAGGGCTGCGCACCGCCGCCGTCGGCAACATCGGCGTCTCCCTCCTGGACGCCGTGCTCGGCGACGAGAAGTACGACGTACTCGCCGTCGAGCTGTCCAGCTTCCAGCTGCACTGGGCGCCTTCGCTGCGCGCCCACTCGGCGGCGGTCCTCAACCTGGCGCCCGACCATCTCGACTGGCACGGCTCCATGGAGGCGTACGTCGCGGACAAGGGCCGGATCTACGAGGGCAACCGCATCGCCTGCGTCTACAACGCGGCCGAGAAGGCGACCGAGGACCTGGTGCGCGAGGCCGATGTCGAGGAGGGCTGCCGCGCCATCGGTTTCACTCTGGCCACACCCGGTCCGTCCCAACTGGGCGTCGTCGACGGCATCCTCGTCGACCGCGCCTTCGTGGCGAACCGACAGAAGCAGGCCCAGGAGCTCGCCGAGGTCTCCGACGTCCACCCGCCGGCCCCGCACAACATCGCCAACGCCCTGGCGGCCGCGGCCCTGGCCCGCGCCTTCGGCGTCGAGCCGGCGGCCGTACGGGACGGACTGCGGGCCTTCCGCCCCGACCCGCACCGCATCGAGCACGTCGCGGATGTCGACGGGGTCGCGTACATCGACGACTCCAAGGCCACCAACACCCACGCCGCCGTGGCCTCCCTCGCCGCCTACGACCCGATCGTCTGGATCGCCGGCGGCCTCGCCAAGGGCGCCGCCTTCGACGAACTGGTGGCGGGGGCGGCCGGGCGACTGCGGGGCGTCGTACTGATCGGCCGCGACCGGGCGCTGATCCGCGAAGCCCTCGCGCGACACGCCCCCGAGGTCCCGGTGGTCGACCTCGACCGGACCGACACTGGGGCGATGTCCGAGGCGGTCCGCGAGGCGGCACGGCTCGCCCGGCCGGGGGACACCGTACTGATGGCCCCGGCCTGCGCCTCGATGGACATGTTCGTCAATTACAACAAGCGGGGCGAGGCGTTCGCGGACGCGGTCCGCGCGTTCGCCGCCGAGAGCGCCTGACGGGCCCGGCCTCCGCGCCGTACCGACCCGGACGACCGGGCGCGGGCGGCCGCGCCAGGGGCCGCGGCCCTCGGCGGCGGCCCCGGGCACGAGCAGTGGAGGGGACAGCGACAATGCCGGCCGAAGAGAGCTCCGCCGCGCCCCGTAGGGCCTGCTCACGGGGCGCGGCGACCAGCCGGGCGCTCGTCCCGCCCCTCCTCGCGGGCGCGGGCCCCGGCGCACCGCTCGCTCACGCCCTGCGGGTCAGATCGGTCGCCGGCTCCCGGCGCCCCTCGGCGCCCCGTCCCAAGGGGCGCTCCACGGGCACCCCCCGTGCCCCGCGCGGCGGTGGCGTGCGGCGGATGTACGAGCAGGCACGCCGGGCCTGGGACCGCCCTCTGACCGCGTACTACCTGATCCTGGGCGCCGGCCTGCTGATCACCGTGCTCGGCCTGGTGATGGTCTACTCCGCCTCGATGATCAAGGCCCTGGAGCTGCACAAGCCCGGCACCTACTTCTTCCGCAAGCAGTTCCTCGCCGCCGTCATCGGAGCGGGACTGATGGCGCTCGCTGCCCGGATGCCCGCCAAACTGCACCGGGCCTTCGCCTATCCGCTGCTCATGGGATCCGTCTTCCTGATGGCGCTGGTCCAGGTGCCGGGGATAGGGATGTCGATCAACGGCAACCGGAACTGGCTCTATCTGGGCGGGCCGTTCCAGCTCCAGCCCAGTGAGTTCGGCAAGCTCGCCCTGGTCCTGTGGGGCGCGGACCTGCTCGCCCGTAAACAGGACAAACGGCTGCTGACGCAGTGGAAGCACATGCTCGTTCCGCTCGTTCCCGTCGCCTTCATGCTCCTCGGGCTGATCATGCTCGGCGGTGACATGGGCACTGCGATCATTCTCACTGCGATCCTGTTCGGGCTGCTCTGGCTGGCGGGGGCACCCACCAGGCTCTTCGCCGGAGTGCTCGCGTTCGCCGGAATGATCGCATTCGTGCTGATCAAGACCAGTCCGAACCGGATGTCCAGGCTCGCCTGCATCGGCGCCAGCGAACCCGGTCCGGGGGATTCCTGCTGGCAGGCCGTGCACGGGATCTATGCTCTGGCGTCCGGCGGACTGTTCGGTTCCGGGCTCGGTGCGAGTGTGGAAAAATGGGGTCAACTGCCTGAACCGCACACCGACTTCATCTTCGCCATCACGGGCGAGGAACTGGGGTTGGCGGGGACGCTGTCGGTGCTCGCACTCTTCGCGGCTCTAGGCTATGCGGGTATCCGCGTGGCCGGACGCACGGAGGACCCCTTCGTGAGGTATGCCGCGGGAGGCGTGACCACCTGGATCACGGCGCAGGCCGTGATCAACATCGGTGCGGTGCTCGGCCTGCTGCCGATCGCCGGTGTCCCGCTCCCGCTGTTCTCCTACGGAGGGTCGGCCCTGCTGCCGACCATGTTCGCTGTCGGGCTGCTGATCGCGTTCGCGCGGGAGGATCCCGCCGCGAAGGCGGCCCTGGCCATGCGGAGGCCCGGGGTGAGATGGAAGACGATGAGACGGCGCGTCAAGAAGCGTCCGTCCGGAGAGCGGTGAATTTCGGTGCATGTCGTACTCGCCGGTGGGGGGACCGCCGGCCACATCGAGCCCGCGCTTGCCCTCGCGGACGCCCTGCGCAGGCAGGACCCGACCGTGGGAATCACTGCCCTCGGCACGGAGCGCGGACTCGAGACCAGGCTCGTACCCGAGCGGGGGTACGAACTCGCCCTGATCCCGGCCGTACCGCTGCCGCGCAAGCCCACCCCGGAACTGATCACCGTCCCGGGACGGCTGCGCGGCACCATCAAGGCGGCCGAGCAGGTCCTGGAACGCACCAAGGCGGACTGCGTCGTGGGCTTCGGCGGCTATGTCGCCCTGCCCGGCTACCTCGCCGCCAAGCGGGTCGGTGTGCCGATCGTCGTCCACGAGGCCAATGCCCGGCCGGGCCTGGCCAACAAGATCGGCTCCCGGTACGCCCACGGGGTCGCCGTTTCCACCCCCGACAGCAAGCTGCGCGGTGCCCGCTACATCGGCATCCCGCTGCGCCGGACCATCGCCACCCTGGACCGGGCCCGGGTCCGCCCCGAGGCGCGTGCCGCCTTCGGGCTCGACCCCAATCTGCCGACGCTGCTGGTCTCCGGCGGCTCGCAGGGCGCCCGTCACCTCAACGAGGTGGTCCAGCGGGTCGCCCCGCTGCTGCAGCGCTCCGGGATCCAGATCCTGCACGTGGTCGGTCCGAAGAACGAATTGCCGCGTGTCGACAACATGCCCGGGATGCCGCCCTACATCCCGGTACCGTACGTGGACCGGATGGATCTCGCGTACGCGGCGGCCGACATGATGCTCTGCCGCGCGGGCGCGATGACCGTCGCCGAGCTCTCCGCCGTCGGGCTCCCCGCCGCCTACGTCCCGCTGCCCATCGGCAACGGTGAGCAGCGGCTCAACGCCCAGCCGGTGGTCAACGCCGGCGGCGGTCTGCTGGTGGACGACGCGGCGCTCACCCCCGAGTGGGTGCAGGGGAACGTCCTTCCCGTGCTGGCGGATCCGCACCGGCTGTACGAGATGTCCCGAGCCGCCGCCGAGTTCGGCCGCCGGGACGCCGACGACCTGCTCGTCGGCATGGTGTACGAGGCGATTGCCGCGCGCCGAGGCGCGTGAGGCGGTGGACGGGTCCGGGGGCGGCGCCCCCGGACCCGGCATAAGGAGCGAGCGTGGCCGGACCGACAACCGCCCAGCGCGGTGCAGCGCAGCAGGAGGACTCCTCGGCCCGCCCGTCGCGCCCGCGCCCGCAGGGGCGCAGAGGGCCCGGCCGCAGACAGTCGATCGTGATCGGCGTGCTGGTGCTGCTGCTCGGCTCCGGCGTCGTCTGGGCGCTCTACGGCTCCTCCTGGCTCCGTGCCGAACAGGTCGGGATCAGCGGGGTCGACGTGCTGACCCCGGCCGAGGTGGAGGCCGCCGCGGCGGTGCCGATCGGTGCTCCGCTGATCTCCGTGGACACCGATGCCGTCGCCGACCGGTTGCGCCGGAAGTTGCCTCGCATCGACTCGGTGGATGTCGTGCGGTCATGGCCGCATGGAATCCGGCTTAAGGTGACCGAACGGCAACCGGTCCTTTTGATGAAAAAGGGCAAAAAGTTCATTGAAGTGGATGCGAAAGGTGTTCGTTTCGCAACAGTGGACAAATCGCCCGGCCATGTGCCGCTGCTGGAATTGACGCCTGAGCGGTCCGCGAGCCTGCGTCGCTTCGGCAGCGCCCGGTTGGTGCGGGAGGCGGTCCGGGTCGCGGGCGGTCTTCCGGACGCCGTCGCCAGGGACACCGAGGTCGTACGGGTCACCTCGTACGATTCGATCTCCCTGGGGCTCACCCGGGGGCGGACGGTGGTCTGGGGCAGTGGTGAGGACGGGTCGGTGAAGGCGAGAGTCCTCATCGCTCTGATGAAAGCCGCCCCCAAAGCGGGACACTTCGACGTGAGTGCACCCACCGCCCCCGCGGTGTCGGGCAGTTGACGCACATTTGGCCTGGCCAGCACCCTGGTTGGTCAGCGCTACGGGTGATCACATAGGGTGAAAAGAAAAACGGGAGGTTCGGCGTGTTCGTTGAACGCGCGCCACTTGTCGACTTAGTGTCCTGTTCGGAAGAGTCCATGAAGCAGACACACTGGTAACCCTAAACTTCAACGTTAGGGTTTGGGTCGGCGTTTCGGACCGCCCCAATCGGCATCCGTCGTCGCGGCGGGACTACCGCGAAGCGACGACACGTAACTCGAGGCGAGAGGCCTTCGACGTGGCAGCACCGCAGAACTACCTCGCAGTCATCAAGGTCATCGGTGTCGGCGGCGGTGGTGTCAATGCCATCAACCGAATGATCGAGGTCGGTCTCAAGGGCGTCGAGTTCATCGCGATCAACACTGATGCGCAAGCCCTGTTGATGAGCGACGCCGACGTCAAGCTCGACGTCGGCCGCGAACTCACCCGCGGCCTCGGCGCCGGGGCCAACCCGGCCGTCGGTCGCAAGGCGGCAGAGGACCACCGTGAGGAGATCGAGGAGGTCCTCAAGGGGGCCGACATGGTCTTCGTCACCGCCGGAGAGGGCGGCGGCACCGGCACCGGCGGCGCACCCGTCGTCGCCAACATCGCGCGCTCGCTCGGCGCCCTGACGATCGGCGTGGTCACCCGCCCGTTCACCTTCGAGGGCCGGCGACGCGCGAACCAGGCGGAGGACGGCATCGCCGAGCTCCGCGAAGAGGTCGACACCCTCATCGTCATTCCCAACGACCGGCTGCTGTCCATCTCGGACCGCCAGGTCAGCGTGCTCGACGCGTTCAAGTCGGCCGACCAGGTGCTGCTCTCGGGTGTCCAGGGCATCACCGACCTGATCACGACGCCTGGTCTGATCAACCTCGACTTCGCCGACGTCAAGTCGGTCATGTCCGAGGCCGGTTCGGCACTCATGGGCATCGGTTCGGCCCGCGGCGACGACCGCGCGGTGGCCGCCGCGGAGATGGCGATCTCCTCGCCGCTCCTGGAGGCGTCCATCGACGGCGCCCGCGGTGTCCTGCTCTCCATCTCCGGCGGCAGCGATCTCGGTCTCTTCGAGATCAACGAGGCCGCCCAGCTGGTGAGCGAGGCGGCGCACCCCGAGGCGAACATCATCTTCGGTGCGGTCATCGACGACGCGCTGGGCGACGAGGTCCGCGTCACGGTGATCGCGGCGGGCTTCGACGGCGGGCAGCCGCCGGCCCGGCGCGAGAACGTCCTGGGCGCGAACACCGCCAAGCGCGAAGAGCCGGCCGCGCCGGTCCGGACCGCCGAGCCCGTGCGCCAGACCGGCGGACTGGGTTCCGTGCCGCCGCGCGAAGAGCCTCCGGTCCAGGCCGAGCCCGTATCGGCGGTCGGCGAGAGCCACCTGCCGCCGATCACTCCGCCGCACATCCCGCCGGCCCGTCCCTACCAGGACTCCCAGGCCGAAGAGCTGGATGTTCCGGACTTCTTGAAGTGATAGGTCCGCATCACGCAGGTCCCGCAGCACCTTCAGTGTCCTCAGCGGATCGCGCGCACTTCGCCTTCACCGACAGGTGGGGCGGGGTGAGCGCCGCTCCGTACGAGGAGCTCAACCTCGGCGGCGCGGTCGGAGACGACCCCGCCGCCGTTCTGGCCAATCGGGAACGCGCCGCACGGGCCCTCGGCCTGGACCCGGCGCAGGTCGTCTGGATGAACCAGGTGCACGGTCGGGACGTCGCGGTGGTCGACGGCCCGTGGGGAGACGCCGCGGAGATCCCCGAGGTGGACGCGGTGGTGACCGCACGGCGCGGGCTGCCGCTGGCCGTGCTCACCGCCGACTGCACCCCCGTACTGCTGGCCGACCCGGTCGCCGGGATCGCGGCGGCGGCGCACGCCGGCCGTCCCGGTCTGGTCGCGGGCGTGGTCCCCGCCGTGGTCGAGGCCATGGTCGGACTCGGTGCCGAGACCCACCGGATCATCGCCCGCACCGGACCGGCTGTCTGCGGACGGTGCTACGAAGTCCCGTCGGGGATGCGTGCCGAGGTCGCCGAGAGCGTCCCGGCCGCCTGGTCCGAGACCAGCTGGGGCACCCCCGCCGTGGATGTCACCGCCGGGGTCCTGGCCCAGCTCGAAGCCCTCGGGGTCGAGAACCGGCAGGCGTCGCCGGTCTGCACCCTCGAATCGGGCGATCACTTCTCGTACCGCCGCGACCGCACCACCGGGCGGCTCGCCGGATATGTCTGGTTGGACTGATAGGTCATGACGGACCGTAGGACTCAACTCGCCGAAAATCTGGCACAGGTGGAGGAACGCATTGCTTCCGCCTGTATCGCCGCGGGCCGCAAGCGGGAGGAAGTGACCCTCATCGTGGTCACCAAGACCTACCCCGCGAGCGATGTGCGGATTCTGCATGAACTCGGTGTGCGTCATGTCGCGGAGAATCGTGACCAGGACGCGGCGCCCAAGGCAGCCGAATGTGCGGATCTGTCGCTCATCTGGCACTTTGTTGGTCAATTGCAGACGAATAAGGTTCGTTCTGTGGCCAGTTATGCCGATGTCGTGCAGTCGGTGGATCGGGCCAAGTTGGTCACGGCGCTGTCCGCGGCGGCCGTGCGCGAGGAGCGCGAACTCGGCTGCCTCATCCAGGTCGCGCTCGACGCGGAGAGCGGTGAACGGGGTGACCGCGGCGGTGTCGCGCCGGACGGGATCGAGGAGTTGGCCGCTGCGGTCGACTCCGCCCCCGGGCTGCGGCTCGACGGTCTGATGACCGTCGCGCCGCTCGCCGGCCCGTACGCGGGACGGCAACGCGCCGCCTTCGACCGGCTGATGGAATTCTCATCCCGCCTGCGCGGGAACCATCCGGCTGCGAACATGGTCTCTGCGGGGATGAGTGCGGACCTCGAGGACGCGATTGCGGCCGGAGCGACACATGTGCGCGTCGGTACGGCGGTGCTCGGAGTCCGACCGAGGCTCGGGTAACGTCGCCAAGCAGGTCGGACCACAGCAGAAAATATGGTCATTCCCGCCTATGGCGGGCAGGCCTCAGTGGATCGCGGGGCACTTGGTGACAGACGCCGATCCACCACAGAGCGGAGGACTCAGAGCATGGCCGGCGCGATGCGCAAGATGGCGGTCTACCTCGGCCTCGTGGAGGACGATGGGTACGACGGTCCGGGGTTCGACCCCGACGACGAATTCGAACCCGAGCCGGAGCCCGAGCGGGACCGGCGGCGGCACCAGCCCGCGCATCAGGTGGAGCGGGACCGGGAACGGGACGAACCGGTACGAGTGGTACAGCCTCCCGCGCAACGGGAGCCGGTTCAGATCCCGGCGGAAAGGGAGCGACCCGCCCGAATCGCACCCGTGGCATCCATCACACCTGAACGCCCGAACATGGAGAAGAACGCACCGGTGATCATGCCCAAGGTTGTGTCCGAGCGGGAGCCCTACCGCATCACCACGCTGCACCCCCGGACCTACAACGAGGCCCGTACCATCGGGGAACACTTCCGTGAGGGCACTCCGGTGATCATGAATCTCACGGAGATGGACGATACGGACGCGAAGCGACTTGTCGACTTTGCCGCAGGACTCGTCTTCGGTCTCCATGGCAGCATTGAGCGCGTGACGCAGAAGGTGTTCCTGCTGTCGCCTGCTAACGTCGATGTCACGGCGGAGGACAAGGCCCGCATTGCTGAGGGCGGATTCTTCAACCAGAGCTGAGAACACGACACCAGGAACGACCCGGCCGTAAGGCCGGAGCTACGAGAGCCAGGGGAGAGGGAAGCGCGAAATGGGCGTCGCATTGCAGGTTGTCTATATCGCGTTGATGTGTTTCCTCATCGTGCTGATCTTCCGGCTGGTCATGGACTACGTCTTCCAGTTCGCACGTTCATGGCAGCCCGGCAAGCCGATGGTGGTCATACTTGAGGCCACCTACACTGTCACGGATCCACCGCTCAAGCTTCTGCGGCGGTTCATCCCGCCGCTGCGTCTCGGGGGCGTGGCACTCGACCTGTCCTTCTTCGTTCTGATGATCATCGTCTACATCCTGATCAGCATCGTGATCAGGCTGTGAGCGATACGGTCTTGCCGACTGCCGACGACTACGTAGAGGTGAAGAAGAGATGCCGCTGACCCCCGAGGACGTGCGGAACAAGCAGTTCACGACCGTCCGCCTCCGAGAAGGCTATGACGAGGACGAGGTCGATGCCTTCCTCGACGAGGTCGAGTCCGAGCTGACGCGCCTGCTCCGTGAGAACGAGGACCTGCGCGCGAAGCTGGCCGCCGCCACGCGTGCCGCCGCGCAGAACCAGCAGCAGGGAATGCGCAAGCCGGAGCCGCAGGACCGGCCCGGGGCACCTGTGCCCGCCGCCATATCGGGTCCGCCGGTCCAGCAGCAGCCCCCGCAGATGGGTCCCCCCCAGCTGCCCGGTGGTGCTCCGCAGCTGCCCGCCGGTCCCAGCGGTCACGGTCCTGGTCCTCAGGGCCAGCACGGCCCCGGCCCGCAGGGCCCGCACGGCCCCGGTCCGATGCAGGGCGGTCCCATGGGTGGCCCGATGGGCGGTCCCATGGGCGGTCACGCCCCCCAGCAGCAGATGCAGCAGATGCAGCAGCCGCCGCAGATGCAGCAGCCCGGTCAGGGCCCCGGCGGCGACAGCGCCGCCCGTGTCCTGTCGCTCGCGCAGCAGACCGCCGACCAGGCGATCGCGGAGGCCCGTTCCGAGGCCAACAAGATCGTCGGCGAGGCGCGCAGCCGCGCCGAGGGACTGGAGCGGGACGCGCGTGCCAAGGCGGACGCGCTGGAGCGGGACGCGCAGGAGAAGCACCGCGTGGCGATGGGCTCGCTCGAGTCGGCCCGCGCGACGCTGGAGCGCAAGGTCGAGGACCTGCGTGGCTTCGAGCGCGAGTACCGGACCCGGCTGAAGTCCTACCTGGAGAGCCAGCTGCGTCAGCTGGAGACCCAGGCCGACGACTCGCTGGCCCCGCCGCGGACCCCGGCGACCGCTTCGCTGCCGCCGTCGCCCTCGCTGGCCCCGGCCGGTGCGGGCGCCATGGGTCACACCATGGGCGGCAACCACGGCGGTCACGGCAACCCGCCGATGGGCGGCAACCCGTCCATGGGTGGTGGGCCCTCGTACGGCGGCCAGCAGCAGATGTCGCCGGCGATGACCCAGCCGATGGCGCCGGTGCGGCCGCAGGCGCCGCAGCCGATGCAGCAGGCCCCGTCGCCGATGCGTGGGTTCCTGATCGACGAGGACGACAACTGAGCCCGGTGCGCGCGATGAGCGCGTAGCCGTCGGCAGGCTGAGGGCCGGGCCCCGGGGTTTCCCCGGGGCCCGGCCCTTTTCCCGTGGACGGGGCGTGGGCGGTGCGCGGGTGGGCCCCGCTCCCTTGCTACCCCTTCCCGTAGCGCTTCCCCTTCCCGCAGCCCAGGGCCGGGCCGCGTCGGGAACACGCAGAGGGCCCGCCCGGAACAGGTGTTCCGGGCGGGCCCTCGATGCGTCCGGGCTACTGCTCCGTCTTGCGGAGACGGAAGGTCAGGGACAGACCCTCGTCCTCGAACGGCCGGCCGTACTCCTGGTCCGCCTCGCCCTGTGCGTAGTCCAGGGCCAGGACCTCGTCCGCGATCAGGGCCGCGTGCTCGGTCAGGGCCTCCACGGTGGCGGGGGAGGCCGACGTCCAGCGGACGGCGATGCGGTCCGCGACGTCCAGACCGCTGTTCTTACGGGCCTCCTGGATGAGGCGGATCGCGTCACGGGCCAGGCCCGCGCGGCGCAGCTCCGGGGTGATCTCCAGGTCCAGGGCGACCGTCGCGCCCGAGTCGGACGCCACCGACCAGCCCTCGCGCGGGGTCTCGGTGATGATCACCTCGTCGGGGGCGAGGCTCACCGTCTCGCCGTCCACCTCGACCGATGCCGTGCCCTCGCGCAGGGCCAGCGACAGGGCCGCCGCGTCGGCGTTCGCGACCGCCTTGGCCACCGCCTGGACGCCCTTGCCGAACCGCTTGCCGAGCGCGCGGAAGTTGGCCTTCGCGGTCGTGTCGACCAACGAGCCTCCGACTTCGGAGAGCGAGGCCAGCGAGGAGACGTTCAGCTCCTCCGTGATCTGCGTGTGCAGTTCGGGGGAGAGGGACTCGAAGCCCGACGCCGCGACCAGGGCCCGGGACAGCGGCTGGCGGGTCTTGACGCCCGACTCGGCACGGGTGGCCCGGCCCAGCTCGACCAGGCGGCGCACCAGCGCCATTTGGGTGGAGAGGGTCGGGTCGATGGCCGCGAAGTCCGCCTTGGGCCAGGCGGAGAGATGGACCGACTCCGGGGCGTCCGGGGTGACCGGAACGACCAGGTCCTGCCAGACCCGCTCGGTGATGAACGGGGTGAGCGGGGCCATCAGCCGGGTCACCGTCTCGACGACCTCGTGCAGGGTGCGCAGCGCCGCCTTGTCGCCCTGCCAGAAGCGGCGGCGCGAGCGGCGTACGTACCAGTTGGACAGATCGTCGACGAACGCGGACAGGAGCTTGCCGGCGCGCTGGGTGTCGTAACCTTCCAGAGCCTGCGTGACCTGGTCCACCAGTGCGTTCAGCTCGCTCAGCAGCCAGCGGTCCAGGACCGTGCGGTCCGCCGGGGCCGGGTCGGCGGCGGAGGGCGCCCAGTTGGACGTACGGGCGTACAGGGCCTGGAAGGCGACCGTGTTCCAGTACGTCAGGAGGGTCTTGCGGACGACTTCCTGGATCGTGTTGTGGCCGACGCGGCGCGCCGCCCACGGGGAGCCGCCCGCCGCCATGAACCAGCGCACCGCGTCCGCGCCGTGCTGGTCCATGAGGGGGATCGGCTGGAGGATGTTCCCGAGGTGCTTGGACATCTTGCGGCCGTCCTCGGCGAGGATGTGGCCCAGACAGACCACGTTCTCGTAGGACGACTTGTCGAAGACCAGCGTGCCGACCGCCATCAGCGTGTAGAACCAGCCGCGGGTCTGGTCGATGGCCTCCGAGATGAACTGCGCCGGGTAGCGGCTCTCGAAGATCTCCTTGTTCTTGTACGGGTAGCCCCACTGCGCGAAGGGCATCGAGCCCGAGTCGTACCAGGCGTCGATGACCTCGGGGACGCGGTACGCCTCCAGCTGGCAGTTCTCGTGCGAGCAGGTGAACGTGATCTCGTCGATGAACGGGCGGTGCGGGTCGAGGCCGGAGAGGTCGGTGCCGGCCAGCTCGCTCAGCTCGGTGCGTGAGCCGACGCAGGTGAGGTGGCTGTCCTCGCAGCGCCAGATGGGCAGCGGGGTGCCCCAGTAGCGGTTGCGGGACAGCGCCCAGTCGACGTTGTTGTTCAGCCAGTCGCCGAAGCGGCCGTGCTTGACCGAGTCCGGGAACCAGTTGGTCTTCTCGTTCTCTTCGAGCAGCCGGTCCTTGATGGCGGTCGTACGGATGTACCAGGACGGCTGCGCGTAGTAGAGCAGCGCGGTGTGGCAGCGCCAGCAGTGCGGGTAGCTGTGCTCGTACGGGACGTGCCGGAAGAGCTTGCCGCGGGTGTCCAGGTCCTCGGTCAGCGCCTCGTCGGCCTTCTTGAAGAAGACGCCGCCGACCAGCGGCAGGTCCTCTTCGAAGGTGCCGTCGGGGCGGACCGGGTTCACGACCGGGAGGCCGTACGCCTTGCAGACGACGAGGTCGTCGGCGCCGAACGCGGGGGACTGGTGGACCAGACCCGTGCCGTCCTCCGTCGTCACGTACTCGGCGTTGACGACGTAGTGGGCCTCGGCGGGGAAGTCGACCAGGGTGAACGGGCGCTCGTACGTCCAGCGCTCCATCTCGCGGCCGGTGAAGGTCTGGCCGGTGGTCTCCCAGCCCTCGCCCAGCGCCTTCTCGACGAGCGGCTGCGCGACGACGAGCTTCTCCTTGCCGTCGGTCGCGACGACATAGGTGACATCGGGGTGCGCGGCGACTGCGGTGTTGGAGACCAGGGTCCAGGGAGTGGTCGTCCAGACGAGGAGGGAGGCGTCGCCGGCCAGGGGGCCGGAGGTGAGGGGGAAGCGTACGAAGACCGAAGGGTCGACGACCGTCTCGTACCCCTGGGCCAGCTCGTGGTCGGAGAGGCCCGTGCCGCAGCGGGGGCACCAGGGGGCGACGCGGTGGTCCTGGACCAGCAGGCCCTTGTTGAAGATCTCCTTCAGCGACCACCACACCGACTCGACGTACTCGGGGTCCATCGTGCGGTACGCGTCGTCGAGGTCGACCCAGTAGCCCATCCGGGTCGTGAGCTCGGTGAACGCGTCGGTGTGGCGGGTCACGGACTCGCGGCACCGGGCGTTGAACTCGGCGATGCCGTACGCCTCGATGTCCTTCTTGCCGTTGAAGCCCAGCTCCTTCTCGACCGCGAGCTCGACCGGCAGTCCGTGGCAGTCCCAGCCGGCCTTGCGGCCGACGTGGTAGCCCTGCATGGTGCGGAAGCGGGGGAAGACGTCCTTGAAGACGCGGGCCTCGATGTGATGGGCGCCGGGCATGCCGTTGGCGGTCGGCGGGCCCTCGTAGAAGACCCACTCGGGGCGGCCCTCGGACTGTTCGAGGCTCTTGGCGAAGACCTTGCTCTCGCGCCAGAAATCGAGCACGGCGTGCTCCAGCGCGGGCAGGTCGACCTGGGCGGGCACCTGGTGATACTGCGGCGATGTCATGGGCGGACTTCCTCCGGCGGACGTTTTCCACTTCCGTCGGAGGGACGAGGGCCTCATCGGCTCCCGCGGTACCACCCTCCTTGGCCCCGGGCGTGTGCCCGTGGCCCCCTCATTGGGGTCGCGATGCCGGTTCTACTCGCCCTGAGGCTTTCTTCCGACGGCTCCGGGTGATCTTCACGACGCGCTCGCCCCCGGGCTTCCACCGTCCCCGGGTCGCTCCTGGCTGCGTACGACGCTACTCGTCCCATCCACGCCTCTCGCTGAGGCCAGTGTACGGGCCCGTCCGGGCGACGGCCGACCGGTTAACCCGTGGGTCGCGGCGTGACCCGAATGGGCAGACACGGGCTCGTGGGGTCCCGGCGGGGGCCAGGGAGACGGATTACCCGGCGGGGAGCTGGGCACAACGGATTCAGACGCGTCGGTATCCGGACACGGGGAGGGGCGATTCGGCGGCGTGCCCCGTTGCCGCAGGGCTGGGGTCGATTTATCGTCCCAGCACGATTCGCGTGCAAGATCACAATATGTGAAGGGGCCGGACCATGGTGGCGAAGAAGAGCGCCGCGAAGAAGCCGGCGTCAGCGAGATCCACGGGTGCGACGGCCGGGAGGACGAGCGGAGAGGCTGCCGAGAAGGCCGCGGTGAAGAAGACTGCGGACAAGAAGACCGCCGCGAAGAAGACCGCGGACAAGAAGACCGCCGCGAAGAAGACCGCGGCCCGGAAGAGGGCGGCGCCCGCCCGGCACGTGGATGCCCGGCACGCGGCCTCGGCCGAGAAGGCGCCTGCGAAGAGGAGCGGGGCCAAGAAGGCTTCGAAGAAGGCCGCTGCGGCGGCCACGGTGGCGGCCGAGGCCGCCGAGCAGACGGGAGCCCAGACGGTGGTAGCGAAGAAGAGCGCGGCCCGGACCCGCGCGCCCGGCAAGGGCTCCGGGCCCGTGCCCCCGGCCCTTGGAATCGCCACGGCGGACCCGGGCGAGCTGGCGGTCCGGCCGGGTGAGGACCCCTGGACGCCGGAAGAGGTCGAAGCGGCACGGTCCGTGCTGAGCAGCGAGATCGATCGCCTGCGCAGTGAGCTGGAGGCGGCGAGCGCGGCGCTCGCCGGGCTGATGCGCGACTCCGGCGACGGGGCGGGTGACGACGAGGCGGACACCGGCACCAAGAACATCACCCGCGAGCACGAGATGTCGCTCGCCGCCAACGCCCAGGAGATGCTGGACCAGACCGAGCGGGCGCTGGCCCGGCTCGACGCCGGGACGTACGGGCTGTGCGAGGTCTGCGGCAACCCGATCGGCAAGGCACGGATGCAGGCGTTCCCCCGCGCCACGCTCTGCGTCGAGGACAAACAGAAACAGGAGCGACGCGGTTGATCCGTGGTGCTGTGTCGTACCCTCGTGCTCAGTCAGGAACCTAGGGTTGAGGGACTCACGTGGCAGAGGCGGAGCGCATCATCGGTACGCCGGACATCCCCGATGCTGAGGGGACCGAAGGGGACGAGGCCGGGGGCCGGGTCGAGGAGGCTGCCCCGAGCAGGGGCAAGCGGAAGATCGCGGTGCTCTTCGTCATGGCCGCCTTCGCCTTCCTGCTCGACCTGATCAGCAAGATGGTCGTGGTCGCGAAGCTGGAGCATCACCCTTCGATCGAGGTCCTCGGCAACTGGCTGAGGTTCGAGGTGATTCGCAACTCGGGCGCCGCGTTCAGTTTCGGCGAGGCGTTCACGGTCATCTTCACCGTCATCGCTGCCACCGTGATCGTCGTGATCGCCCGGATCGCCCGCAAGCTCTACAGCCTGCCGTGGGCCATAGCGCTCGGGCTGCTGCTCGGCGGAGCGCTCGGCAACCTCACCGACCGCCTCTTCCGCGCCCCCGGCATCTTCGAGGGCGCGGTGGTGGACTTCATCTCCGTCGAACACTTCGCCGTCTTCAACCTCGCGGACTCCGCGATCGTCTGCGGCGGCATCCTGATCGTGCTCCTCTCCTTCAGGGGCCTGGACCCCGACGGGACCGTGCACAAGGACTAGCGGGCGCAAGGCATACTCGATCAGGTGAGTACGTATCCCGAGGTCCGCACCCTGCCCGTACCCGACGGTCTGGAGGGCGAGCGCATCGACGCCGCCATTTCCCGGATGTTCGGTTTCTCCCGCACCAAGGCCGCCGAGCTGGCCGCTGCCGGGAAGGTGCAGGTGGACGGTTCGGTGGTCGGGAAGTCCGAGCGGGTGCGGGGCGGTGCCTGGCTGGAAGTGGAGATGCCGCAGGCACCCGCTCCGGTGCAGATCGTCGCCGAGCCCGTCGAGGGCATGGAGATCGTGCACGACGACGACGACATCGTCGTGATCGTGAAGCCGGTCGGGGTCGCCGCCCACCCGAGCCCCGGCTGGACCGGCACGACCGTCATCGGTGGTCTCGCCGCGGCCGGGTACCGGATCTCCACGTCCGGGGCGGCCGAGCGCCAGGGCATCGTCCACCGTCTCGACGTGGGCACCTCCGGCCTGATGGTCGTGGCCAAGTCCGAGCGTGCCTACACCCTGCTGAAGGCACAGTTCCGCGACCGGGTCGTCGAGAAGAAGTACCACGCGCTGGTGCAGGGGCACCCGGACCCGATGAGCGGCACCATCGACGCCCCCATCGGGCGCCACCCCAACCTCGACTACAAGTGGGCCGTCACCGCCGACGGCAAGCCCTCCGTGACGCACTACGACCTCATCGAGGCCTACCGCGCCGCCAGCCTTCTGGACATCAAGCTGGAGACGGGCCGCACCCATCAGATCCGGGTGCACATGTCCGCCCACCGCCACCCCTGCGTCGGCGACCTGACCTACGGCGCCGACCCGACGATGGCCAAGCGCCTCGGCCTGACGAGGCAGTGGCTGCACGCCGTCCGACTGGGCTTCGAGCACCCCGCCGACGGCAGCTGGGTGGAGTTCTCCAGCAGCTACCCCGACGACCTCCAGCATGCCCTGGACAAGATCACCGCGGAGAGCGAGTGAGCGGCACGCCTGCCCCGTACATCACCCGTACGGTCATCGACGAGCGGGACCGCGCCGCCTGTTTCCAGGTCCGCAAGGACGTCTTCGTCGGCGAGCAGAACGTGCTTGAGGAGATCGAGTACGACGCCTACGACGCGGACGCGGTGCATGTGATCGCCGTCGCGGCGGACGGTTCGGCGCTCGGTACCGGGCGGCTGCTGCACGGCCCGGCCGCGGTGGCCAGGACCGGCACGGACCTCGCCGTCGGCTCGCTCGGCCGGCTGGCGGTGATCAGGCGGGCGCGCGGCCTCGGCGTCGGCGTGGCGCTGGTGAGGGCCATCGAGGACGCGGCCCGTGAGCTGGGCCTGGCCGCCGTCGACCTGCACGCCCAGACCCATGCGCTCGGCTTCTACGAGCGGCTCGGGTACGCGGCGTACGGTCCCGAATTCCCGGACGCGGGGATCCCGCACCGGGCGATGCGACGCTCTCTGCAGGACTGAGGGCTGCCCCCGGTCACGCCGGGTTCGATCCGAACGAAAGGCCCCCGGCGCAAGATCCCGGCGCGGGGTGCCGCTCCGGTCGTACGGACGCGGCGGCACCCCGGCGGTCGTCAGGGGCGCTCCGGCAGGCCCCAGCGCGTCCACGTCCCGTTCGACGGCACGTCGCGCGGTTTCGTCCCGGACGGGCGCGCGCCGTGCGGAGTCACCACCGCCGTGCCTCCGCGCGGCAGGCTCAGGGCGATCCGTCCCGGTCCGGTCTCCCGCCAGTGCAGCGGTCGCCCGTGTGCGTCGCGTACGTCTATCCGGCCCGTGATCGAGTGGTCCAGGGTCAGCGGGGCGCCCGCTTCGCTGTGCACCCGTACCCAGCGCGTGGCACCTCCGGAGCGGTCCGCGTCCACGAGGAACGCGCCCTGGGTGCGCAGTGAGGCGATCGACGCGTCCGCCCAGCGGTCCGAGACGGAGGGGAAGACCTTCACGACTCCCTCGTGGCCCTGCACCACCATGTCGAGCATCGACTGGGCTGCGGACAGCGGACTCTCCAGGGCGAGGTTCTTGCCCTCCCTGTACATGGTGTTGACCGTCATCTGACAGTCCGCGACCACCTTCAGATCGGTGAAGAAGGTCAGGAAGTCGAGAGCCTTCTCCGGCTCGTCCATCACCGAGTACATGGACGAGGCGGTCGCGTAGCTGTAACCGTGCCACAGCTGCTGCATGGAGACCCAGTGGTCCATGGAGCGCCGCATCACATCGCGGTCCCCGGCCCGGTCCCAGTTCCGCTCGCGCAGCGGGTGCAGCCAGAGCAGATGCGAGTGGTGGCGGTGCGAGTCGGCGAGCGGGACGTCCTTGCCGATCATGACGCCGGCCACCGGGTCCTCGGCGTACGGGGTGAGCCTGCGGTCGATGTCCTGCCAGCGCTTCAGCCGGGGGTCGTCGTTGCGCAGCAGCTTCGCGGAGGCGATGAGGGTGCGCACGCCCCAGCGGACGAGTGAGAGGTCGTAGGTGCAGTCCGCGGCGTTGGCGTACTCGGGGGAGCGGGTCTCCAGCAGATGCAGCCTGCCGTCGGGGCCCTCGTGCAGGAAGTGCGCGTAGAAGTTGATGGCCTTCGCCAGGATCGGGTACACCACGTCGCGCAGGACGGACAGGTCCATCGAGTGCCGGTAGGACTGCCAGACGTTGTGCAGGGCCCAGGTGAGGTTGCCGAAGTTGTCGGAGACGTGGTCCGAGCCCGGGGCGCCGACGTCGTACGTGTCCCCCGCGCGCAGCTGCCAGTCGGAGGGGTGGCCCAGCGCATAGCTCTCGCCGTCGCGGTGGTCGACGGGGACGGAGGCCGGGAGGTTGTGCTCGAAGCGGCGGAAGGTGCCCGTCACCGAGTCGAGTTCGGGATGGTTGGAGCCGTGGACGGGTGCCATGCCGATCTGGACGTTGAGGTTCCACCAGACCGCGGTCCAGTTGTTGCCGACCTCGGGGAACCACGGGCCCCATTCGGAGATCGTCGGGCCCTCGGCCCTGGTGGACGCGGCGAGCTTGTAGAGCTGGATGAGGTAGAAGCTCTGCAGCCGCTTGTCCGGCACGGACAGGAAGCTGCGCCGGTAGTACGCGTGCCACCAGCCGCGGTGTCGCTCCACCAGTCGGTCGAGGTCGGTGGCGAGGGTGCGGTCCACGGCCCGGAGCGCGGCCGTCGTCGCCTCCGACACCCGGCCGGGAAAGCGGTACACCAGGTGTGCGGCGAGCAGTCGGCCGGTGCCCTCGCGGCGTTCGCGCCAGGCGGTGGTCCAGCCGCCGCCCGCGAGCAGCGGCTGCTCGACGAAGCCGTCGCCGACGCGTGGGTCCGGGTTGGGCGTGTAGTCCTCCGGCTTGCCGCTGTTGCGGGTGGTGGCGGCCTGCAGCCACTGGAAGGACCAGGCGGCGGACTCCTCACCGGGGGAGGGCCGGGTGGAGATCAGCAGGGCGCCGGTGTCGTTGTGGACGAGGGCGGAGAAGGTCAGTGAGCCGCGGCTGGTGGTGACCGTGCCGCGCAGCTCGGCGTCGTACGGATCCAGGGTCCAGTCGACGCCGGTGATCTCCCCGGCGAGGGTCAGGGTGAAGTACCCGATGGGGAGGCGGGAGAAGCCTATGCCGCCGCGCCACTGGCCCCGCTGGTCCTGCACCTGGCTGTGACTGAGCATCAGCTTCAGCGTGTCGGCGGTCTTTCCCGCGTACAGCTGGGCGCCGAGGTAGCCGTTGGCGAGGAAGGGGGCCTGCTGCCAGCCGGTGGGGAGGGTGCGCCAGGTCATGGCGGCGTCGCGGACGGTCCTCTCGTGGACGTCCGCCTCCGGGCGGCCCGCCGGGGAGGGAGCGGACGCGGCCCATGCGGTGGGTGAGCCGGCGAGCCAGAGCGCGGATGCTCCGGCAGCGGCGGCGCCGACGAAATGCCTTCGGGAGAACGCGGTCACGTGGTTTCTCCTGCCAGTCATGTATGTGGTGAGGGTTCTTGTCCCTGAATCACGCACGCCGCATACTGCCCGCCCTGAAGAGGGAGCGGAAGGGGGTGACCGCATAAACATCGGAGGAATGGTTGACCGATGGTGGGTGTGAAGGGGGTGTTGTCCGGATTGCGGGCCTTGCGTGGCAGGCTTGAAGTCCATGTCGGCCGATCACGGTGGCCGGCACACCGCGCTCCGGAAGGCACCTCGTGGACCAAATGGCACTGCTCCTCATGCTATTGCTCGGAGCTGTGGTCACGGTGCCGCTGGGGCAGCGCCTGGGGCTGCCCGCGCCGGTGCTGATGACGCTCGCCGGCGTCGGCATGGCGTTCCTCAGCTTCGTACCCAATGTGGACATCCCGCCCGAGATCATTCTTCCCGCGCTGCTGCCGCCGCTGCTCTACGCCTCCGTGCAGCGCACGTCCTGGCGGCAGTTCGCCGCCAATAAACGACCGATCTTTCTGCTGGCCGTGGCGCTGGTCTTCATCACGACCGCCGCCGTCGCCGCGGTGGCCAACGCGATCGTTCCCGGGCTGCCCATCGCCGCCGCAGTGGCGCTCGGAGCGCTCGTCGCCCCGCCCGACCCCGTCGCGGCGACGGCCGTCGCGGGCTCGGTCGGGCTGCCGCGCAGGCTCGTCTCCATCCTGGAGGGCGAGGGACTGTTCAACGACGTGACCGCGATCGTGCTCTACCACGTGGCGATCGCCGCCGCGGTGAGCGGCACGTTCTCGCTGCCGGAGGCCTTCGGGCTGCTCATACTCTCCGCGGTCGTCGCCGTGGTCGTGGGCCTCGCGCTCGGCTGGATCACCATCAAGCTCATGGGCCTGCTCGGCGACGCCACGCTCCAGGTCGGCCTCACCCTGCTGGTGCCGTTCGTGAGCTACGTGCTCGCGGAGGAGCTGATGGGATCGGGTGTCCTCGCCGTCCTCACCACCGCGCTCTTCCTCGCCGAGCACACCGCCGACGCCGATGACGTCCTCGGTCGGCTCACCGGCCGCAGCTTCTGGGAGATCGTCGACACCCTCGTCACCGGAGTCGCCTTCGGACTGATCGGCCTCGAACTGCACAACGTCTTCGGGACGTCCGACGGCCGCGAGCTCCAGATGCTCGGCTGGGGTCTGGCCGTCGTCGCGGTCGTCGTCGGTGTACGGCTGCTGTATCTGCTGCCGGCGACCTGGCTCGCCAAGCGGCTGCACACCCGGCGCGATGTCAGCGAGGAGATCCCCACCAGTTGGCGGGAGACCGTCGTCATGTGGTGGTCCGGGATGCGCGGCGTCGCCTCGGTCGCGCTGGCGCTCGCGATCCCGCTGCAGACGGACGACGGGAAGCCGTTCCCGGGACGCGACGAGATCGTGTTCATCGCCTTCGCCGTGATCATGGCCACGCTCGTCGTCCAGGGACTCAGCCTGCCGTGGCTGGTCCGCAAGCTCCGGGTCCGGGCGGACACGGACGCCGAGGAGGCGCTGGAGAAGGACCTCGCGATCCGCGCCGCGAAGGCCGCGAAGCAACGGCTCAAGGAGATCCAGGAGGTCGAGGACTTCCCGGAGGAAGTCGCGGAGCGGCTGCAGCGGTTGGCGTACGACGTGGGGGCGCGGATCAGTCCCGACATGGTCGACGAGGAGCGCCGCGAGGCGTACGCGAAGCGTGCCGAGCGGTTCAAGGCGGTCAACCGCATCCAGCGCGAGATGATGTCGGCCGCCCGCCACGCGGTGCTGTCGGCCCGCAACGAGTCGGGTACGGATCCGGAGGTCGTCGACCGGGTGCTGCGACAGCTGGACGTACGCAGCCTGCGGTGAGGCGGCGGGCCGGCCCGTACGCCGGCGCCCGCGGGGACCCGGGCCGGATCAGCCGCGTCCCGTGCGGGGCGACTTGTCGCGGTCGGCCGGTTTCTCGTCCGTCGGGTGGGACGGGCGCGGCCACGCGTCCTCGGGCGGAAGCGTGGCGGGCGCCGTCGCGATCCGCGGCAGCGCGTAGGGATGGTGGTCGCGCAGCCAGCCGATGAGCTGCTCCCGGACCGCGCAGCGCACCGTCCAGATGTCGTCCGCGTCCTTCGCCGTGACCACCGCGCGGACCTGGATCGTCGACGGTGTGGTGTCCGTGACCGCCAGGGACCAGTTGCGTCCGTCCCAGGCGGCGCACTCACCCAGGATGTCCCGCAGTTGCTCGCGCATCGCGGCGACCGGGGCCGAGTGGTCGAGATGGAAGAAGACCGAGCCGGTCATCTGGGCACCGCCGCGCGACCAGTTCTCGAACGGCTTGCTGGTGAAGTACGAGACCGGCATCGTGATCCGCCGCTCGTCCCAGGTCCGTACCGCGAGAAAGGTCAGCGTGATCTCCTCGATCGTGCCCCACTCGCCGTCCACCACCACCGTGTCACCGATGCGCACCATGTCGCCGAACGCGATCTGCAGCCCCGCGAAGAGGTTGCCGAGCGTCGACTGGGCCGCGATGCCCGCGACGATGCCGAGGACACCGGCCGAGGCCAGCATCGAGGTGCCGAACGTCCGCATCGCCGGGAACGTCAGCAGCATCGCGCCGGCCGCGACGGTCGCCACGATCGCCGTGACCACCCGCTGGATCAGTGTCACCTGCGTACGGACCCGCCGCACCCGCGCCGGGTCGCGGGTGCTCGCCGCGTACCGGGCATAGACGGAATCGACCACGGCCACCGCGATCCGCACCACCAGCCAGGCCGAAGCGCCGATCAGCACCAGCGTCAGCACCTGGCCGATCCCCGCCCGATGGTCGTCGACCGGTTCGAGCCGGGTGTGGGTGTACGTACCCCTCAGCAGCGCCGTGCACAGAGTCAGCTGGAGCGGGATCCGGCAGCGCCGCAGCAGACCCCACAGCGGTGTCTCCCGGTGGCGGTCGTCGGACCGTCTGAGCAGCAGATCGACCAGCCAGCCGACCAGCAGCGTGATCACGACCGCGCCACCGATCACGATCAGCGGACGCAGCACGCTCTCCATCCCGTCGCTCTCCATGCTCTCGACCGTAGCTGGCACCATGGGCCTCATGAACATCATGCTTTTCCACTCGACGTACGGTCTGCGCCCCGCGGTGCACGCTGCCGCCGACCGGTTGCGCGCCGCCGGGCACGAGGTGCACGTGCCCGATCTCTTCGAGGGGCACACCTTCGAAACCGTCGAGGAGGGCCTGGCCTTCAAGGAAGAGGTGGGCAAGGACGAACTGCTCAGGAGGGCCGTGCTGGCCGCCGCGCCCTACTCCGACCGGGGCCTGGTGTACGCCGGGTTCTCCTTCGGCGCGGCCACCGCGCAGACCCTGGCGCTCGGCGACGAGAAGGCGCGCGGTCTGCTGCTGTTCCACGGCACCTCGGACATCGCGGAGAACGCCTCGGTGGACGAGCTGCCCGTACAGCTGCATGTCGCGGACCCCGACCCGTTCGAGACGCACGACTGGCTGAACTCCTGGTATCTGCAGATGCAGCGGACCGGTGCCGATGTCGAGATCTACCGCTACCCGGGGGCGGGGCATCTCTTCACGGATCCCGAACTGTCCGACTTCGACCGGGCGTCGGCCGAGCTGGCCTGGAAGGTCTCGCTCGGTTTCCTCGCCACGCTGTGACCGCGCGAAGGGCCCCGCACGCCGCGGGGCCCTTCGTACGGACGGTGGATCAGCCCCGGTAGGCGGTCCAGCTGTCGCTCATCCGCTGCACCTGGCCCGGTGTGAACTGGTACATGCACGAGTCGTACGTGTAGTCCATGAAGTTGTGGATCGGGTCGACACCGGCCTTGCTGGTGCAGGTGTCGCGTCCGGTCGGGCAGGCGTACGCCGCGCTCGCCTCGGCCGGGGTGTCGGCGACGTAGTCGCCGTTGCCGTTACAACCGCCCTGGAAGGTGTGGTACAGCCCCATCCAGTGGCCGACCTCGTGGGTGGCGGTGTCGCCTTCGTTGTAGTTGGTGGCCGACCCGCCGGGCAGCGAGGCGTCCAGGATGACGACGCCGTCCATGCTCGGGCTGGACGTGTACGAGCTGGGGAAGGTGGCCCAGCCCAGCAGGCCGCCGCCGAGGTTGGCGGTGTAGATGTTGAGCGCGTTCTTGCCGCCCTTGCGCAGCGTCGACTTCATCGACTTCTCGGCGGAGGAGCCCGAGGAGAGGTTGTACCAGGAGGCGTTGTCCGTGTAGTCGGTGCCGGCCAGCGAGAACTGGAAGCCGGAGTTGGTGTTGCCGGTGCCCTGGCCGCTGTAGGCCGCGTTCAGCACATTCATCTGGCCGTTGATGTCGCTCGCGGTGAGCTTGCCGGTGGTGCCGGAGTGGATGACGTGGAAGTAGACCGGGATGGTCGCTCCGGCGGCGAGCGTGGAGCCGCTCACCCGGCGGTCCGCGAGTCTCTCCTTCATCTGCGTGTCGATGGCCTTGGCCTGGGCCGCGGTCAGCTCATTGGGGTCCGCGACGTGCTTGGTGCCCGAGGGGCGGGCCGCGCGTGCGGTGGCGCCGGCGCTCGTCCCGCTCGCGCACTTCTCGGCGGACGCGACGGACGCGGAGGAGGCCGACGTCTTTGCGGCGGCGGTTCCGACGGTGGCGGAGAGTGGTGCTATGGCCAGGGTTCCGGCCAGTACGGCGGTGCCGATCGCACGGTTACGCATACGCGGCGATATACGGGCAAGAGTGCGCACAGGGGCTCCTCGCGGATGTGTGGGGGAGGGATTTCCTCACCCGCCGCCGGGAGATTACGTGCGCATGTCAGATCTTGAAGAGAATTGATCAAGCCCAATCAATCACAGGACAAACCGGGAAAGCTTGGAGAAATAATTCTGTGCGTTCCAGAGTTTGAGACGCCGACGTAACATCCCGCGTCACCCCGGCGGGCGGTGTGTCCCCATTGGGGTCGGGAGACACGCCACCCGCCGTAGTGACGTAATACGCCGTCAACATGGCGTGGAGTGGCCGAAAATGAACCCTCAGCGCACCGGCTGGTTCACCCGCTCGACCTTCTGGGTTCCGCTGAGCGTCCGGTAGGAACGTGTCCAGGCGGCGGTCGCGTCCCGCTTCGTCCTGTCGGAGACCGCGTAGTAGTCCATCTGCGAGCGCTCGGCGGTGACGTCGAGGACGCCGTAGCCGTGCGAGTCCATGTCCACCCACTTCACATGGCGGTTGGCCGCCTTGACCGCCGCGCTCGCGACCACCGAGACGGTCCCCGGTGCGACATGCAGGATGTCGTCCAGGTTGTCCGAGGTCACCGATGTCACCACGAACTCGGTGGCGGCCGAGGCCGAGAGCGGATACGTCGCCGCCTTCACCGGTACGTCATTGGCCCACGCCATGTGGATGTCGCCGGTCAGGAAGACCGTGTTGGTGATCGACCGGTCCCGCAGATGCGTGATCAGTTCCTTGCGGTCGTCCGTGTAGCCGTCCCACTGGTCGACGTTGACGGCGAGCCCCTCCTTGGGCAGCCCCAGCAACTCGGCCAGCGGCCCCAGCAGATGCGCGGGTACGGAACCGAACGCGACCGGCGAGATCATCACCGATGTGCCGACCAGCTTCCAGGTGGCCTCCGAGCCGGCCAGGCCCGACTTCAGCCAGTCCAGCTGGGCCCGGCCGGTGATCGTGCGATCCGGGTCGTCGACCGAGCCGTTGCCGATCGTCGACTGCTGGGAGCGGAAGCTGCGCAGATCGAGGAGGTGGAGATCGGCCAGGTTGCCGAAGCGCAGCCGCCGGTAGACGGTGCCCTCGGTGGAGGCGCGGACCGGCATCCACTCGAAGTACGCCTGCTTGGCGCCCGCGACCCGGTCGGCCCAGGCGCCCTCCGTGCCCGGCGTGTGGTTCTCGGCCCCGCCCGACCAGGCGTCGTTGGCGAACTCGTGGTCGTCCCAGATCGCGATCACCGGGTGGGCGGCGTGCAGCGCCTGGAGGTCGGTGTCCGTCTTGTAGTTGCCGTGCCGGGTGCGGTAGTCGGCGAGGGTGAGGATCTCGTGCCTCGGCTCGTGCGGCCGTACGACGTACTTCGCGGCCGGGTAACTGCCTGAGGCGTACTCGTAGATGTAGTCGCCGAGGTGCAGCACCGCGTCGAGATCGGCGCGGGCGGCGAGATGCCGGTACGGGGAGAAGAACCCGGCCTCCCAGTTGGCGCACGAGACCACCCCGAAGCGCACACCGGGCGTGGCCGCCCCGGCCGCGGGCGCGGTGCGGGTGCGGCCCGTCGGCGACCAGGTCCGCACGCCGTCGTCGCCCGCCGAGAAGCGGAACCAGTACGCGGTGGCCGGGGCCAGCCCTCGCACATCGGCCTTGACGGTGTGGTCGGACGCGGCACGGGCGACGGTGGCACCCTGCGCGACGACCCGGGCGAACTCCTTGTCCTCGGCGACCTCCCAGCGCACCGCGGTATCGGCGCCACGGCCGGAGCCGGGCACGGCATCGGGGGTCGGGGTGATCCGGGTCCACAGGAGTATGCCGTCGGGCAGGGGGTCGCCGGAGGCGACACCGTGCAGGAAGGCGGGCCCGTCCGCGGCGCGCGCGGTGGTGGCGGCACCCAGCACGGGGGCCATGACGGCGCCGGCGGCAGCGGCCTTGACGACCGTGCGGCGGCTGGGGGCGGAGAGCGGCGAAGAATCGTGTCGACTGGTCACGCAGCAGAACCCTACTGACCGGTATGGCGAACGGGCAGGCGAATGAAGGAAGTTCGCCTGCCCGTCGGAGAGCCGCAGCCGGAGGTTCGCCGCTCGGACGGGGCCCGTCCGGCCCCGGCCGCCGCAGGCCCTACCCCTTCAGCGCCTTGTCGATCGCGGTGTTGAAGTCGGCAACCGTCATCGGCGCGTTCTCACTCTTGCCGTCGGTGAGCGTCTTGCCGTCCATCTTCAGCGTCGGGGTGCCCTTCACGCCGCTCTTGTCGAACGCCGCGGACATCTTCATCGCCCAGCTGTCGTACGTACCGTCCTCGACGTCCTTCTGGAAGTCCTTGTTGCCCTTCAGCGCGTCCACCGTGTCGGCGATCTTGATCAGATAGGAGTCGTCCTTGAACTTGTCGTCGGTCTCCTCCGGGTGGTACTTCGCGGAGTAGAGCGCGTACTTGTAGTCGAGGAAGGCCTCCGGGCTGACGTTGAGCGCCGCGCCGAGCGCGCTCAGCGCGTTCTTCGAACCCTCGCCGTTGCTCATGTCGTCGATGAACGTGGCGCCCACGTACTTGATCTTGTACTTCCCGGCGTCGACGTCCTTGTGCACCGTCTCGCCGACGGTCTGCTCGAACGTGCCGCAGATCGGGCAGCGCGAGTCCTCGTACAGCTCCAGGGTCTTCTTGGCGGTCGACTTGCCGATGACGACGGTCGTGCCGTTCTCGCCCGAGGTGTTCTTGGGCGCCGTCACGTTCTTGGCGTCCTTGGCCGCCTCCCAGTGGGACGGCTTGTTCAGCTGCATGACACCCCAGCTGGCGGCGCCGACGACGGCCAGTGCGCCGACGATCGAGACGCCGACGATGATCTGCTTGCGGGCCTTGTCCTTCTTGGCCTGGCGCTCGCGCTCGGCGCGCAGACGCTCGCGGGCCGCCGCCTTGTTGGCCTGGCTGTTGCGCTTGCTCATGTTCGTTTCTCCATGGGTGTGGGTGGTGCGTGGTCGGGGACGTGCGTGCTCAGGCGATGGCGCAGGCCGAGCGCGGCGGTCCCCTCCGTCCCACGGAGTGCACGAGCAGACGGGCGGGGGCGAGCGGGTGCGGGTCGCGTCCGGCGGGGCGCGCCTCGCGTCGCAGGGAGCGGCGGGCGGTACCCACCACGGCGACCGCGATCAACAGCGGCCGGAACGCCAGGACCGCCGCCGCGCGCAGCAGGCCGGCGAGCGCCGACTCGCCGCGCCGCAGCCAGGCCGCGGCGAGCAGCCCGACCGTCACATGAGCGGCGAGCAGCAGCCACGGCACCGCGGGCCCCGGCGAGGCCAGCAGCGCGGCCGTCGTGTGTCCGGCGTCGGTCACCGAGGCGAGCGGGGTGCCGACGTCACCGACCCGGGCCGCACCGGCGCCGATGTCACCACCGCCGCACAGCACATCGACGCCGACCGAGCGCAGCGGACCCGCGATCGGGCCGCCCGCCGCGCCGTAACAGAGGTGCTGGCCGGTGGTGAAGACGGTGTCGGCGGCCAGCTCCAGCGGTATCAGCAGCCCGGCGATCGACCCGAAGCCGCGCTCCCGGCCGGCCAGCGCGTACGCCACGGCGAAGACCGCACCGGCCAGCAGCGCGACGGCGTTCAGCGGCAGCGCGACCCGGGAGAGCAGCACATGGGACGCGGAGGAGAGCGTCACGACGAGCGCCGTGAAAAGCGCCGCGCGAACGACTCTGAGCTGCGTCCCGGATATGTCCATCGTCGAGGAGTGTCGCATGCGAACCTGTAGGCGTTCCCCGAAGGGGCGCGATCGGTTGCGTGCGAGGGTCCTAAAGCCCCGGAATCCGGCCGTTGCGGAAGAGATCGACGAAGATCTGGTGGTCGGCGCGGGCCCTGGCGCCGTAGCCGTGGGCGAAGTCCACCAGGAGGTCGGCGAAGCCCTCCTCGTCCGCCGCGATCGCCGCGTCGATCGCCCGCTCCGTGGAGAACGGCACCAGCGAGTGGCCGCTCTCGTCGTCCGCCGCGGAGTGCATCGTCGCCGTCGCCCGGCCGAGGTCGGCGACGACCGCGGCGATCTCCTCCGGCTCGTCGATGTCGGACCAGTCCAGGTCGACCGCGTACGGGGACACCTCGGCGACCAGCTGTCCGGCCCCGTCCAGCTCGGTCCAGCCCAGCCACGGGTCGGCGTGCGCCTGCAGGGCGCGCTGCGAGATGACCGTGCGGTGACCCTCGTGCTGGAAGTAGTCGCGCACGGCCGCGTCGGTGATGTGCCGGGAGACGGCCGGGGTCTGCGCCTGCTTGAGATAGATCACCACATCGTTCTCCAGGGCGTCGCTGTTGCCCTCCAGGAGGATGTTGTAGGAGGGCAGCCCGGCCGAACCGATGCCGATGCCGCGACGGCCGACGACATCCTTCACCCGGTAGGAGTCGGGGCGGGTCAGGCTCGATTCCGGCAGTGTCTCCAGATAGCCGTCGAAGGCGGCCAGCACCTTGTAACGCGTCGCCGCGTCCAGATCGATCGAGCCGCCGCCCGCCGCGAACCGGCGCTCGAAGTCCCTGATCTCCGTCATCGAGTCCAGCAGCGAGAACCGGGTCAGCGACCGGGCGTCGCGCAGCGCGTCCAGCAGCGGGCCCTCGGCCGTGTCCAGGGTGAAGGGTGGTACCTCGTCGCTCTTGGCACCCGTCGCCAGCGCGTGGATCCGCTCGCGGTAGGCCGCCGCGTAGATCCGGACCAGCTCGGTGATCTGGTCGTCGCCCAGCGCCTTGGCGTAGCCGATCAGCGCGACGGAGGCGGCGAACCGCTTGAGGTCCCAGGTGAACGGGCCTACGTACGCCTCGTCGAAGTCGTTCACATTGAAGACCAGCCGGCCGTTGGCGTCCATGTACGTGCCGAAGTTCTCCGCGTGGAGATCGCCGTGGATCCACACCCGGCCGGTCCGCTCGTCCAGATACGGGCCGCCGTGCCGCTCCCGCTCCAGGTCGTCGTAGAACAGGCACGCCGTGCCCCGGTAGAAGGCGAACGCCGAGCCCGCCATCTTGCGGAACTTGACCCGGAAGGCAGCCGGATCGGCGGCCAGCAGATCCCCGAACGCCGTGTCGAAGACCTCAAGAATCTGCTCCCCGCGCTGCGCCGCGCCGGTCTGCGCTTCCGACATCTGTAGGTGCCTCCTGGTACCTGACGTGCATGAACAAAGGGGACGGGCTTCTCAGCCCCTCCAACGCGCGACCGCACCCGGGAGTGCCCGTCGATCACGGGCTCGGAGACGTAGACTTCCACGCTGTCCCCCCGGTCGGTCCACGCCCCACCCGTCGCCCGGCCACCACCCCTCGACGAGGCGCTTCGCGCCGCACCTGCCCATCGGAGGCCCGACGCCGTGACCAAGCCGCCCTTCACGCACCTTCACGTCCACACCCAGTACTCGCTGCTGGACGGTGCCGCGCGGCTCAAGGACATGTTCAACGCGTGCAATGAAATGGGCATGTCGCATATTGCGATGACGGACCACGGCAATCTGCACGGTGCGTACGACTTCTTCCATTCGGCGCAGAAGGCGGGGGTGACGCCGATCATCGGGATCGAGGCGTATGTCGCGCCGGAGTCGCGCAAGCACAAGCGGAAGATCCAGTGGGGGCAGCCGCACCAGAAGCGTGACGACGTCTCGGGTTCGGGCGGTTACACCCACAAGACGATCTGGGCGGCGAACTCGACGGGGCTGCACAACCTCTTCCGGCTGTCGTCGGACGCGTACGCGGAGGGCTGGCTGCAGAAGTGGCCGCGTATGGACAAGGAGACCATCGCCCAGTGGTCCGAGGGGCTGATCGCCTCGACCGGCTGTCCCTCGGGCGAGGTGCAGACACGACTGCGGCTCGGTCAGTTCGACGAGGCGGTCCAGGCGGCCTCGGACTACAAGGACATCTTCGGTGAGGGCAAGTACTTCCTGGAGCTGATGGACCACGGCATCGAGATCGAGCGACGGGTCCGTGACGGGCTCCTCGAAATCGGCAAGAAGCTGAACATCCCGCCGCTGGTGACCAACGACTCGCACTACACCTACGCCCACGAGGCGGCCGCGCACGACGCGCTGCTCTGCATCCAGACCGGCAAGAACCTCTCCGACCCGGACCGCTTCCGCTTCGACGGCACCGGCTACTACCTCAAGACCACCGACGAGATGTACGCCGTCGACTCCTCCGACGCCTGGCAGGAGGGCTGCGCCAACACGCTGCTGGTCGCGCAGCAGATCGACACCGCCGGGATGTTCGAGAAGCGCGACCTGATGCCGAAGTTCGACATCCCGGACGGCTACACGGAGATCACCTGGTTCCAGGAGGAGGTCCGGGTCGGCATGAACCGGCGCTTCCCGGGCGGGGTTCCCGAGGACCGGCAGAAGCAGGCCGAGTACGAGATGGACGTCATCATCCAGATGGGGTTCCCGGGGTACTTCCTGGTGGTCGCGGACTTCATCATGTGGGCGAAGAACAACGGCATCGCGGTCGGCCCCGGCCGAGGCTCGGCGGCCGGTTCGATCGTCGCGTACGCGATGGGGATCACCGACCTCGACCCCATCGAGCACGGGCTGATCTTCGAGCGGTTCCTCAACCCCGAGCGCGTCTCCATGCCCGATGTCGACATCGACTTCGACGAGCGTCGGCGCGTCGAAGTGATCAGGTACGTGACGGAGAAGTACGGCGCCGACAAGGTCGCCATGATCGGCACGTACGGCAAGATCAAGGCCAAGAACGCCATCAAGGACTCCGCCCGTGTCCTCGGTTACCCGTACGCGATGGGGGACCGGCTCACCAAGGCCATGCCCGCCGACGTCCTCGGCAAGGGCATCGACCTCAACGGCATCACCGACCCCAAGCACCCGCGCTACAGCGAGGCGGGCGAGATCCGGGGGATGTACGAGAACGAGCCGGACGTGAAGAAGGTCATCGACACGGCGAAGGGTGTCGAGGGCCTGGTGAGGCAGATGGGTGTGCACGCCGCGGGCGTGATCATGTCCAGCGAGCCGATCGTCGACCATGCCCCGGTCTGGGTGCGGCACACCGACGGCGTCACCATCACGCAGTGGGACTACCCGCAGTGCGAGTCGCTCGGCCTGCTGAAGATGGACTTCCTCGGCCTGCGCAACCTCACCATCATGGACGACGCCGTCAAGATGGTGGAGTCCAACAAGGGCGTCAAGCTGGACCTGCTCAGCCTCCCGCTGGACGACCCGAAGACGTACGAACTGCTCTGCCGCGGCGACACGCTCGGCGTGTTCCAGTTCGACGGCGGCCCGATGCGTTCGCTGCTGCGCCAGATGCAGCCCGACAACTTCGAGGACATCTCCGCCGTCTCGGCCCTGTACCGGCCGGGCCCGATGGGCATGAACTCGCACACGAACTACGCCGAGCGCAAGAACGCCCGGCAGGAGATCACGCCGATCCACCCGGAGCTGGAGGAGCCGCTCAAGGAGACGCTCGGTCTGACCTACGGCCTGATCGTCTACCAGGAGCAGGTGCAGAAGGCCGCCCAGATCATCGCGGGCTACTCGCTCGGCGAGGCCGACATCCTGCGCCGCGTGATGGGCAAGAAGAAGCCCGAGGAACTGGCGAAGAACTTCGTCCTCTTCCAGGAGGGCGCCAAGAAGAACGGCTACTCGGACGCGGCGATCCAGGCGCTCTGGGACGTCCTGGTGCCGTTCGCCGGATACGCGTTCAACAAGGCCCACTCCTCCGCGTACGGCCTGGTCACCTACTGGACCGCGTATCTGAAGGCGAACTACCCGGCCGAGTACATGGCGGCTCTGCTGACCTCGGTCAAGGACGACAAGGACAAGTCGGCGGTCTATCTCAACGAGTGCCGTCGCATGGGCATCAAGGTGCTGCCGCCCAATGTCAACGAGTCCCTGTCGAACTTCGCCGCACAGGGCGACGACGTGATCCTCTTCGGCCTCACGGCCGTCCGCAACGTGGGCCAGAACGTCGTCGACTCGATCATCCGGTGCCGCAAGGCGAAGGGGAAATACAGCAGCTTCCCCGACTTCCTGGACAAGGTCGAGGCGGTCGTCTGCAACAAGCGCACCGTCGAATCGCTGATCAAGGCCGGCGCCTTCGACGAGATGGGTCACACCCGCAAGGGGCTGGTCGCCCACCACGAGCCGATGATCGACAACGTGGTGCAGGTCAAGCGCAAGGAGGCCGAGGGGCAGTTCGACCTCTTCGGCGGGATGGGCGAGGAGGAGAGCGACGAGCCGGGCTTCGGGCTCGACGTGGAGTTCTCCGACATCGAGTGGGAGAAGTCCTACCTGCTGGCGCAGGAGCGCGAGATGCTCGGCCTGTACGTCTCCGACCATCCGCTCTTCGGCCTGGAGCACGTGCTGTCCGACAAGGCCGACTCCTCGATCTCCCAGCTGACCGGCGGGGAACACGCCGACGGTGCGATCGTCACCGTGGGCGGCATCATCTCGGGTCTCCAGCGGAAGATGACCAAGCAGGGCAATGCCTGGGCCATCGCCACGGTCGAGGACCTGGCCGGTTCCATCGAGTGCATGTTCTTCCCCGCCACGTACCAACTGGTCTCCACCCAGCTCGTCGAGGACACCGTCGTCTTCGTCAAGGGACGCCTCGACAAGCGCGAGGACGTGCCCCGCCTCGTCGCCATGGAGATGCAGGTCCCCGACATCTCGTCGGCCGGCACCAACGCCCCCGTGGTCCTGACCATCCCCACGGTCAAGATCACCCCGCCCATGGTCAGCCGCCTCGGCGAGGTCCTCAGCAACCACCGGGGGGACACCGAGGTGCGGATCAGGCTCCAGGGCCCCCGCAAGACCACGGTGCTCCGGCTCGACCGGCACCGGGTGAAGCCCGATCCGGCGCTCTTCGGTGACCTGAAGGTGCTGCTCGGTCCGTCCTGCCTGGCCGGCTGAGCCGGTTCACCGCCGACATACAGAAGGGGCGCCCCGCGAAAGCGGGAGCGCCCCTCTCGGCACCCGGCCGCTGTCCCGGACCGGGGCCGGCGATGCGCCCGGTCAGTTGTGGCCGAAGCGCCGCTGGTGCTTACGGGCCACATCAGCAGGGCTGCCCTGGGCCTGCGACTGAGGTTGTATCTGCGACTCGTACGCGGTCGACTTGTTCTCTTCCGCACCGCGCTCCGGGTCGGTCGCACGGTTCTGCCGGCTGCCCTGCTTGCGGTTCTTGTTCTTGGCCATGGTGTTCCTCCTGTGGGGACTCTCGGGGCCAGGACCGCGTTCAGATTCACATATGGGTGTAAAGCATGCATGTTGGATCATTACCGTGCGTAGTGATCGGGTATCATGCGCCGTTTTCCGGATCCGCCACGCCGATGATCGAGTTCCGGCCGTCAACCTCTGCGTGGTCGGGCAGACTCGAAGGAAACCCTTGGCAAAGACCACACCCGAACTTCCGGAAGAGGGTGGAACGCGTGGACCGTTGCGTCGTCCTGGTGGACGCCGGCTACTTGCTGGGCGCGGCCGCGAGCCTGCTGGCCGGAGAGCCCGCCCGTTCCCGCATCACCGTCGACCACGCGGCCCTCATCCGGGGCCTGCGCGAGCTGGCCGAGGCCGACACGCAGCAGCCGCTGCTGCGGATCTACTGGTTCGACGGCGCCCCCGACCGGGTACCGCAGCCCGAGCATCGCAGGCTGCGTGTGATGCCCCGGGTGACCGTCCGGCTCGGCGCTCTCACCCGCAGCGACGGGCGCTGGGCGCAGAAGGGCGTCGACGCCGCGATGCACGCCGAACTCACCGAACTGGCCAGGAACCGGGCCTGCTCCGACGTGGTGCTGGTGACCGGCGACGGTGATCTGCTGCCCGGCCTGATGTCCGCCAAGGAACACGGCGTCGCCGTCCATCTGTGGGCCGTCCAGGCCGCCGACGGCGACTACAACCAGTCCGAGGACCTGGTCGCCGAGGCCGACGAACGCAGGGTGCTCGACCGGGCCTGGATCACCCAGGCCGTACAGGCCAAGGACATCGGCGGCGTCTGCGCCCCGCCGCCCGCGCCCCGCCCGGAGATCGCCGCGATCCTCTCCGCACCACTGCCCGAGGCGGCCCTCGCCGCCTCCGCCGAGCGGGCCTCGGAGGCCCAGGCGGCGGACGCCGCCGACAGCGCCGCCCCACCGCCCGAGGAGAGCCCCGCCGCCGACCGTCCGGGCCCCGGCGGAAGGGGTGTCCCCACCCCCAAGGACCTGGCAGGCACCCTGCGCGGCCCCGGTACCCAGCAGTCCCCGCAGCCCTCGCCCGCCAACGCGACCCTGCGCTGGTCCTCCGACAAGGGCTGGATGGAGCGCGGCGGACCGCTGGGCGAACCCGCCGAAACCGCGTCCCTCCCGACGCTGGCTCAGGTCACCAGCGCCGAGCAGCGCTGGGCGGACCGCGAGGAGGACATCACCACCGTCGGCGGCGACCCCTTCGAGGTGGGTCAGGTCTTCGCCCGCCGCTGGATGGAGCGGCTGCCGGACAACACCCATCTGCAGAAGCTGTCGACCTTGTATCCGCGCATCCCGCACCGCATCGACGGCGAACTGCTGCGGTACGCGGCACGGTTCGGCCTGCTCGCCCACAAGGACGACCAGATCGACGAGCACGACCGCTATGCGATCCGCGCGGGGTTCTGGCGGGAGATCGATGTACGGGCCGCGGCGGTACACGCCCCGTCGGCGGAACGGACGAGTCCGTCCGGCGACTGACGGGGCGGCGGGCCCGCCGGCCGGGCATCCCCGTCCGGCGAAATGCGGCGTCGATGCCCGACCGGCGCGGCCCCGAGCGCGATCCGGGGCATCCGACCCCGTACTCTCGTACCTCGTGAGTACGGGCACAGCACAGGCGCAGACGGCGACGGGAACCGTGTGCGCGGTGCGGGATCTGGTCAAGACCTATCCCGCCGCCCGCAGCCGCCGCGGGGCACCCGCCACCCCCGAGGTGCGCGCCACCGACGGGATCAGCCTGGAAGTGCGGCGCGGCGAGATCTTCGGACTCCTCGGACCCAACGGCGCGGGGAAGTCCACCCTGGTACGACAGCTCACCGGGCTGATGCGGCCCGACTCCGGCAGCGTCGACGTGCTGGGACACGATCTCGTCCGCCACCCCGAACGGGCCTCCCGGCTGATCGGGTACCTCGGGCAGGAGTCCACCGCCCTCGATGAACTGACCGTGTCGCTCGCCGCCGAGACCACCGGACGCCTGCGCGGCCTCGCGGTACGGGAGGCCCGCGCCGAACGCGACGCCGTACTCGACGAACTCGGCCTCGCCGAGATCGCGGGGCGCCCCCTGAAGAAGCTTTCCGGCGGGCAGCGGCGGCTGGCCTGCTTCGCCGCCGCGCTGGTCGGCGAGCGGTCGGTGCTGGTGCTGGACGAGCCGACGACCGGGATGGACCCCGTCGCGCGGCGCGCCGTCTGGGCGGCCGTGGACCGCCGCCGGGCCGAGCGCGGCACCACGGTGCTGCTCGTCACCCACAACGTCATCGAGGCCGAGACGGTCCTCGACCGGGTCGCCGTGATCGAACGCGGCAGGGTCATCGCCTGCGACACGCCGACCGGACTCAAGGAACGCGTCGCCGGCGACGTCCGGGTCGAGCTGGTGTGGCGCGAACGCGCGCCCCTGGAGGTGCCCGAGGTGGCCGCGCTGCGTGGCTCGGCCCAGGAGTCCGGGCGGCGCTGGGTGCTGCGGCTCGGCCCCGACGAGGCACGGGCGGCGGTCGCCGCGGTGACCGGCGGCGCGGCCTTCGCCGCACTCGACGACTTCACGCTGGCGACACCCAGTCTGGAGGACGTCTATCTCGCGCTCGGCGGGGACGCGACCATGGGGCTGGTGAAGTCATGAGCGGGACGCGCGGGGCGGCCGGGTGCGGGTGCCTGGCCGGGACGGGATCGGCGGCCGGGTGCGTGTGCACGGCCGGGCAGGGAGTGAAGAGGAGCAGCGCCAGGTGACGAGCATCGTTCCCGCGCAGGCGGTGACCGGACCCGTCCGGACCGCCGAGGACGGCCGTGCCGTCGGCGACGGTCCCGGACACGACGGGGCGGCCCCCGCGCCGCTCGCGCCGCGGGCCCGGCTGTTCCCGTCGCTCGCGGCCGTCTACCGTGCCCAGCTCTCCAGGGCCAGGGTCGCCCGCATTCCGCTGCTCTTCGTCGCGACCTTCCAGTCCGTGGGGATCATGGTGCTGATGCGCGGGGTCGTCGACGGCGGCTCCGAGGCGCGGGCCGTCGTCGCGGGATCCAGCGTCCTCGTGGTGGCCTTCGTCGCGCTCAACCTGCTCGCCCAGTACTTCGGGCAGCTCCGGGCGGGCGGTGGGCTCGACCACTACGCCACGTTGCCCGTGCCGCCCGCCGCGGTGGTGCTCGGTGCGGCCGGGGCGTACGCCTCCTTCACCGTGCCCGGCACGATCGTCACGGCCGTGGCGGGGAGCGTGCTGTTCGGGCTGCCGCTGACGCATCTGTGGGTGCTCGTCGCCGTCATCCCGCTCTCCGGGGCGGCGCTCTCCGGGCTCGGCGCGGCGTTGGGGCTGCTCGCGCCCCGGCAGGAGCTGGCCACGCTGCTCGGGCAGCTGGGGATGTCGGCGGCGCTGCTGCTCGGTGTCCTGCCGGCCGACCGGCTGCCCGCGCCGATCGGCTGGGCCCGTGATCTGCTGCCCTCGACCTACGGTGTGGAGGCGCTCTCCCGGTCCTTCGACGTCCACCCGGACTGGGCGGTCGTCGCACTGGATCTCGCGGTCTGCGCCGCCGTCGGTGTCCTGTCGCTGGCCGCGGCCACCTGGGCGTACCGCAGGGCAGCGGTCCGGTGAGGCGCGGCACAGGTACGCCTGGCACGATGGCACGGTGACCGCACCTCTGACACCGCCCCACCAGCCCTCGTCCAACGACCCCTGGCAGATCCCGCCGAAATGGGGTGGGTCCGGCGGCCCCGGCCCCGGCGTCCTGGCGGAGTCCGAGGGGGAGAACGACCGCCGGTCGGATCTGCGGCGGGCCGCTGCCGTCACCCTGCTCGTGACCGTCTCGGGTGTCGTGCTCGGACTCCTCTGGGCGTGGCTCGCCTCGAAGGTCCCGCTGATCTCCGACGGCTCGGCCGTCTACCTGAGTGACAGCGAGGGCGAGGAGGCGATCGGTGCCGACGGCACGTTCGTGCTCCTCGCGCTGGCATTCGGTGCGGTCTCCGCGGCGCTGGTCTTCTGGTTCCAGCGGCGTGGCGGGATCGCCCTGGTGGTGGGGCTGGCGCTGGGCGGACTGCTCGGTTCGCTGGTCGCCTGGCGGCTGGGCGTATGGCTCGGGCCGAACCAGGACGTGGTCGCGCACGCGCGGGCGGTCGGCAAGGGCGTGGTCTTCGACGCACCCCTTCGGTTGCGGGCGAAGGGGGCCGCGCTGCTCGTGTGGTCGCTGGGGGCGATGGCGGTTCATCTCGGGTTGACGGCGCTGTTCGGGCCGCGGGACCCGGAACCGGAGTGGGGCGCGTTTCCGGAGTGGTCCGCGGGTGGGCCCGTGCCGGGTGCGGGGCCCGCGGCGGGGCCCGCCGCTCCGGGCGCGGGCGTGCCGCCGGACGGGTCCTAGTGCCGGGAGGGGCACTGGCCGGTACGGGGGTGGCTTGCCGCGGGACCCGTCCCCACCCGCCCCCTACTCCCGGCCGATCTCCGCGAACAACGCTCCCGTGAGCGAGGCCAGATCCGTGGGGGCCAGCTCGACCTCCAGGCCGCGGCGGCCCGCCGAGACGCAGATGGTCGGGTGGGACCGCGCCGAGGCGTCCAGCACCGTACGCAGCCGCTTGCGCTGACCCAGGGGCGAGATGCCGCCCCGCACGTAGCCGGTGGTGCGTTCCGCCGCTGCCGGGTCGGCCATCGTGGCCCGCTTGCCGCCGACCGCCGAGGCCAGTGCCTTGAGGTCCAGGGAACCGGCCACCGGGACGACCGCGACGGTGAGGGTGCCGTCGACATCCGCGACCAGGGTCTTGAAGACCCGGTCGGGGGAGACGCCCAGTGCCTCGGCGGCCTCCTCGCCGTAGGAGGCCGAGGCCGGGTCGTGCTCGTAGGCGTGGACGGTGAACGCCGTGCCTGCCGCGGTCAGTGCGACCGTCGCCGGGGTGCCGCCGGGCTGTTGCTGCTTCTTCGGCTTCTTCGCCACGGGGAGGGGTCCTCGGGTCGGTCGTCGGTCAGTTGGGGTGGGTCGGGGCGCGGGTCAGGTCCACCGCCGGCAGGGACGGCAGATGCCGGATGACGGCGGTCTCGGAGCGCAGCAGCGTCAGTTCTTCGCGCAGCCGGGTCGCGGTGTCGGGTGCCTGGAGCAGCCGCTGCTTCGACGGAATGTCGAGCACGGCCGCCGCCGCGACCAGGTAGGAGACGACGGAGGGGTCGTCGGGAAGGTCCGCTCCCGTCGTCAGCGACCGTTCGCTCGCCCCGGCCAGCCGCTTCTGGTAGGCGCGGAAGGCCCGCAGGACACCCTCCGCGAGCGCGCCGGCCTCCTCGCCGGGCTCCTCGTCCAGCTCTTCGAGCTCGGCCGTCAGATACGGGCCGCTCGCGTCGACGGAGAGCAGCTTGACCCGGGTGGTGCCGGTCGCGAGGACCTCGAAGCTGCCGTCCGGCCGTTCCCGGATCTTCGCCGCGTCGGCGATGCAGCCGACCCGGTGGAAGGTCTGGACCGGATCCGGGCCGAAGCCGTCGGCGGGAGCGCGCTCGGCGCGGGTGCGCGTCGCGGCCGGCATTCCGGTGGCCGTCGGTGCAGTCTCACGGCCGTCGCGGATCGCGACCACGGCGAAGCGGCGGGGCTCGTCGTCGGCGGTCTTCAGCAGCTCGCGCATCATGGCGCGATAACGCTCCTCGAAGACGTTCAGCGGCAGCACGAGGCCAGGGAACAGCACCGCGTTCAGCGGGAACAGAGGCAGGCGAGCGGTGGTCACAACGGTCAAGCGTAATGGCCGTGTGGCCCGCTGTGGCCGGCCCGGCCCGACGAAGGCGTCGCACAGGCCGCCCGGCGCCGCGCGTCGTCCCTCGCCTCCAGGAACCGGCCCAGCGGGTCGTCGGAGACCGACGACCACGGGAACGAGGCCGCATGCGGTCCGATCTGCCGGAACTGTTCCAGTGCTTCTGCCCAGCGGCCCCGGGCGATCAGCACGAACGCCAGCAGATTGCGGGTCTCGGCCGGCCAGGGATCGCCCGGTGCGAACGAGGCGGACAGGGTGATCGCCAGGTCCGCCGCGGCGTCGATCCGTTCCTCCTGCACCGAGCTGGTCCGTAGGGTCGGTCCCTCGACCAGCACGGCGAATGCGGCCCGCAGCGGCAGCGCCTGGACCAGCGAGCCGGGCAGCGAGTCCTCGGCGGCCCGCTCGGCGAAGTCGAAGCACTCGCGGTGCGAGCCGTACCAGGCGGGGGAGAGGTACCGCAGGGCCGCGACATGGCAGCCGTAGTGGTGCGAGGAGCGCTGGATCGCCTGTTCCCACAGCGCCTCGAAGGTGGTGTGCGTGGCGTGGGTGCCGCGCGCATGGTCGAGCGCGAGCCGCCAGGGCACCGGATCGCGCGGATCGGCGTCGGCCGCCGCGGTGATCAGCGGTCCCAGCTCGCGCAGCTGCTCGGCCCGCACCGGTGACTCCCAGGCCCGGCGGACCGCCAGTTCGGCTTTGACGAGCAGCGCGTCCGGGTCGTGCGGCGCGGCGGCGAGCCAGTCGGTCAGCCAGGCGTCGCGGCTGCGGGCGAAGGTGACGAGCCGGCCGAGGTAGCGGTCCCGGTTCTCCCACTCGGCGCCGTCCCGGGTGGTGGCGAGGAGTTTCGCGGCCGGTTCGTACTCGCCGAGGGCGGCGGCGACGAGCGCCGGGGAGAGCCGCTCGTCGGGGGCGTCGAGCAGCACCGCGTCGTCCGGCGGCAGCCCGGCGAACCCCCGGGGGGAGCGCCGGATCGTGCGCGCGGTACGGAGCAGAACGCGAAGGAAAGGCATGGTGCAGACCATTGAAAAGCGCTGGTCGGGGCGGCGCCAGAGGGGCACTGTGAAGAGTTGGTGCCGAGTGAATGGGTTGTACCGGGCTTGGTCAATAAAAAGTAAAGGAAAGTGCGGAATCTGGCTTGTTCTTGACGCCCCGGCATGGGCGGCCCGCACACGGGCCCGGCCCGATCCGGCCGAGAGGCCCTGGGCGCCCGGCCGTCGTGACGGTGCCCGCGCAAGGGCGACGGTCGCTCGGACCGTCGCCCTGCGCTCGTCGATCCGCCCCTTCGTGGCCGGATTCCGCCCAGAGCCTGTCGGGTGACCTCCGACCGGGCGGGCGAGGTCACCCGACAGGCTCTCAGCCGCGGCGCAGCAGCCGTGAAGCGCCGGCCGCGACCGTCGTGGCCAGTATCCAGCCCAGCACGACGAGCACCGCCGCCGCCCACTGCCAGCCGCCCTCCATCCGCCAGTAACCGTCCTGGCCGAGGTTGATCACCGGCACCAGCAGATCGAGGGCGTACAGCGCCGGGTTCCACTCCGGATGCTCATCCTGTTTGATCGCCGCCGGGACGTGCCGGGAGAAGGCCAGCGTGCCCGCCGCCCACAGCACCGCCATCCACACCGCGGCCCGCCCCGGCCGGTAGCCGTACGCCACCGTCCAGTCCTGCAGGAAGCCCCAGAGCTTCGCGGCGGGCGGCAGCGTCTCGCGCCGCCGCCGCTGCTTGGCCAGCAGCACCTCGCGGGCGTCCGCGTCCTCCCCGCAGCTGCGCAGCACCGTCGCGAGGCGTTCGTACGGCTCCGGTACGTACTCCGGGGTCGCCGCCGCCACCCACTCCAGGCGCCGGGAGAGCGGGAAGTGCCCGTACGGGACGAGGCTCTCGTACACGAAACCGCCCATCGCCAGCCCGCCGGGCCCCGGCCAGCTCGTCGACACGTCGATCAGCGTGACGACCCTCGCGCCGTTCAGGACGACCCGGCCCTCCTCCGGCCGCTCCGCGTTGAAGCGCAGCTCCGGAGTGACGATCCGGCGCAGCGACAGCTCCTCGTGCCGGGCCAGTACGAACCGCGCCTTGTGCAGATCGACCGCATCGCCGAACCGGCCGTCGTCCAGCCGCACCCCGCCGCGGCACTCGAAGAACTGCGAACGCGTACCGCGCGCCGGGGTCGGGGCCATGACGATCCCGTACGGGGGAGTGGTGCCCTGGTTCCCGGTGTCGATGCTCACCCACGCCTCGCTCATGTACAGCGTGCGCTCCACCGTCAGCTGCGGGGCGTTCAGCGCGCGCCGCCCCTCCCTGCCGCGCAGCCGGCTGCCGCGCAGGCTCAGCGAACCGCCGACCTTCGCCCCGCGCAGACTCAGCTCGCCGCGCGCCTCGACCAGCTCCGCCTGCAGGTCCTGGGCGACCGCCAGCCCGTCGGCGGCCAGGGCGCGCCCGTTGCGGTCGGGGCCGATCTCGATCTGGTTGATCAGCAGATCGGTGCCGATCTGGGCGTCGGTGAGCCGGATGCCGTGAGCGACGCGGCAGCGCGGCAGATGCAGATCTCCCTCGGTGCGCAGCCGCGCCGCCTCCAGCCGCGGCATCGCGCAGCCGACGATCCGCAACGTCGTGAAGTGGCATTCGGGCAGCACCACCTCGCTCTCGAAGCGGCAGCCGGTCAGCTCGACGTACGGCGCGACGCGCCCGCCCGCCAGATCCAGTGTTCCCGTGATCCGGACACCCCGGAGCTTCAGCGCCGCGACCCGGCCGGGCCGCGGCGGAGGACCGGACAGCAGCAGCCGGGCGACGACGCGCCCGTCCACACTGCGTTCCGGTCCCCAGACACGCGGGGCGAACGGATCGTCCTGCGCCGGGTCGCGGGCGCGCAGATCGTAGGTGCTGCCGTTCCTGAAGGCCTGCCACATGCCCAGCTCGGCCGCGCTGAGACCGTCCGGGAAATCGCCGTCGTACGGTTCGGTCACGGGTGCCCCTTCCGCTCGGAGCCGTTCTTCTCTCTGGTGTTCCCTCTGGGTGACGAAGTGAACGCTATTGGTCAGGAGTGACCCCCGAGGCACGTATCAGCCAGTGATACGGGCGACCGGACGCCGTAGGCGGTCTGCGAGAATTGCGGTGTGATCTCTCGAATCGATCTGCGCGGCAACGCCCTCCCCGAGGGTGGAGCCCTGCGCGACCTGCTGCCCCGTGCCGAGTTCGACGTGGAAGCCGCCCTGGAGACGGTGCGGCCCATCTGCGAGGACGTACGCCATCGTGGCTCGGCGGCAGTGATCGAGTGGGGGGAGAAGCTCGACGGCGTACGGATCGAATCGGTCCGCGTTCCGGCCGCGGCGCTCACCGAGGCGCTGGAGCGGCTCGATCCCGCCGTACGGGCCGCGCTGGAGGAGTCGATCCGCCGCGCCCGCATCGTCCACGGCGAGCAGCGCCGCACCACGCACACCACCCAGGTCGTCCCCGGCGGCACCGTCACCGAGAAGTGGGTGCCGGTCGAGCGCGTCGGGCTGTACGTGCCGGGCGGGCGCTCCGTCTACCCGTCGTCCGTCGTCATGAACGTCGTTCCGGCCCAGGAGGCGGGCGTCGAGGGCATCGCCGTGGCCTCGCCGCCGCAGAAGGACTTCGGCGGTCTGCCGCACCCCACCATCCTCGCCGCCTGCGCCCTGCTCGGCGTCGACGAGGTGTACGCGGCCGGTGGCGCCCAGGCCGTCGCGATGTTCGCGTACGGAACGGCCGAATGTCCTCCGGTGAACCTCGTCACCGGCCCCGGCAACATCTACGTCGCCGCCGCCAAGCGTCTCCTCAAGGGCCGGATCGGCATCGACGCCGAGGCGGGCCCCACCGAGATCGCGATCCTCGCCGACTCCACCGCCGACCCGGTGCACGTCGCCGCCGACCTGATCAGTCAGGCCGAGCACGACCCGATGGCCGCCGCCGTCCTGGTCACCGACTCCGAGGAACTGGCCGCCGCCACCGAGGCCGAGCTGAAGCCCCAGGTCGCCGCGAGCAAGCACGTCGCCGACCGGATCGAGCCCGCACTGGCCGGCCGCCAGTCCGCGATCGTCCTGGTCGACGACCTGGAGGACGGCCTCAAGGTCGTCGACGCGTACGCCGCCGAGCACCTGGAGATCCAGACCGCCGACGCCGCCGCGCTCGCCGACCGGGTGCGCAACGCCGGGGCGGTCTTCGTCGGCCCGTGGGCCCCCGTCTCGCTCGGCGACTACTGCGCCGGCTCCAACCACGTCCTGCCCACCGGCGGCTGCGCCTGTCACTCCTCGGGCCTGTCGGTGCAGTCCTTCCTGCGCGGCATCCACATCGTCGACTACACGCGTGACGCGCTCGCCGAGGTCACCCACCATGTCGTGACCCTCGCCGAGGCGGAGGACCTCCCCGCCCACGGCGCCGCGCTCAAGGCCAGGTTCGGCGGAGAGGTTCCGCAGCAGTGACGCACAGCAACACCCCTCGCACGACCACGCGCATCGACGATCTCCCGATCCGCGACGAGCTGCGTGGCAAGTCCCCGTACGGGGCGCCGCAGCTCGACGTACCCGTGCGACTGAACACCAACGAGAACCCGTACCCGCTGCCCGAGGAGCTCGTCGAGCGGATCGCCGAGCGCGTCCGCGAGGCCGCCCGCGACCTCAACCGCTACCCCGACCGGGACGCCGTCGAGCTCCGCACGGAGCTGGCCCGCTACCTCAGCCGCACCGCCGGGTACGAGGTCGCTCTCGCCAACGTCTGGGCGGCCAACGGCTCCAACGAGGTGCTCCAGCAGCTGCTGCAGACCTTCGGCGGCCCCGGCCGCACCGCGATCGGCTTCGAGCCCTCGTACTCCATGCACGCCCTCATCGCCCGGGGCACCGGCACCGGCTGGATCTCCGGACCGCGCAACGAGGACTTCACCATCGACGTCGACGCGGCCCGGAAGGTCATCGCCGAGCACCGGCCCGATGTCGTCTTCATCACCTCGCCCAACAACCCCACCGGCACCGCCGTCGACGCCGAGACCGTGCTCGCGCTGTACGACGCGGCCCAGGCGGCCGGGCCATCGATGGTCGTCGTCGACGAGGCGTACGGCGAGTTCAGCCACCACGCCTCGCTGCTCCCGCTGATCGAGGGCCGGCCGACCATGGTGCTCTCGCGGACCATGTCGAAGGCGTTCGGCGCCGCCGGGCTGCGCCTCGGCTACCTCGCCGCCGATCCGGCCGTCGTCGACGCGGTCCAGCTGGTGCGGCTGCCGTACCACCTGTCCTCGGTCACCCAGGCCACCGCGCTCGCCGCCCTGGAGCACACCGATACGCTGCTCGGATACGTCGCCCAGCTCAAGAGCGAGCGCGACCGGATCGTCACGGAGCTGCGCGCGCTCGGCTACGACGTCACCGACTCGGACGCCAACTTCGTCCAGTTCGGCCGCTTCGCCGACAGCCACGCCGCCTGGCAGCGGATCCTCGACCAGGGCGTCCTGGTCCGGGACAACGGCGTACCGGGATGGCTGCGGGTCTCCGCGGGCACCCCGGCAGAGAACGACGCGTTCCTCGATGCGGCACGCACGCTTGTAAATGAGATCGCCAAGAAGGAGCACGACGCATGACTCGCGCGGCCCGCGTAGGAAGAGTCGAACGCACCACCAAGGAAACCTCGGTGCTCGTCGAGATGAACCTCGACGGCACCGGCAAGGTGGATGTGTCGACCGGGGTCGGTTTCTACGACCACATGCTCGACCAGCTCGGCCGGCACGGGCTCTTCGACCTCACGGTCAAGACCGACGGCGACCTGCATATCGACTCGCACCACACCATCGAGGACACCGCCCTCGCGCTCGGAGCCGCGTTCAAGCAGGCCCTCGGCGACAAGGTCGGCATCTACCGCTTCGGCAACTGCACCGTCCCGCTGGACGAGTCGCTCGCCCAGGTGACCGTCGACCTCTCCGGCCGCCCGTACCTGGTGCACACCGAGCCCGAGAACATGGCGCCCATGATCGGCGCGTACGACACGACGATGACCCGGCACATCCTGGAGTCCTTCGTCGCCCAGGCGCAGATCGCCCTGCACGTCCACGTGCCGTACGGGCGCAACGCCCACCACATCGTGGAGTGCCAGTTCAAGGCGCTCGCCCGCGCGCTGCGCTACGCCAGCGAGCACGATCCGCGTGCCGCCGGGATACTCCCCTCCACGAAGGGCGCGCTGTGACCGGCCTCAACACCATCCTGATCGTCGTCGGCCTCTTCCTGGCCGGCGGCGTCTACTCCTTCGCGAAGCAGGGCATGCCCAAGGGCGTCATCGTCCTGCTCTCCATCGCCTCCGTGATGTGCCTGGTGGCAGGCATTCTGCGGATCCAGGGACTCTGGGACTGAGGAACGAGCTGTGAGCGACAACAAGAAGGTCGTCGTCTTCGACTACGGCTTCGGCAACGTCCGCTCCGCCGAGCGGGCCCTCGCCCACGTCGGCGCGGACGTCGAGATCACCCGCGACTACGAGAAGGCGATGAACGCCGACGGGCTGCTGGTGCCCGGCGTCGGCGCGTTCTCCGCCTGCATGGACGGGCTGAAGAAGGCCCGCGGCGAATGGATCATCGGCCGCAGGCTCTCCGGCGGCCGCCCCGTCATGGGCATCTGCGTCGGTATGCAGATCCTCTTCGAGCGGGGCATCGAACACGGCGTGGAGACGGAGGGGCTGGACGAATGGCCCGGCACCGTCGCCCCGCTGAAGGCCCCGATCGTCCCGCACATGGGCTGGAACACCGTGCGGTCCCCCGAGGACTCCCAGCTCTTCGCGGGTCTCGACCCGGAGGCCCGGTTCTACTTCGTGCACTCCTACGCCGTGCACGACTGGAGCCTGGAGGTCACCAACGCCAAGATCCGTGCGCCCCGGGTCACCTGGGCCACCCACGGCGAGCCGTTCGTCGCCGCCGTGGAGAACGGCGCCCTGTGGGCCACCCAGTTCCACCCCGAGAAGTCCGGCGATGCCGGCGCCCAGCTGCTGACCAACTGGATCGAGACGCTGTAATGCCGAAGCTTGAACTGCTCCCCGCCGTCGACGTCCGCGACGGCCAGGCCGTCCGCCTCGTCCACGGCGAGTCCGGCTCCGAGACCTCCTACGGTTCCCCGCTGGAGGCCGCCCTCGCCTGGCAGCGTGCCGGGGCCGAGTGGCTGCACCTCGTCGACCTGGATGCCGCCTTCGGCACCGGGGACAACCGTGCGCTGATCGCCGAGGTGGCCGGCGCCATGGACATCAAGGTCGAGCTCTCCGGCGGCATCCGCGACGACGCCTCGCTCGCCGCCGCCCTCGCCACCGGCTGCCGCCGGGTCAACCTCGGCACCGCCGCCCTGGAGGCCCCGGAGTGGGTCGCCAAGGTCATCGCCGAGCACGGTGACAAGATCGCCGTCGGCCTCGACGTCCGCGGCACGACGCTGCGCGGCCGCGGCTGGACCCGCGACGGCGGCGACCTCTACGAGACACTCGCCCGCCTCGACTCCGAGGGCTGCGCCCGCTACGTCGTCACCGACATCGCCAAGGACGGCACGCTCCAGGGGCCCAACCTGGAACTCCTGAAGAACGTCTGCGCCGCCACCGACAAGCCCGTCGTCGCCTCCGGCGGCGTCTCCTCGCTGGACGACCTGCGGGCCATCTCCTCGCTCGTCCCGGACGGCGTCGAGGGCGCGATCGTCGGCAAGGCGCTGTACGCCAAGGCGTTCACCCTCGAAGAAGCACTGCAGGTGGTCTCCGGATGAGCGACTCCGTCAACCGCATCTCCTCCGGCGCCCCCTGGGAGGAGAAGTTCGGTTACTCCCGCGCGGTCGAGCTGCCGAACGGCCTCGTCCTGGTGGCCGGCTGCACGTCGGTGGAGAACGGGCAGATCTCCGCGGGCGGCCCGTACGAGCAGACCGTCACCTCCTTCAAGGTCGCCTTCGACGCGCTGAAGCAGCTCGGTCTGGGCCGTGAGGACGTCGTCCGCACCCGGATGTACGTCACGCACGCCCGGGACGTGGACGAGGTCGGCCGTGCCCACAAGGAGCTCTTCGACGACGTCCGCCCCGCCGCCTCGATGATCATCGTGTCCGGTCTGGTGGACCCGAGCCTGGTCGTCGAGGTCGAGGTCGAGGCGTACCGGGGAGGTGCGCGGTGAGCCTCGCGGTGCGCGTCATCCCGTGCCTGGACGTCGACAACGGCCGGGTCGTCAAGGGCGTCAACTTCCAGAACCTGCGCGACGCGGGCGATCCCGTCGAGATGGCGAAGCTGTACGACGCCGAGGGCGCCGACGAGCTGACCTTCCTCGACATCACCGCGTCCAGCGGTGACCGGGAGACCACCTACGACGTGGTGCGCCGCACCGCCGAGCAGGTCTTCATCCCGCTCACGGTCGGCGGCGGCGTCCGGACCGCCGACGACGTCGACAAGTTGCTGCGGGCCGGTGCGGACAAGGTCGGCGTCAACACCGCGGCCATCGCCCGCCCGGACCTGATCCGGGAGATCGCCGAGCGCTTCGGCCGCCAGGTCCTGGTGCTCTCCGTGGACGCCCGGCGCACACCGACGGGCACCTTCGAGGTCACCACGCACGGTGGCCGCAGGGGCACCGGCATCGACGCCGTCGAATGGGCGCACCGGGCCGCCGAGCTGGGCGCGGGCGAGATCCTGCTCAACTCGATGGACGCCGACGGCACCAAGGACGGCTACGACACCGAGATGATCGCGGCGGTCCGGGAGCACGTGACCGTCCCCGTCATCGCCTCCGGCGGCGCGGGCCGGCTCGCGGACTTCGCGCCGGCCATCGCGGCGGGGGCCGACGCGGTACTCGCCGCGTCCGTCTTCCACTTCGGCGATCTGCGGATCTCCGAGGTCAAGGGCGCTCTCAGGGAGGCCGGACACCCGGTCCGCTGACCGCAGTACCCCATCGATCGCCGGACGGGCCGTTGTGGCCCGTCCGGCGATCGGCGTTTCCAGGACCGTCCTGTCCCGCCGTGGCGGCGGAGAGCGCGCCGAAATTCCACAACTTTTATTGCGCAACAAAGATTGCGCAAGTTTCCTTTCCTATCTACTGTGGAGGGCATGGCAAGCAAGGAATCGCGCCGGATCTCGGATCTGGAGACCCTGAAGGCGTTCGGGCACCCCCTGCGGATGAAGCTCTACCGGGCGCTCTACATCTCTCGTAAGGCCACCGCCTCCCAGCTCGCCGAGCAGGTCGACGAGGCCGTCTCGCTGGTCAGCTACCACCTGCGCAAACTCGCCGACCACGGCCTGATCGAGGAGGCCGAGCAGCAGGGCAGGGACGGCCGGGAGCGCTGGTGGCAGCCCGCCTCCAAGGGACTGTCCTTCCACGAGGAGGACTTCAGCGACGCACCCGAGAAGGCCGCCACGCACGCCGCGGTCGGCCGGCTCTCCTTCGACCAGCGCAGCGAGCTGTACCGCCGCTACCTCGACTCGGCCCAGAGCTGGCCGCAGGAGTGGCGCGGCGCCGCCTCCGGCTCCGAGTACCTGGCCCGGCTCACCGCCGAGGAGCTCACCGCGCTCAGCCGTGAGCTGCACGAACTCATCGACCGGTACGAACAACTCGGCCGTGCCCGCGACGAGGCCGGGGACACGGAAGGCCGCGAGAACGTCGCCGTGCACCTGTACACATTCCCGTTCCGCACCTGACTCGCCGTCCCGGGAGGACGACTTCCATGACCGTCACGGGCACGACCACGCACGCCCCCGAACGTCCCGCCCACCGCGACGGCAACGTCCTGCGCTGGCTCGGTGCCTACACCGCTTCGATGATCGGCGACAGCGTCTACTACATGGCACTCGCCTGGGCCGCCGCCCGCAGCGGCAGCGCCACCCAGGCCGGGCTCGTCCTCGCCGTCGGCTCCATACCCAGGGCCCTGCTGATGCTCGGCGGGGGAGTGCTCGCCGACCGGATCGGGCCGCGCCGCGTCGTCATCGGCAGCGACGCCGCCCGGTGCCTGGTCGTGCTGGGCCTGGCGGGCACGCTGCTGCTCACCTCGCCCGCCGTGTGGATGCTGATCGCCGTCGCGCTCGTCTTCGGTGTGGTCGACGCCCTCTTCCTGCCCGCCGTCGGCGCCCTGCCACCCCGGATCACCGCCGCCGGACAGCTCGCCCGCGTCCAGGGGCTGCGCGGACTCGCCTCCCGGGCCGCCAACGTCGTCGGAGCGCCGCTCGGCGGGGTCGCGGTGGCCGGCGGCGGCCCGACCCTCGCGTTCGCCGCGGCCGGCGTGCTCTTCGCGTTGTCCCTGCCGCTGCTCCTGTCCCTGCGGGTCGGCCCACTGCCCGCCCGGGAGGCCCCCGAACCGTCCGGCACCGCCTGGCACGAACTGGTGGACGGGCTGCGCCACATCCGCCGTCACCCGGTGCTCGGACCGCTGATGCTCGTCGTCGCCCTCAGCGAACTGGGCTTCGCGGGGCCGCTCAACCTCGGACTGATCCTGCTCGCCCGCGAGCGCGGCTGGGGCGCCTCCGGCATGGGCTGGATCGTCGCCGCGTTCGGGATCGGCGCCGGTGCGTCGGCCCTGGTGCTCGCGGTGCGCGGCCGGGTACCGCGGGCCGGGCTCGTGATGTGCCTGATGGTGCTGATCGGCGCGGTCGCCATAGCGGCCCTGGCCTACACGCCCTCGCTGGGCCCCGCCGTCGCCGTCGCCGTCGGCATCGGGCTCTTCGCGGGCCTCGGCGGCTCCCTGTGCGGCGCCCTGATCCAGACGGTCACCGAACCCGCCTATCTGGGCCGGGTCACCTCGGTGTCGACGCTCTTCACCCACGCGATCGCACCGCTCAGCTACCCGGTCACGGGAGCCGCTGTCGCCGCCCGGGGGACGGGCCCGGTCTTCGTCGCCAGTGCCGCGGTGTGCGCGGCGGGCGCGGTGGTCGCTCTGACCTTCACCCGGTTGCGCCGCGCGGAACTCCCGGGCTGACCCGTCCCCGTACGCGCTACATGCCCAGCTCGGCCGTGTGCAGCCGGGCCACCGCCTCCGTGTCGCCGTCCAGCCCCACCGTCGCCGCGTCCTGCCGGCCGAACACGAAGAGCAGCAGCTCGCCCGGCTCGCCGGTGACCGTCACGACCGGGGTGCCCTTGTGCGCCACCGCCGTCTGGCCGTCCGGGCGGCGCAGCACCAGCCCCACCGGGGACTTGCGGCCCAGCAGCCGGGCCGTCCGCTCCGCGCGGGCCCACAGCACATCGGCGAAGACCGGGTCCAGCTCCCGCCGCGACCAGTCCGGCTGTGCCCGGCGCACATCCTCCGCGTGGACGTAGAACTCGACGGTGTTGGCGGCCTCGTCGATCTGCTTCAGACCGAACGGGGACATCCGCGGCGGACCGGTACGGATCAGCTGGATCAGCTCCTCGTACGGCTTCGCCGTGTACTCCGCCTGCACCCGTTCGAGGCGGTTCTTGAGCACGCCCAGCAGGGCGCCTCCCGCCGCGTCCGGCCGGCGCTCGCGGACCACCACATGGGCGGCGAGGTCCCTGGTCGTCCAGCCCCGGCACAGAGTCGGAGCTTCCGGTCCCGCCGCCTCCAACAGGTCGGCGAGCAGAAGTCGTTCGCGCTTCGCATGGGTCGACATGCTCGCCAGCGTACGGCCGTCGGACGCGGTCCGCCCAGTGGACGCCGCACCGAACCGCTCCCGCGACCACGGCACAATGGGCGCATGACCAGCGCGCCCACGCCCAGCACCCCGCCGCCGTCCGGCAACCTCGACCCGGCCATCGCCGCCCGCCTCAAGCGCGGCGCCGACGGGCTCGTGCCGGCCATCGCCCAGCAGTACGACACCGGCGAGGTGCTGATGCTCGGCTGGATGGACGACGAGGCACTGCACCGCACCCTCACCACCGGCCGCTGCACCTACTGGTCCCGCAGCCGTCAGGAGTACTGGGTCAAGGGCGACACCTCGGGCCACGTCCAGCAGGTCAAGTCCGTCGCCCTCGACTGCGACGCCGACACCGTCCTCGTCAGGGTCGACCAGACGGGTGCCGCCTGCCACACCGGCGACCGCACCTGCTTCGACGCCGACGTCCTCCCGCTCGCCCAGTAGGGTCGGCCGCCATGGATCTCGATACCTTCCGCAAGCTGGCCGTCGAACGGCGCGTCATCCCTGTCAGCCGCCGGCTCCTCGCGGACGGCGACACCCCCGTCGGCCTCTACCGCAAACTCGCGGGCGAGCGCACCGGCACCTTCCTCCTGGAATCCGCGGAGAACGGCCGCAGCTGGTCGCGCTACTCCTTCATCGGGGTACGCAGCGCCGCGACCCTCACCGCGCGCGACGGGCAGGCCCACTGGCTGGGCACCCCGCCCGTCGGGGTCCCCGTCGACGGTGACCCGCTGCAGGCCCTGCGCGCCACCATCGAGACCCTGCACACCCCGCACGACCTGGTCGTCGACGACGGGCTGCCCCCGTTCACCGGCGGCATGGTCGGCTATCTGGGCTACGACATCGTGCGCCGCCTGGAGAAGATCGGCGACAGCGCAAAGGACGACCTGCACCTCCCCGAGCTGACGATGCTCCTCACCTCGGACCTGGCCGTGCTCGACCACTGGGACGGCAGCGTCCTCCTGATCGCCAACGCGATCAACCACAACGATCTCGCGACCGGCGTCGACGAGGCGTACGCGGACGCCGTCGCCCGTCTCGACGCCATGGAGCGGGACCTCTCGCGCCCTGTCGAGAACAGCCCCGCCGCCCTGCCGCCGTCCGAGCTCCCCCCGTACACCGCGCTGTGGGGCGGCCCGGCGTACCAGGACGCCGTCGAGGACGTGAAGGAGCGCATCAGGGCCGGCGAGGCCTTCCAGGTCGTTCCCTCCCAGCGCTTCGAAACCCCCTGCACGGCAAGCGCGTTGGACGTCTACCGGGTGCTGCGCGCCACCAACCCGTCGCCGTACATGTACCTCTTCCGCTTCGACGGCTTCGACGTCGCGGGCTCCAGCCCGGAAGCCCTCGTCAAGGTCGAGGACGGACGTGCGATGGTCCACCCGATCGCCGGAACCAGACACCGCGGCGCCACCCCGCAGGAGGACCAGGCCCTCGCCGACGAACTCCTCGCCGACCCGAAGGAGCGCGCCGAGCACCTGATGCTCGTCGACCTCGGCCGCAACGACCTCGGGCGGGTCTGCGAACCCGGCAGCGTCGAGGTGGTCGACTTCATGTCGATCGAGCGGTACTCGCACGTGATGCACATCGTCTCCACCGTCACCGGCCGGGTCGCCGAGGGCCGCACCGCCTTCGACGTCCTCACCGCCTGCTTCCCCGCGGGCACCCTCTCCGGCGCCCCCAAGCCCCGCGCGATGCAGATCATCGAGGAGCTCGAACCGACCCGCCGCGGACTGTACGGAGGCTGCGTCGGCTACCTCGACTTCGCCGGGGACTCCGACACCGCCATCGCGATCCGGACCGCCCTGCTCCGCGACGGCACGGCGTACGTCCAGGCCGGAGCGGGGGTCGTCGCCGACTCCGACCCGGTCGCCGAGGACACCGAGTGCCGCAACAAGGCCGCCGCGGTGCTCCGCGCGGTGCATACGGCCAACCGGCTCCACGGCTGACGAGGCGGTAGGGGATAGTGGGGTATGTGAGTGCTGTTCCCGTACCCCAGCCCCGTGCCCGAGCGGCCACCGCCGACGCCACGGGAAGCCGCCGCAGCCTGGCCGCCGGACTGCTCCTCGGCGCGGCCGGTGCCACCGTCGTCCTGCTCGCCTCCGGCCAGACCTGGGCCGAGGGCCGGGCGGCCGTCGGCGGCGGCTCCCTGCCGCTGGCCGCCGACGGTCAGGACGTCACCGGCCTCCCGGCGGCCCTGGCCATCGTCGGCCTGGCCGCCCTCGTCGCCGTCTTCGCCGTCCGCAGCAGCGGGCGGCTGATCGTCGCCGGGCTCCTCGCCCTCAGCGGCCTCGGCGCCGGACTGAGCGCCTGTCTCGGCGCCTCCGACAGCTCGGCGCTCGACGAGAAGGCCGCGCAGACCACCGGCGACACCGCGGCGACCATCGGCGCCCTCAGCCACACCGCGTGGCCCTACGTCACCGCGGCCGGCGGCCTGCTGATCCTCCTCGCCGGACTGCTCGCCCTGCGGTACGGGAAGCTCTGGCCCACCATGTCGGGACGGTACGAACGGGACGGCACCCCCCGCCCCCGCAAGGCCGCCCGCACCGCCTTGGACCCGGACCGGCCCGAGGACCTGTGGAAGGCCCTGGACCGCGGTGAGGACCCGACGCGCGAGGCATGACCCCCGAGCTCACGCCGTACCCGCGCGTACGGGACAATGAAGCCGAGCTTTCTGCACAGCGGCACCAACAGCGGCACCAGCTTTGCGTACAGCGATACCAACAGCGCATCACCAACAAGGAGCAACTCATGGCGGGCAGCAGCCACGGACACACCCCGGCCGCCTGGACCGGTGTCATCATCTCCTTCATCGGCTTCTGCGTCGCGGGCGTCTTCCTGGTCGCGGCCAACCCGATCGGCTTCTGGGCCGGTATCGCCGTCGTCTTCCTCGGCGGGATCGTCGGCATGGCGATGAAGGCGGCGGGCCTCGGCATGCCGAAGGAGTCCGAGGAGATGGCCCAGGCGAGGGCTCGCGCCGCGCAGGCCCAGATCTCCTGACACACGCAGTACCCGTACGCATGCGAGGCGCAGCCCGGTCCGGGCTGCGCCTCTCCGCGTCAGCGGGGACAATCACCGAGTGGACGCATCGCCTACCCCAGCCGCAGCGCCGTCGGCGCCGGGACCCCGGCCCGCCCCCGGCCCCCCGTCGATGTCCGGACAGCCGCCGGTGAACGGCCAGCCGTTCCCGCCCGTCTTCCCACCGGCCCCGGTGCCCGCCTCACGGATCCGGCGGCTCGCCGTCCCGGCGGGGGTCATGGCCGCGGTCATCGGCGCCTTCGGGTACGTCGGCGCCGTCGACCCCAATCAGCCGGGCCACTACCCGGTCTGCCCGCTGCTGCGGTTCACCGGCCTGTACTGCCCGGGGTGCGGCGGGCTGCGCAGTGCCCACGCGGTCGCTCACGGCGACATCGCCGCCGCCCTCGGCTCCAACGCGCTCGCCGTCGTCGGCTACGGGGTCTTCGCGGTCCTCTGGGTGGTCTGGACGGCCCGCGCCGCCCGGGGAAGGCCCATGAGCATCGCCGCGAAACCCGTCGTCTGGTGGGGGATCGGGGCCGTGCTGCTGATCTTCTCAGTCGTCCGGAATCTTCCGTTCGGAACGGCGCTGGCGCCTTGAATGCCCAGGTAGTGGGACATTCGCCGACTGGATTCGGGCCCTTCGCCCTCCTGCGGATAGCATTGACATGGCTGATCCTGTTCCCTCATCACCGTCCCGGAAGGGGGCCGCTCGCGTGAGTGTGCTCGACGAGATCATCGACGGCGTACGCGCCGACCTCGCAGAGCGGCAGGCGCGTGTCAGCCTCGACGAGCTGAAGGAGCGCGCGGCGCGTGCTCCCGCGGCCAAGGACGGAGCCGCAGCCCTGCGTGGCGAGGGCGTGACCGTCATCTGCGAGGTCAAGCGCTCCAGCCCCTCCAAGGGGGCTCTCGCCGCCATCGCCGACCCGGCCGCGCTCGCCGCGGACTACGAGGCGGGCGGCGCGTCCGTCATCTCGGTCCTCACGGAGGAGCGCCGCTTCGGCGGTTCGCTCGCCGACCTGGAGGCCGTCCGCGCCAAGGTCGACATCCCGGTCCTGCGCAAGGACTTCATCGTCACCTCCTACCAGCTCTGGGAGGCCCGCGCCCACGGTGCCGACCTCGCCCTGCTGATCGTCGCCGCCCTCGACCAGGAGGCCCTGGTCTCCCTGATCGAGCGCGCCGAGTCCATCGGTCTGACGCCGCTGGTCGAGGTGCACGACGAGGAGGAGGCGGAGCGCGCCGTGGACGCCGGTGCGAAGGTCATCGGTGTCAACGCCCGCAATCTGAAGGACCTCAAGGTCGACCGCTCCACCTTCGAGCGCGTCGCCCCCGAGATCCCCGACCACATCGTCAAGGTCGCCGAGTCCGGCGTCCGCGGTCCGCACGACCTGATCGCGTACGCCAACGCGGGCGCCGACGCCGTGCTCGTGGGCGAGTCCCTGGTCACCGGCCGCGACCCGAGGGCCGCCGTCGCCGACCTGGTCGCCGCGGGCGCCCACCCGGCGCTCCGCCACGGACGGGGCTGACCCGCACCATGTCCGCCGACCGTCCCGTGCTCCGCACCCGGCCACGCCTGCGCCTGGCCGCGGTGACGGCTGCCCGGGACCCGCACGCGCCGCTGGCGCGCGGCTGCCGCCCCCGCGGCTGCCGCGCCCCCGCGCGCCGGGTGCACGGCCGGCGCGTGCGGTACGTGATCGGCGACGAGCCCGGCCAGGTCAACGGCATGCGATGGCGCACGGGGTCCGCGCTGTAGCGAGCCCCGGCCGACGTACCCGCACCACTCCTGTCGTACGTACGACCGCACCGCCCGACCGTTTCCGGTCGCGGTGGCGCTCCGCTCACGGCGCATACGGTGAACCCACCCATTGCGATGTCGAGGAGCACGTCGGATGTCATCTGACTTCTTCATCCCGGACCCGGAGGGTCTGATCCCCAGCGCCGAAGGCTACTTCGGAGCGTTCGGCGGCAAGTTCATCCCGGAGGCGCTCGTCGCCGCCGTGGACGAGGTCGCCGTCGAGTACGACAAGGCGAAGGCCGACCCGGCCTTCGCCGCCGAGCTCAACGAGCTCATGATCAACTACACCGGCCGCCCCAGCGCGCTGACCGAGGTGCCGCGCTTCGCCGAGCACGCGGGCGGTGCCCGGATCTTCCTCAAGCGCGAGGACCTGAACCACACCGGCTCGCACAAGATCAACAACGTGCTGGGCCAGGCGCTGCTCACCAGGCGCATGGGCAAGACCCGGGTCATCGCCGAGACCGGTGCCGGACAGCACGGTGTCGCCACCGCGACCGCCTGTGCGCTCTTCGGCCTCGAATGCACCATCTACATGGGTGAGATCGACACCGAGCGGCAGGCGCTGAACGTGGCGCGCATGCGGATGCTGGGCGCCGAGGTCATCGCCGTGAAGTCCGGCTCCAGGACGCTGAAGGACGCCATCAACGAGGCGTTCCGCGACTGGGTCGCCAATGTGGACCACACGCACTACCTCTTCGGCACCGTCGCGGGACCGCACCCCTTCCCTGCCATGGTCCGCGACTTCCACCGCGTCATCGGCGTCGAGGCCCGCCGCCAGATCCTGGAGCGGACCGGCCGGCTGCCGGACGCCGCCATCGCCTGCGTCGGCGGCGGCTCCAACGCCATCGGACTCTTCCACGCCTTCATCCCGGACGCCCATGTCCGCTTGATCGGCTGCGAGCCCGCCGGGCACGGGGTGGAGACCGGCGAGCACGCGGCCACCCTGACGGCGGGCGAGCCCGGCATCCTGCACGGCTCGCGCAGCTACGTCCTCCAGGACGACGAGGGCCAGATCACCGAGCCGTACTCCATCTCGGCCGGTCTCGACTACCCGGGCATCGGCCCGGAGCACGCGTACCTCAAGGACATCGGCCGCGGCGAGTACCGTGCGGTCACCGACGACGCCGCCATGCAGTCGCTGCGCCTCCTCTCCCGTACCGAGGGGATCATCCCGGCCATCGAGAGCGCCCACGCGCTGGCCGGGGCCCTGGAGGTCGGGAAGGAGCTCGGCAAGGACGGACTGCTCGTGGTCAATCTGTCCGGCCGCGGAGACAAGGACATGGACACGGCGGCCCGCTACTTCGGGCTGTACGACGGGGCCGACGGGGTCGTCGAGGCCGATGTGGCCGACGGGGAAGAGGAGGTCACCAAGTGAGCGGCAATGTGAAGCTGTTGAGTTCCTCCCTCGCGCGGGCCAAGGCGGAGAACAGGGCCGCGCTCATCGCGTACCTGCCGGCCGGGTTCCCGACCGTCGACGGCGCGATCGCCGCCGTGAAGGCGGTCGTGGCGGGCGGCGCGGACATCGTCGAGGTGGGGCTGCCGCACAGCGACCCGGTGCTCGACGGATCGGTCATCCAGACCGCCGACGACATCGCCCTGCGGGGCGGCGTGAAGATCGCCGACGTGATGCGCACGGTCCGCGAGGCGTACGAGGCGACCGGCGTCCCGATCCTCGTCATGACGTACTGGAACCCGATCGACCGGTACGGCGTCGAGCGCTTCACCGCCGAACTCGCCGAGGCGGGCGGCGCCGGATGCATCCTGCCCGACCTGCCGGTCCAGGAGTCCGAGCTGTGGCGCGAGCACGCCGACAAGCACGGTCTCGCGACCGTCTTCGTCGTCGCGCCGAGCAGCAGGGACGAGCGCCTCGCCACCATCACCGCGGCCGGCTCCGGCTTCGTCTACGCGGCCTCGCTGATGGGGGTCACCGGCACCCGGGAGTCGGTCGGCGAGCAGGCCCAGGAGCTGGTCGGGCGCACCCGGGCCACCACGTCCCTCCCGGTCTGCGTCGGCCTCGGCGTCTCCAATGCCCGGCAGGCCGCCGAGGTCGCCGGTTTCGCCGACGGAGTGATCGTCGGCTCCGCCTTCGTCAAGAGCATGCTGGACGCTCCCGACGAGGAGAGCGGCCTGGCCGCGGTCCGCTCCCTGGCGGGCGAACTGGCCGAAGGCGTTCGAAAGCGCTGAATCGGGTGTAATCCGAACGGGTGGACCTGGACCGGGGAGGCACGCGCGTGCCTCCCCGGTTCGTTGCTGCGGGTGTGAGCGAGAAGAACGAACAGGGAAAAAGGGCCGCGCGAGACCGGCTCGTCCAGCAGCGTGAGCGCGAGAAGGCGCACGAGCGCCGCAGGCGGGCGCTGATCGTCGGCGGCGCCGTGGTGGGTGTGCTGGCGCTGGCCGCCGTCGTCGGCGTGATCGCCGCGAACACGGGCGGCAAGAAGAGCAGCACGGCGGGCCCCGTCGTCGCACCGTCCGGTGCGACCGGCAAGGACGGCCTGGCCATCCAGGTCGGCGCGGACAATGCCCCGTCCACGCTCACCATCTGGGAGGACTTCCGCTGCCCGGTCTGCGCCCAGTTCGAGAACGCGTTCCGGGACACCGCCCACCAACTGGAGAGCACTGGACAGGTCAAGATCGAGTACCACCTCGCCACGCTCATCGACGGCAATCTCGGCGGCAGCGGCTCGCTGCGGGCGGCCAACGCGGCGGCCTGCGCGCAGGGCGCGGGAAAGTTCTCCGCCTACCACGACGTCCTCTACCGCAACCAGCCGCCGGAGACCGAAGACGCCTTCGGTGACAACGCCAAGCTGATCGAGCTCTCCAAGAAGGTCCCGGGGCTCGACACCCCCGCCTTCCGCAGCTGTGTGGAGGACGGCAAGCACGACAGCTGGGTCCAGAAGTCCAACACGGCGTTCCAGAAGGGCGGATTCCAGGGCACGCCGGCCGCGCTGCTCAACGGAGAGACGATCTTCCCGAAGAAGGGTGACGAACCGATCACCTCGGCGAACCTGAAGAAGTGGGTCGCCGAGGCCAACAAGGGCAAGAAGCCGGGCACGGTCACACCGGCGCCGTCGCACTCCTGAGCGTTGGTCCGGCAGGGGGAATCCATGACCTGCCTGTTACCCATACGTTGTCGGGTGGGTTGCCGTAGGCCCCACCCGGCAAGGTAGCGTCGACCCTGCCATGGACCTTGCCTACATTCCCAGTCCGTCGACCGGCGTGATCGATCTCGGCCCGATCCCGCTGCGCGGCTACGCGTTCTGCATCATCATCGGTGTCTTCGTCGCCGTCTGGTTCGGCAACAAGCGCTGGATCGCCCGGGGCGGCAGAGCCGGCACCGTCGCCGACATCGCCGTATGGGCGGTGCCCTTCGGCCTCGTCGGCGGGCGGCTCTATCACGTCATCACCGACTACCAGCTGTACTTCAGCGACGGTGAGAACTGGGTCGACGCCTTCAAGATCTGGCAGGGCGGCCTCGGCATCTGGGGCGCGATCGCGCTCGGCGCCGTCGGTGCCTGGATCGGCTGCCGCCGCCGTGGGATCCCGCTGCCGGCCTGGGCCGACGCGCTCGCCCCCGGTATCGCCCTGGCCCAGGCCTGCGGCCGCTGGGGCAACTGGTTCAACCAGGAGCTGTACGGCAAGCCGACCGATGTGCCGTGGGCGCTGAAGATCAGCGAGGGCCCCAACAGGGTCGCGGGTACGTACCACCCGACGTTCCTGTACGAGTCGCTGTGGTGCATCGGTGTCGCCCTGCTGGTGATCTGGGCGGACCGCCGCTTCAGGCTCGGTCACGGCCGGGCGTTCGCGCTGTACGTCGCCGCGTACTGCGCGGGACGCGGCTGGATCGAGTACATGCGGGTCGACGAGGCCCACCACATCCTGGGCGTACGCCTCAATGTGTGGACCGCGGGGATCGTGTTCCTGCTGGCGGTGGTGTACATGGTGATCTCGGCGAAGGTGCGTCCGGGGCGCGAGGAGGTCGTGGAGCCGGGCGCGGTGGACGCCGAGGACGGCGAAGCCACGAAGGACGGCGAAGGCGCCGATGCCGTGAAGGACGGCGACGCCCCGGGTGACGCGGACAAAACCGTCGCGTCCGACGCGGACACGGGTCCTGGGACGAATACCGCCGAGCGTGCCGACGACTCCGATGACAGTGCCGCGAAGACGCCGGAGAAGAACGGCGCCGCGGAGGCGGCGAAGAACGGCTGACCCGTACGTTCGTCATGTGTGGGGCCCCGAACCGCCTGGTTCGGGGCCCCACACATGTCCTCGTCGCCGGACGGGCGGGCTCGCGGTGGCCCCCGCGGCCGTCATCCCGGCCGCACGGCCAGCGCCAGCGTGCGGCGGGCCGAGGCCACCACCGCCGCGTCGACGAACCGGCCGTCCGGCAGGGCCAGCGCGCCCTCGTCCGTCGCGGCCGCCTCCACGATCTCGGCCGCCGCCTCGACCTCCCGCGGCGTCGGGCGGAACGCGCGCTCGATGACCGGGAGCTGGCGGGGGTGGATCGCCGCCCGCCCCAGGAAGCCCAGCGCCCGGCCGCGCGCGCAGGACGCCCCCAGGCCGTCCAGGTCCCGCACGTCCGTGAACACCGACTGGGCGGGTGGCACGAGTCCCGCCGCACGGGCGGCGACGACGACCCGGCTGCGCGACCAGTCGAGCCCGGCATCGTCCCGTACCCCCAGATCGGCCCGGAGGTCGGCCTCGCCCAGGGCGATGGCGCGCACCTGGGGATGGGCGGAGGCGACCGTGTAGGCGTGCTCGATGCCGAGCGCCGATTCCAGCAGCGGACAGAGTGCGACCCCCGGCGCCACGGCCGCGATGTGGTGGACGGAGGCGGCGTGCGTGATCTTCGGCAGCCGGAATTCGGCGAGCCCCGGCAGTCCGGCCAGGGCGACGACATCCGCCTCGGTGTGGACCCGGACATGGATCGGCACGGCGGTGTCCGCCACCGGCTCGGACAGCAGCTCGGCGGTGGCCGACCGCGCGTACTCCTTGCGGTCCGGTGCGACCGCGTCCTCCAGATCGACGATCACCACGTCCGCGCCCGCGTCGCGTGCCTTGCGCACCACTTCGGGCCGGTCCCCGGGCACGTACAGGAAGGTGAGGGGGACCGTCGCCGTCACAGGACGCGCTCCGCCCGCAGCGCCGCGATCTCCTGGCCCGACAGACCCAGGGCGGTGAGGATCTCGTCGGTGTCCGCACCGTGCGGCCGGCCCGCCCAGCGGATCGCGCCCGGTGTCGCCGAGAGGCGGAACAGGACGTTCTGCATCCGCAGCGGTCCCAGCTCCGGGTCGTCCACCTCGGTGACGGAGTCCAGGGCCCGGTACTGCGGGTCCTCCATCACGTCCTGGATGCCGTGGACGGGTGCGATGGCCGCCTCCGCCTTCTCGAACGCGCAGACGGCCTCCTCGCGGGTGTGCCGGGCGACCCAGTCGCCGACCGCCTCGTCGAGTTCGTCGGAGTGCTCGGCGCGGGTGCTGCCGGAGCCGAACCAGGGCTCGTCGATCAGTTCGGGCCGGCCCACCAGACGCATGACCCGTTCGGCGACCGACTGCGCGGAGGTGGAGACGGCGACCCAGTGCCCGTCCGAGGTGCGGTAGGTGTTGCGCGGGGCATTGTTCCGGGAGCGGTTGCCGGTGCGCGGCTGTACGTAGCCGAGCTGGTCGTACCAGACCGGCTGCGGGCCGAGCACGGTCAGGATCGGCTCGATGATCGCCATGTCGACGACCTGCCCCTCCCCGGTCCTGTCGCGTCCGGCGAGCGCGGCCATCACGGCGTACGCGGTGGCCAGCGCCGCGATCGAGTCGGCGAGCCCGAACGGCGGCAGCGTGGGCGGTCCGTCCGGTTCCCCGGTGATCGCGGCGAACCCGCTCATCGCCTCGGCCAGGGTGCCGAAGCCGGGACGGTGCGCATACGGACCGAACTGACCGAAGCCGGTGACCCGGGCCAGCACCAGCCGCGGATTGACGGCGTGCAGCTCCGCCCAGCCGAGACCCCAGCGCTCCAGGGTGCCGGGCCGGAAGTTCTCGATGATCACATCGGTCCCGGCGGCCAGCCGGAGCAGGATGTCGCGCCCGCCGGGGCTGGACAGGTCGAGGGTCAGATTGCGCTTGTTGCGGCCGAGGAGTTTCCACCACAGGCCGACGCCGTCCTTCGCGGGCCCGTGCCCGCGCGACGGATCGGGCTTGCGCGGATGCTCGACCTTGATCACCTCGGCGCCGAAGTCACCGAGCATGGTGGCGGAGAGAGGGCCCGCGAAGAGCGTGGCGAGGTCGATGACCCGCAGCCCGGTCAGCGGCGCCTGCGCGGTCGTGTTCATGCGGCGTCGATCTCACTGCGGTACGGCATGGAGGTCGAGGCGCCCGGCCGCTGTACGCACAGCGCGGCGGCGGCCGATGCCCAGGCCAGCGACTCGGGTACGGGCCGTCGCTCGCCGAGCGCCACGGCGAGCGTCCCGACGAAGGTGTCCCCGGCCCCGGTGGAGTCGACCGCGGTGACCTCGGGGGCGGGGAAGAGAACGGGCTCGCCGCCCCGGGCCGCGTACAGGCAGCCCTTCGAGCCGAGTGTGACCACCACCGCGGGGACCTGGCCGAGCAGCAGCTGCGCCGCCGCATGGGGGTCGGTGGCGCCGGTGAGCGCGGCCGCCTCGTGCTCGTTGGGGATCAGCAGGTCGACACAGTCGAGGAGTTCGGCGGGCAGGGACTGTACGGGGGACGGGGTGAGGATGGTCCGTACGCCCTGGGCGTGGGCCACGCGCGCACCCTCCAGCACGGCGGACAGCGGCAGCTCCAGCTGGAGCAGCAGCAGATCGGCCCCGGCGATGGCGGCCATCTCGCCGGGGCCGAGAGCGGTGACGGTGCCGTTGGCGCCGGGGATCACCACGATGGAGTTGGAACCCAGGTCGTCGACGACGATGTGCGCGGTGCCGCTGGGGCCCTCGGCCGTGTGCAGCAGATCGGTGCCGACGCCCGCGTGCTCCAGGCTGGAGCGCAGCACGGCGCCGTACTCGTCGTCGCCGACCGCGCCGATCATCGTCACGCCGCCGCCCGCGCGGGCGGCGGCGACGGCCTGGTTGGCGCCCTTGCCGCCGGGAACGGTACGGAACTCCCGTCCGGTGACGGTCTCTCCTCGCTCCGGAGCCCGTGCGACATACGCGACGAGATCCATATTGGTGCTGCCGAGCACCGCGATGCCGGTCATGGGCGGAGTGCCTCCTCGAGGGTGAGCCGGTGGGTCTGTTCGGCGAGGGCGTCGAAGCCGATGGAGTCGAATCCGGCGACCGACGTGGCGAGACGGTTCTTCAGCGGGGCGGTCCAGCGGTCGGGCAGCGCGCCGGGGCTCCCGGCCAGCAGTCCGGCCAGTGAACCGGCGGTCGCGCCGTTGGAGTCGGTGTCCCAGCCGCCCGACACCGCACGGCAGACGGAGTCGGAGTAGTCGCCGTCGGCGTGGGTGAGGGCCGCGGCCAGCAGAGCGGCGTTGGGCAGCACATGGACCCAGTGGTACGCGCCGTACTCGGCGTGCAGCCGGTCGGCCACCGCGTCGAAGCCGCTCTCGCCACGGGCCGCCGCGATGCCGAAGCGCACCGCGTGCGCGAACCGCGAACGCGGCGGCACGACGCGCAGCCCGGCGGCCAGACAGCCGTGCACGTCGTGCGCGCCGCCGGCCGCTTCGGCGAGTGCGGCGGCGGCGAACATCGCCCCGTACACCCCGTTGGCGGTGTGGGTGAGGACCGCGTCCCGGTGGGCCTGCTCCGCCGCGGCCGACGGGTCGCCCGGATGCGTCCAGCCGTGCACATCGGCCCGGATCTGCGCACCGATCCACTCCCGGAACGGATTGCGGTACCGGGCGGTGAGCGGGGGAACGATCCCGTCCAGCAGATTGCGGTACGCGACCCGCTCGGCGGTGAACGTGCGGCCGGCCGGGAGTTCGTCGAGCCACAGCCGGGCGAGATCACAGGTGGTGAAGGACGGACCGTACCGCTGGAGCAGCAACAGGGTGAGCAGGGGGTGGTCGAGGTCGTCGTCCTCCGGCATGCCGTCGATGTTCTCGGCCAGGGAGGTGGACGCGGAGCGACGGTTCCAGGGGTAGGTGGCGGCCAGCTCGGCGGGCAGCCCCTTGGCGGTGAACCACGTGGTCAGCGGCCAGTTGCCGGTGGCGCGGGCCAGTGCGCGGATACCGGCGAGCGGCAGTTTCTCGACGGGTTTGCCGAGCAGACAGCCGGCGGCCCGGCCCAGCCAGGCGGCGTGCAGCCGCTCGTGGCTCACCGGCGTCGGGTCCGTGCGGGGGGCCGGCCAGTTCGGACAGGCGGCCCGGACCGCGGCCAGGTCGGTCGGTTCGTCCGCCTCCAACGGCGATTCCAGCAGGGCGAGTTCGTCGAGCAGCCGCTCGGCGAGCGCGCGCAGCTCCGGTGCCGGAGGGGTCGACGCGCCGGCCCGTTCCGGCGCGGGGGCGCCGCCCGCCTCGTACCACCGGCGGGCGACCTCCCTTGCGTCCCGCCCGTCCTCGGCGGCCTGGCGCAGCTCGTGCCCGACCAGGTCCTCGGGCTGCACCCACGTCACCCGGAGGGTCATGGCGTACCCGCCAGCGCGGCGAACGCCGACTCGTGGTTGCGGCGCCGGACCGTGTCCCGTACGAACACCTCGCGGGCGACGCCCGCCAGGGCCCGCGCGGGGGCGTGCAGATCGAGCCGGCTGGCCTCGGCGACCGTTCTCACCCAGTCGGCGGGGATCGACGGTTCGCCGTGGAGCGCGCCCGCGACGGCACCGCTCATGGTGGCGATCGAGTCGCAGTCCCGGCCGTAGTTCACCGAGCCGAGGACCGCGTGCCGGTAGTCGCCGTCCGCGACGAGCAGCATGCCGAGCGCGATGGGGAGTTCCTCGATGGCGTGCAGCCGGGACGGCCGACGGGCGCCGAGGGAGGGGGCGCGGTAGTCGGGGCCCACGGTGTCGAAGGGCGCGACGGCGGCGCGCAGCGGAGCGAGCGCGGTCTCGAAGTCGCGGTGACGGACGGCCACTTCGCACACCGCCTCGATGGCGGACCGGGTGCCGTCCTTGGCGAGCGACAGACAGGTCTCGACGACACCGGCGGGCGTCGCGTCCGGGGCGCACGCGGCGGCGACGGCCGCGGCGAAGACTCCGGCCGCCTCCCTGCCGTAGGAGGACTGATGGGCGCCGGCGACATCCAGCGCCTCGGCGTACGCGGCCTCCGGGTGGGCGGCGTTGACCAGGCCGACCGGTGCCATGTACATCGCCGCACCGCAGTTGACGATGTTTCCGGAACCCGCCTCGCGCGGATCGACATGGCCGTAGTGCAGCCGCGCGACGATCCACTTCTCGGCGAGGAAGATCCGCTGGAGCGGCAGTGCGTCGGCCTCCAGCTCCGGAATCCAGCGGGGGGTGGAGATCAGCTCCGGCACGAGGTGGTCGGCGACCGCGTACGCGTCGAGGTGGTCGCGCACGGCGTCGTACACCCGTACCAGCGCATGGGTCATCAAGGTGTCGTCGGTGACGTGTCCGTCGCCCTTGTGGTACGGGGCGATGGGGCGGGCCGTACGCCAGTCGTCGCCGTCCCACGGGCCGACGATGCCGCTGATCCGCCCGCCGTGGCGGGCCACGATCTGCTCGGGGGGCCGGCCCTCGACCGGACCGCCGAGAGCGTCGCCGACCGCGGCGCCGACGAGCGCTCCCGTGATCCGTTCATCGAGTGTGAGTGCCGTGGTTCTCGCCCCGGACCGTACGGGCGTCATGGATGTCATGCCCGAATTGTCCACCCATGGGCTTCGGTTCCGTGGCTGCCAGCAGCCCGGCGAGTTCGATCAGATCGGTCCCCGCGAGACGGGGCAGCGCACACCCCGCCAAGGTGCGGCAGGCGTCGCGCCAGCCGTCCGGGACGGCGTCGATGCCGCAGAGCGCGCCGGTCAGCGCGCCGGCCAGCGCGGGCGCGGAGTCGGCCACCCGTGACAGGCACGCCGCCGCGGGAACGGCCTGGGCGATCCGGCCGCGGGCCGCGGTGGCCAGGGCGAGCGCGACCGGGACGGTCTCGGCGGCGGCGATCCCGTAGCTGTAGACGTGGTCGACGATCTGATGCTCCAGCACCGGTACCAGGGCGAACGCGCCCGCCGCCTCGCCGACGAAGTCACGGGCGATCCGGACGGCATGGGCGGCGTTGCGGGCGATCTCCGTGCCGTCGGGGAGCTGCGCGAGCGCGGCGTTCACCGCCCTGTCCACATCCGCGCCGCCCAGCGCCTCGGCGATCGCTGCCGCCATCGCGCGGGCGCCGTGCACCCCGTCGCCGTCCTGCGTGTAGCGGGCGTCGAACTCGGCGAGGTCGGCGGCGGCCGCCGGGTCGGCGGGGTGGGCGACGGCGAGCACGGCGGCCCGTACGCAGGCCGCGTCGTCGAAGTAGTGCGGGTTGTCGTGACCGGTGGCGGGCGGGCGCAACCCGGCGGCGAGATTCCCGAGTCCGGCCCGTACCGAGATCCGGGCGCGCAGCGGGAGCACCGCCGATTCGACCTCGGGGGCGCGGGCGGCAGCCGCGGCGACCTCGGCCGCCAGCGCGTTCCAGGCGACGTCGACGGCGGCCCGCATCCGGTGTTCGGGGGACAGCCCGTGCAGCGGACCCGCTGTCGAGGCGAGCACGGTCCCGGCGGCGAACGCCGCCCATTCGGCGTCGTCGGACGGCCCGAGCCGCAGGGGTTCGGGCGGCTGGTTGAGGGCGATGGGGACGGGCAGCGTGGTCGTGGCGTTCTGCTCGGCGAAGGTGTCGAGCTCCCGGGTGAGACGCCGGGTCCATTCGGGCATCCGGGCGGCCCGGTGCCGTGCGGCGGGCCACCCGGCGGCGTCCCCGGCGGCGAGCCCGAGCAACAGACCCTCGATCCGGGCCCGATGGCCGGGGGAGGGGCGGGTGCGGAACCGGGCGGACGCGGAAGCAGGGGCGCGCGGGGCGCCGCGGTGGATGTCGTGCGGGGCGTCCCGGTCCGCTTCGTCCGCGGTGGCGGGTGCGACGGGGGCGTTGTGCGCCGGTCCGGCCGCGGACGCGCGAGGTGTGCCGCTCGCGTCCGCACGCGGGTGGTCCCGTGCCGGGCCGTCCTGGCCGACGGCGGACGCGGTGTGCTCGGCGGCGTGCGCCCGTCCGCCCTCGGGCGTACGGGCTTCACCCCGCCCGTCCCCGTACGTGTCGTCCGTGTCGTCCGGGGTGAGCAACTCCGCGATGTCCAGGACGTGATAGCCCCGCATCGACGGCAGGCAGCTGCCCCGGACCGGGCCGATCGCCTCCCCCCAGTGCCGCGGAATCGCCGACGCCCCGTGGAGGGCGCCGGCCAGGGCCCCCGCCACCGCGGCCGTCGTGTCCGCGTCGCGGCCCATGTTGACCGCGGTCAGCACCGCCGTGCGGAAGTCGCCGCGCGCCGCCGCGAACGCTCCGAAGGCCAGGCCGACCGCCTCGGGGGCCAGGTCCGTCCACGGATAGCCGCCGACGACCACCGCGGAGCGCACCGCGCGTTCCCCGGTGAGCCGGTCGGGGTACGTGCGCTGCGCGGCGGCCACGGCGCGCCGCAGCGAACGCGCCGTCCAGGAGTCCATGGGGACGACGGACAGCGCGGCGGCGATCACCGACGCGACCCCGGCGCCCGCCATCGCGGCGGCCACCCCGGCCGCCACCGCCTGGCCGCCGTAGATGCCCTCCCCGTCATGGCTGACCCGCCCGTCGACCGCGACCAGGCGTGCCGCCTCGTCCGGACGGCCCGCCGCGAAGACACCGAACGGCGCCGCCCGCATCGCCAGGCCGTCGCTCCAGGCGTGCCGGTGCTGGGCGGAGATCGGGGCGGCCAGACCCCGGCGCAGATTCTCCAGCGTGCCCCGCTCGCTGAACCCGGCACCGCGGAAGGGCCCTTCGTCCAGGTCGGCGATCCACAGGTGCCACGCCCGCTCCACATGGGTGACCGTCAGCGCCGAACCGTGCCGCGCGAGGAGCAGCCCGGAGAAGATCGCGTACTCCGTGTCGTCCGTGCCCGCGGGGTCGTCGCTCACGAAGCCCTCGATCCGGCCCCAGCGACGGCGGATCTCGGACGGCCGCAGGTTCTCCGCCGGTGCGCCCAGCGCATCACCGACCGCGAGGCCGAGCAGTGCGCCCCGGGCCCGGTCGCCCAGGTCCTCCCCGAGTGCGCCGCCGCGTACCGCCGCTCGGGCGTCATGCGTCCGAGGTTCCGCCGGATTTTCTGCAATCGACTCCATCGCGTCGACCCTTCGCTCGCACCGGGCCCGTTCTCGTGCCTCCTCGATATGTGCCACGCGGAGCCTCGGCAGAGGCCGAAATCGCGACAAAAGGGCCAGTCGGATGATGGCTCGGAAGTGGCAAGGCAGGCCGTACTTACCTGGTCAGAGGGCAGGTAAGTACGGCCTGCCTTGCTGGCGGGGGCTCATTTTCGTGCGTACTTTCGATGGTGCTGAGCGGGGGCGGAGCGCGTGGAACCCGCTGCCGGAGAAGGGGAGAGCTGTGTCCATCATCGAGACCGACGCCGTACTGCACGAGGCGCACCGCGACAACCACACCCACCGTGATGTGAACGGCGGCTGGCTGCGCCCGGCGGTGTTCGGTGCCATGGACGGGCTCGTCTCCAACCTCGCGCTGATGACCGGCGTCGCGGGTGGCGCCGTCTCCCAGCAGACGATCGTGATCACGGGTCTGGCGGGCCTGGCCGCCGGAGCCTTCTCCATGGCGGCCGGCGAATACACCTCCGTCGCCTCGCAGCGTGAGCTCGTCGAGGCCGAACTCGACGTCGAGCGGCGCGAGTTGCGCAAGCATCCCAAGGACGAGGAGCGGGAGCTCGCCGCGCTCTACGAGTCCCGCGGCGTCGAGCCCGGTCTCGCCCGCGAGGTCGCGCGCCAGCTGTCGCGCGATCCGGAGCAGGCCCTGGAGATCCACGCCCGCGAGGAGCTCGGCATCGATCCGGGCGATCTGCCCTCGCCGCTCGTCGCCGCGGTGTCGTCGTTCGGCGCGTTCGCGCTGGGGGCCCTGTTGCCCGTGCTGCCGTATCTGCTCGGCGCGAGCGCGTTGTGGCCGGCCGTGCTGCTGGCCCTGGTCGGACTGTTCGCCTGCGGTGCGGTGGTGGCCAGGGTGACGGCGCGCAGCTGGCTGTACAGCGGGCTGCGGCAGCTGGCGCTCGGCGGGGCCGCCGCGGCGATCACCTACGGTCTGGGCACGCTGTTCGGTGTGGCCGTCGGAGGCTGACCGCGTGGACGGGGGCATGACATGGAGCCCGTCCGGCCGGAGGTGTCGTCCTCGCGTGCCGGGCGGGCTTCGTTCCGTGACGTGTCCGCCATCGGTGTGACGTACGTCTTGGGGTCCGCCTCTGGGCGGACCGGTTCCGCCCGACGTAAAATGAGTCTCTATGCAGCGCTACACATAAGTAGCCGTTACCCGGCGGTTTCATTTCCTTCGCCGCCGGGCATGAGCCGTAGACACCGCGGGCAACGACGCCTGCTCTCTGCGGTCCCCCCGGGCGCCGATCCTCCGACTGCGACCCACCCCCACCGCCTCAGGCGGTGTCCGGATGTTGGAACGGACTATCCGCTTCTTGAGAAGCGCCCCATCATGTAACCTGCACGAAATTTCGCAGAGGGCCAACGTCGTCCCTCGGCACTGCACATGCCACGACGACGACGGGAGAGCCCATGCGTACCGACGCCTGGTCGCCCATGGACGGTCGCCCCGCCCGGCAGGGGCTGTACGACCCCCGTAACGAGCACGACGCCTGCGGTGTCGGGTTCGTGGCCACCCTGACCGGTGTGGCCAGCCATGAGCTGGTCGAGCAGGCGCTGACCGTACTGCGCAATCTCGAACACCGCGGTGCCACCGGATCCGAGCCCGACTCCGGTGACGGAGCCGGAATCCTCCTCCAGGTGCCGGACGCCTTCCTCCGCGACGAGGTCGCCTTCGACCTCCCCGAGGCCGGTGCCTACGGTGTCGGAATCGCCTTCCTGCCCGCGGACGACTCCACCGAGGCCGTCCGGAAGCTGGAGAAGATCTCCGCCGAGGAGGGCCTCAGGGTCCTCGGCTGGCGTCAGGTCCCGGTCACCCCGGACATCCTCGGCAAGGGCGCCCGCGCCACCATGCCGGAATTCCGTCAGCTCTTCGTCACGGACGGCGAGAGCACCGGCATCGCGCTCGACCGCAAGGCCTTCGTGCTGCGCAAGCGCGCCGAGCGGGAGGCCGGGGTGTACTTCCCCTCGCTCTCCGCCCGCACGATCGTCTACAAGGGCATGCTCACCACGGGGCAGCTGGAACCGTTCTTCCCGGACCTCTCCGACCGCCGCTTCGCCACCGCCGTGGCACTGGTGCACTCACGTTTCTCCACGAACACCTTCCCGAGCTGGCCGCTCGCCCACCCGTACCGCTTCGTCGCGCACAACGGCGAGATCAACACGGTCAAGGGCAACCGCAACTGGATGAAGGCCCGCGAGTCCCAGCTCGCCACCAGCCTCTTCGGGGCTGCGCAGCTGGACCGGATCTTCCCCGTCTGCACCCCGGACGCCTCCGACTCCGCCTCCTTCGACGAGGTCCTGGAGCTGCTCCACCTCGGCGGCCGGTCGCTGCCGCACTCGGTGCTGATGATGGTCCCCGAGGCGTGGGAGAGCCCCGAATCCCAGAAGGCCATGGATCCGGCCCGCCGCGCCTTCTACCAGTACCACTCCACGATGATGGAGCCCTGGGACGGCCCGGCCTGCGTCACCTTCACGGACGGTACCCAGGTCGGTGCGGTGCTGGACCGCAACGGTCTGCGCCCGGGCCGCTACTGGGTCACCGACGACGGTCTCGTCGTGCTCTCCTCCGAGGTCGGTGTCCTGGACATCGACCCCGCGAAGGTGGTCCGCAAGGGACGCCTCCAGCCCGGCAGGATGTTCCTCGTGGACACGGCCGAGGGCCGCATCATCGAGGACGACGAGATCAAGGCGGCCCTCGCCGCCGAGCAGCCGTACCAGGACTGGCTGGAGGCCGGCGAGATCGAGCTGGAGGACCTCCCCGAGCGGGAGCACATCGTGCACACGCACGCCTCCGTCACCCGCCGCCAGCAGACCTTCGGCTACACCGAGGAAGAGCTGCGCGTCATCCTCGCGCCGATGGCCCGCACCGCCGGCGAACCGCTCGGCTCCATGGGTACGGACTCGCCGATCGCCGCCCTGTCCGAGCGCCCCCGGCTGCTCTTCGACTACTTCACCCAGCTGTTCGCGCAGGTCACCAACCCCCCGCTGGACGCCATCCGCGAGGAGCTCGTCACCTCGCTGCGCTCCACGCTCGGCCCGCAGGGCAATCTGCTGAAGCCGATCGCCGCGTCCTGCCGCAGTGTCACGCTGCCGTTCCCGGTGATCGACAACGACGAGCTGGCCAAGCTGATACACATCAACGCCGACGGCGACATGCCGGGGATGAAGGCCGCCACGCTCTCCGGTCTCTACCGGGTCGGTGGCGGCGGCGAGGCCCTCGCCGCGCGGATCGAGCAGATCTGCGCCGAGGTCGACGCCGCCATAGAGGACGGCGCCCGCCTGATCGTCCTGTCCGACCGGCACTCCGACGCCGAGCACGCGCCGATCCCCTCGCTGCTGCTCACCTCCGCCGTCCACCACCACCTCATCCGCACCAAGCAGCGCACCCAGGTCGGTCTGCTGGTCGAGGCCGGGGACGTCCGCGAGGTCCACCACGTCGCGCTGCTCATCGGTTACGGTGCCGCCGCGGTCAACCCGTACCTGGCGATGGAGTCCGTCGAGGACCTGGTCCGCGCCGGTACGTTCATCGAGGGCATCGAGCCCGAGAAGGCCATCCGGAACCTGATCCACGCGCTCGGCAAGGGCGTCCTGAAGGTCATGTCCAAGATGGGCATCTCGACGGTCGCCTCCTATCGCGGCGCCCAGGTCTTCGAGGCCGTCGGCCTGAACGAGGACTTCGTCGCGAAGTACTTCAACGGCACCGCAACCAAGATCGGCGGCGCCGGACTCGATGTCATCGCCGAGGAGGTCGCCGCCCGGCACGCCAAGGGCTACCCCGCCTCCGGCATCTCCGCCTCGCACCGTGCGCTGGAGATCGGCGGCGAGTACCAGTGGCGCCGCGAGGGCGAGCCGCACCTGTTCGACCCGGAGACGGTCTTCCGTCTCCAGCACGCCACGCGCACCAAGCGCTACGACATCTTCAAGAAGTACACGGACCGGGTGAACGAGCAGTCCGAGCGCCTGATGACGCTGCGTGGTCTGTTCCGCCTCAAGAGCGACCGTGAGGCGATCCCGGTCGACGAGGTCGAGCCCGTCTCCGACATCGTCAAGCGCTTCTCCACCGGCGCCATGTCGTACGGCTCGATCTCCCGCGAGGCGCACGAGACCCTCGCCATCGCCATGAACCGGCTGGGCGGCAAGTCCAACACCGGTGAGGGCGGCGAGGACGCGGACCGGCTCCACGACCCGGCGCGCCGCTCGTCGATCAAGCAGGTCGCCTCCGGTCGCTTCGGCGTGACCAGCGAGTACCTGGTCAACGCGGACGACATCCAGATCAAGATGGCGCAGGGTGCCAAGCCCGGCGAGGGCGGCCAGCTGCCCGGCCACAAGGTCTACCCGTGGGTCGCGAAGACCCGGCACTCCACCCCGGGTGTCGGCCTGATCTCCCCGCCGCCGCACCACGACATCTACTCCATCGAGGACCTGGCTCAGCTGATCCACGACCTCAAGAACGCCAACCCGGCGGCCCGCATCCACGTGAAGCTGGTCTCCGAGGTCGGCGTCGGCACGGTTGCCGCGGGTGTCTCCAAGGCGCACGCGGATGTCGTCCTGATCTCCGGCCACGACGGCGGAACGGGCGCCTCCCCGCTCACCTCGCTGAAGCACGCGGGCGGTCCCTGGGAGCTGGGCCTCGCCGAGACCCAGCAGACCCTGCTGCTCAACGGTCTGCGCGACCGGATCGTCGTGCAGACCGACGGCCAGCTGAAGACCGGCCGCGACGTCGTGATCGCCGCGCTGCTGGGCGCCGAGGAGTTCGGTTTCGCGACCGCGCCGCTCGTCGTCTCCGGCTGCGTCATGATGCGCGTCTGTCACCTGGACACCTGCCCGGTCGGCATCGCCACCCAGAACCCGGTCCTGCGGAGCCGGTTCTCCGGCAAGGCCGAGTACGTCGTCAACTTCTTCGAGTTCATCGCCCAGGAGGCCCGTGAGCTCCTCGCCGAGCTGGGCTTCCGTACGATCGAGGAGGCCGTCGGCCACGCCGAGCTGCTCGACACCGACCGCGCGATCACCCACTGGAAGGCACAGGGCCTCGACCTGGAGCCCCTGTTCCACGTCCCGGAGCTGCCCGAGGGCGCGGTCCGTCACCAGCGGATCGAGCAGGACCACGGTCTCGCCAAGGCACTCGACAACGAGCTGATCAGGCTCGCCGCCGACGCCCTGAACGCGGAGAACGCCGAGGCCGCCCAGCCGGTCCGGGCCCAGATCGCGATCCGGAACATCAACCGGACCGTCGGCACCATGCTCGGCCACGAGGTGACGAAGAAGTTCGGCGGCGCCGGTCTGCCGCAGGACACCATCGACATCACGTTCACCGGCTCCGCCGGCCAGTCCTTCGGCGCGTTCGTGCCGAGCGGAGTGACCCTGCGCCTGGAGGGCGACGCCAACGACTACGTCGGCAAGGGCCTGTCCGGTGGCCGCGTCGTCGTCCGCCCGGACCGCGGCGCCGACCACCTCGCCGAGTACTCCACCATCGCGGGCAACACGATCGCCTACGGCGCCACCGGCGGCGAGCTGTTCCTGCGCGGCCGGACCGGTGAGCGCTTCTGCGTCCGCAACTCCGGCGCGACGGTCGTCTCGGAAGGCGTGGGCGACCACGGCTGCGAGTACATGACCGGCGGCCGCGCCGTCGTGCTCGGGGAGACCGGACGCAACTTCGCCGCGGGCATGTCGGGCGGCGTCGCGTACGTCATCGACCTGGACCGCGACAACGTCAACTCCGGCAACCTCGGCGCGATCGAGGCCCTCTCCGACACCGACGAGCAGTGGCTGCACGACGTGGTGCGCCGCCATCAGGAGGAGACCGGGTCCACGGTCGCCGAGAAGCTGCTCGCCGAGTGGGACAGCGCCGACGGCGGCGCCTCCCGCTTCAGCAAGATCATCCCGTCCACGTACAAGGCAGTGCTCGCCGCCAAGGACGCCGCTGAGCTCGCCGGTCTCTCCGAACAGGAGACCACCGAGAAGATGATGGAGGCGGCGACCAATGGCTGACCCCAAGGGCTTCCTGACCACCGGGCGCGCGGTCGCCGAGACCCGCCCCGTGGGCGAGCGTGTCAAGGACTGGAACGAGGTCTACGTTCCGGGCTCGCTGCTCCCGATCATCAGCAAGCAGGCCGGCCGCTGCATGGACTGCGGCATCCCGTTCTGCCACAACGGCTGTCCGCTCGGAAACCTCATCCCCGAGTGGAACGACTACGCCTACCGCGAGGACTGGACGGCCGCGTCCGAGCGCCTGCACGCCACGAACAACTTCCCGGAGTTCACCGGGCGGCTCTGCCCGGCCCCGTGCGAGTCGGCGTGCGTGCTCGGCATCAACCAGCCGGCCGTCACCATCAAGAACGTCGAAGTCTCCATCATCGACAAGGCGTGGGACAGCGGCGACGTCACCCCGCAGCCGCCCGAGCGGCTCTCCGGCAAGACCGTCGCCGTCATCGGCTCGGGCCCGGCGGGCCTCGCCGCCGCCCAGCAGCTGACCCGGGCCGGTCACACGGTCGCCGTCTACGAGCGCGCGGACCGCATCGGAGGTCTTCTCCGTTACGGCATCCCCGAGTTCAAGATGGAGAAGTCGCACATCAACCGCCGCATCGAGCAGATGCGCGCGGAAGGCACCAAGTTCCGCACGGAGACGGAGATCGGCAGGGACATCGACGCCGCCAAGCTCCGCCGCCGCTACGACGCGGTCGTCATCGCCGCCGGTGCCACCGTCTCCCGCGATCTGCCCGTCCCGGGCCGTGAGCTGAACGGCGTGCACTTCGCCATGGAGTACCTGCCGCTCGCCAACAAGGTGCAGGAGGGCGACCTGACGGTCTCCCCGATCACCGCCGAGGGCAAGCACGTCGTCGTCATCGGCGGCGGCGACACCGGCGCCGACTGCGTCGGCACCGCCCACCGCCAGGGCGCGCTCTCCGTCACCCAGCTGGAGATCCTGCCCCGGCCGGGCGAGGACCGTAACGCCAACCAGCCCTGGCCGACCTTCCCGATGCTCTACAAGGTCACCTCCGCGCACGAGGAGGGCGGCGAGCGCGTGTACTCCGTGTCCACCACCCACTTCGAGGGCGACGAGGACGGCAATGTCCAGGCGCTGCACCTGGTCGAGGTGGAGTTCAAGGACGGCAGGCTGGAACAGAAGCCCGGCACCGAGCGGAAGATCCCCGCACAGCTGGTCACCCTGGCCATGGGCTTCACCGGCACCGACCAGTCCAACGGTCTGGTCCAGCAGTTCGGCCTGGAGCTCGACGAGCGCGGCAATGTCGCGCGCGACGCGGACTACGCCACCAACGTCGGCGGCGTGTTCGTCGCCGGTGACGCGGGCCGCGGCCAGTCCCTCATCGTGTGGGCCATCGCCGAGGGCCGCTCCGCGGCACGCGGTGTGGACCGCTTCCTGACCGGAGCCAGCGCCCTGCCGGCCCCGATCCGCCCGACGGACCGTGCCCTGGCGGTCTGAATCACGGCACACAAAGACGTCCCGTACAAAGGCGTACGGAACTGAACGCGGCGCCTGCCCGTCCCCGACCGGACGACCTCGGCAGGCGCCGTGGCGCGTTCCGGGACGGGCGGACCGCTCAGAGTCTGCCGGGCGACCCCTGATCGGGCGGACGTCCCCCGACAGGCTCTCAGCCCGTCAGCGCGGAGGTCTTCAGCACCACCAGCAGCACCAGCACGGCGAGGAGCACCGCACCCGCGGCCGCCTGAATCGTCGTCCGCCGCTTCGCCGGGGCGTACGCGTACGCGAGCGTGACGATGCCGCCCGTCAGGAGCCCGCCCAAGTGGCCCTGCCACGAGGTGAATCCGGCCGAGATCAGCATCCAGATCAGGAAGCCGGCCATGAACCGGTTCACCGCCTGCATGTCGCGGCCCAGGCGCCGGTTGATGACGTAGAAGGCCGCACCGAGACCGAAGACCGCACCCGAGGCACCCACGGTGGCGTCGAACGGGGCGATCAGATACACCAGGACCGAACCGCCCAGCGCGGACAGCAGATACAGCGTGAGGTAACGGGCCCGGCCCAGCTGCTCCTCGACGACCCGGCCCAGATTCCACAGCGCGTACATGTTGAAGAGGATGTGCAGCACCCCGAACGGCAGCGAACCGAAGGACGATCCGTCCGGCGGGAGATGCAGGAAGGCCCCGGTCAGCAGCCGGTACCACTCGCCGTCCACCACACCGGTCACGTCGAAGCCGGGGAAGTCCCCGGCCTCGTAGACGTACCGGCCTCCGTCCGGGCCGTTCAGTCCGGCACCGAGCATCGCGAACCGGTCGACGATCCCCGGGCGGACCAGCTCACCCAGGTACGCCAGGATGTTGAGGCCCATCAGTACGTACGTGACGAGCGGCACCGCCGTCCGGGACACCACGCCGCCGAACACCGTGCGTGCCTGCCGGACCGAACGCTGTCCTTCCTTCACGCACTCCACGCAGTGGTGGCCGACGGCGGCCTCCCGCATGCAGTCGGGGCAGATGAAGCGTTCGCAGCGGGTGCAGCTCACATACGTCTCGTACGACGGATGGCGATAACAGGTGGTGACCGCGGCCTCCACGGCAGGCTCCTTCACGGTGGGCGGACACGAGCGGCCGGTGGGGACGGCGGCGATCAAGATAGCGAACACCGCGGCCCCGGGCACATCCGGGTGCCTTACGGCCTCGCCCAGCGTCGCGGTGTCCGGGAGTTCCGCCTCCGGCGTTGTCGTCAGTCGCCGACGCTCCGGTCGACTCCCTCCTCCGCCTCGGATTCGAAGGCCCCGGACGCCGCCGCTCCTTCTCCCACTGCCCATCCTGGGCGAGGCCGCTACGCTCGAGGTCCCGAGACGTCGAGGAACGGAGCATCCGCATGGTCGGCTCGTCCGCCGCAACAGGTCCGGCCATCAGCCTCCGCAAGATCGAGGAGACCGCTCCCGCGCTGGTCGACCTCTACAAGAGCGCGTCGGTGTCGCTGACGAAGAGCGGCATGAGCGGTGAGCGGGCCGCGGTCTACCTGGTGCTCGACCACTCCGGCTCCATGAGGGAGTACTACAAGGACGGCAGCGTCCAGGCCCTGGCGGACCGGGTGCTGGGCCTCTCGGCCCATCTGGACGACGACGGCCGCGTACCCGTCGTCTTCTTCTCCACGGACATCGACGCCGTCACCGACGTGGCCCTGGACAACCACCACGGCCGGATCGACGCGATCGTGGCGGGCCTCGGGCACATGGGGAAGACCAGCTACCACCTGGCCATGGACGCCGTGATCGACCACTACCTCGACAGCGGCTCGACCGCCCCGGCGCTCGTCGTCTTCCAGACCGACGGCGGCCCGGTCAGCAAGCACGCGGCGGAGCGATACCTCTGCAAGGCGGCCAAGCTTCCGCTGTTCTGGCAGTTCATCGGCTTCGGCAACAAGCGCAGTACGCAGTTCGACTTCCTGCGCAGACTCGACGATCTGGCCGTGCCCGCCAAGCGCCCCGTCGACAACGCCGGCTTCTTCCACGCCGGCTCCGACCCGCGCCGGGTCCCGGACGCCGAGCTCTACGACCGGCTGGTCGCCGAATTCCCGCAGTGGCTGGCCGCGGCCCGCGCCCAGGGGATCGTCGGATGACGGTCCGGGTACTGCGGGCGGCCGACCGTACGGCGACGCCCTGGAAGAACGGCGGGGGAGTCACCCGGGAGATCGCCGCGTCCCCCGAGGGCGCGCCGCTGGACGCCTTCGACTGGCGGGTCAGCCTCGCCGATGTGTCCAGGGACGGACCGTTCTCCTCCTTCCCCGGCGTCGACCGCACGCTGACCGTGGTCGAGGGCGCGGGGATGGACCTCATGGTGGGCGGCGAGCACCACATCGTCGACGAGCCGTACTGGCCGCACGACTTCCCCGGTGATCCCGGGACGGACGGCCGGCTGCTCGGCGGCCCGGTCGTGAACGTCAATGTCATGTACCGCCGGGGGCGTACGGCGGCGGAGGTCGCGGTGGTACGCGGCACCCTGAGGCTGTCGGCGCCGGAGGGCGGGGCGGTTGTGGCCCTCGCGCTGGAGGACGGTGCGGTGCTCGACGGCCAGGACATCGGACTCGGCCGTTACGACGCGTTGTTGGTACGGGGCGACTCGTCGGGGGTGCTCCGGACCCACGGGTGGGCACTGCTGGTGACCCTGTCGCACGGATGAGCCGGTGCGGGCCAGGAAATACAGGACAGGAGATGTCGGGTTTCCAGGGTTTCATGGCCGCATGACATCGAGTTCCTGGCAAGCGTTCCACTCGGCGGAACCGGCCTTCGCCGACACCGTCCGGGCCCGTTTCGGGCAGTACAAGCACCACGTCCTGGCGACCCTGCGGAAGGACGGATCGCCGCGGGTGACCGGCCTGGAGGTGGAATTCGGTTTCGGTGAGCTGTGGCTCGGCATGATGCCGAACTCGCGCAAGGCGCTCGACGTGCTGCGCGACCCACGGTTCGCGGTGCAGGCCAATCCCGGACCGGACGCCGAGATGGCGGACGGCGACGTCCGCGTCTCCGGACTGGCCGTGGAGGTGACCGACCCCGCGTTCCTGGCCCGTTTCGTCGAGGAGATGAAGCCGCCGGAGCCGTTCCACCTCTTCCGTGCGCAACTCCAGGAGGTGGTCCGTACGTCCCTGGATTCCGAGGAGTTGGTGGTGCAGGTGTGGCGGCCCGGCAAGCCGTTGCGCACGATCCGCCGGGCCGCGGACGACAGCGCCCCGTACGAGAGCTGACCCCTCTCGTCCTCACCCGCCGGACGGGTCTGACCGCGCCAGCACCCGCGCGCGGCAGGCCCCCGGTGTCCCCCACGCGTCCCGCAGCGGTCGTGCCCTGCGCAGCCACAGCGACAGATCCAGCTCCTCGGTGTACCCCACCGCGCCGTGCAACTGCAGCGCCGTCCGCGCCGCCGCGTATCCCGCCTCGCCCGCCGTCACCTTGGCCGCCGCCACCTCCGCACCGGCGTTCGGTGCCCCCTCGGCGAGCGCGAGCGCCGCCCCGTACAGCAGCGGGCGGGCGAACTCCAGCCCGATCAGTGTGTCGGCGAGCCGGTGCTTGACCGCCTGGAAGGACCCGATGGCCGTGCCGAACTGGGTGCGCTGCTTCACGTATCCGACCGTGGCCCGCAGCAGCGCCTCGCCGGTGCCGAGCGCCTGGGCGGCCGTCGCGAACGCCGCCCATCGGGCGGCCCTCGCCGCCGCCTTCGCCACCCGGGGGCCGGATGCCAGCAACTCCCCACCCGGCTCGGGACGCCACAGCCGACGGGCCGGGTCGGACGACACGCCGAGCGCCCCGGACCCGGGTGCGAGCCGCAGCTCGTCGCCGGTCACCGTGAACACGGCGTCGACGGCATCCGCGTCCAGCGCGTACGGCCCGTGGCCGTCCATCCGTAGCGTCGCCGATGCGGCACCGGACGCCAGCCGCGGCAGCCACTCCTTGGCCACCGCGCCGCCCACGCCTTCCAGCAGCACCCCGGCCGCGACGGTCTCCACGACCGGCCCCGGTACCGCATGCCGCCCCAACTCGGTGAATGCCACGGCGAGTTCGACCGGCAACGGCCCGACCCCCTCGTACGCCTCCGGAATCGCCAGGGCGAACACCCCCGCCTGCGCCAGCCGCTCCCACAGGGCCCGGCCCGGCCCGTGCTCCCCGGCGGCCCACGCGCGTATCGCCGCGGGGGTGTCCGAGGCGGTCAGCATCGCGTCCAGCGAACGGGCGAACTCCCGCTGCTCGTCGTCGAGGAGGAAACGCATCAGCGCCGTCCCTTCGGCAGGCCGAGCAGCCGCTCGGCGATGATGTCGCGCTGGATCTCGTTCGTACCGGCGTAGATGGGGCCGGCGAGGGAGAAGACGTACCCCTCGGCCCACTCCCCGTCGGCGAGTTCGCCGTCCGCGCCCAGCAGGTCGAGCGCGGTCTCGTGCAACGCGATGTCGTACTCGGACCAGAACACCTTGTTCAGGCTGGACTCCGCGCCGATGGTCGCACCGGCCGCGAAGCGCGACGCGTTCGCGCCGGTGAAGAGCTGATACGCGCGTGCCCCGATCACCGCGTCCGCCACCCGGTTCCGCAGCGCCGTGTCCGACGGGTCGCCGTGGCTGCGCCACAACGCGGCCAGCCGGTCGGCCGAGGCCAGGAAGCGGCCGGGGGAACGGAGCGTCAGCCCGCGCTCGTTGCCCGTTGTCGACATGGCGATGCGCCAGCCCTGCCCGGGTTCCCCGATGACGTCCGCGTCCGGTACGAACACCTCGTCCAGGAACAGCTCGGCGAAGGCGGGCTTGCCGTCGAGCCGCCCGATCGGCCGGACGGACACCCCCGGCGCCGACAGGTCGAACATCAGATACGTCAGCCCGTGATGCGGCTTCGCGGCCCGCGGATCCGTGCGGAAGATGCCGAACGCCCGGTCCGCGAACGCGGCCCGCGAGGACCAGGTCTTCTGCCCCGAGAGGAGCCAGCCGCCCTCCGTGCGCACCGCCCGTGAGCGCAGCGACGCCAGGTCCGAGCCCGACTCGGGCTCGGACCAGGCCTGGGCCCAGATCACCTCGCCGCTCGCCATCGACGGCAGGACCCGGGCCCGCTGCCCGTCCGTGGCGTGGTCGAAGAGCGTCGGAGCGAGGAGGTTGATGCCGTTCTGCGATACCCGGCCGGGTCCGCCCGCCGCGTAGTACTCCTCCTCGAAGACCAGCCACCGGAAGATGTCGGCACCCCGCCCGCCGTACTCGGGCGGCCAGGAGACGACCGACCAGCGGTCCGCGTGGAGTTGTGCCTCCCACTCCCGGTGCGCGGCGAAGCCCTCGGCGGTCTCCAGGGACGGCAGCGGCTCCACGGGGACATTGGCCCGCAGCCACTGACGCGCCTCGGCCCGGAACTCCTCCTCCTCGGCCGTGTACGACAGGTCCATCACGTGTCCGCCTTCTTCATCGAGGCGATGTCCATGCCGCCCAGCGGGTCCGCCGCCGTCTCCGCGTTGTGCGCGTGGGCGAGGTGGTGCAGTCCGAAGACCGAGTCCAGGCCGGTGTGCAGCCCCTGAAGGTCCTCGGCCTGGTTGACCGCGCGCTTGGTCAGGGCCAGTCCCAGCCGTGGCATCTGCGCTATCCGCAGCGCCAGTTCATGGGTGCGGTCGGCGAGTTCGCCGCGCTCCACCACCTTGTTCACCATGCCGACCTCGTACGCCCTGCGGGCGCTCATCCGGTCGCCGGTGTACAGGAACTCCTTCGCTATCCGGGGCGGCATCACCCATGGGTGCGCGAAGTACTCGACACCGGGGATGCCCATCCGGACCACCGGATCGGCGAAGAAGGCGTCCTCGCTCGCCACGATCAGGTCGCAGATCCAGGCGAGCATCAGCCCGCCGGCCACACACGCCCCCTGCACCGAGGCGACGACCGGCTTCGGCAGCTCGCGCCAGCGCCTGCACATGCCGAGATAGACCTCCGACTCACGGGCGAAACGGCTCTCCGCCCCGGCCTTGTCGGAGTGGTCCCACCACAGACCGGCCCTGCGCTCGAAGGGCAGATGCGCGTCGCGGCCGGGCGTGCCGATGTCGTGGCCCGCCGAGAAGTGCTCCCCGGCGCCGGCCAGCACGACCACCTTGACCTCCGAGTCCTCGGCGGCCCGGTAGAACGCGGCGTCCAGGGCGTAGGTCATCGCCGAGTTCTGCGCGTTGCGGTAGCGCGGGCGGTTCAGCGTGATGTACGCGACCGGACCCCGGCGCTCGTACAGCACGGGATCGGCCTGGGACCGGTCGGCGGATGTGTCGTGGGCAGCGGGCATCGGCTCCATCCTTCCCTAACAAGTGTTTGGTAGGTTAACGTACCGGCGCGACCACCGTCGAGGATCCGCGGGCCGGGATCGAGGAGGCACAGGCATGAGCGCACCGCAGTACGTACCCGGGCACGGGCTGCTGGCCGGCCGCGGAGCCGTCGTCACCGCGGCCGCGGGCGCCGGGATCGGCGGCGCCACCGCCCGCAAGTTCCTCGAAGAGGGCGCCCGCGTCGTCATCGGCGACGCGCACGCCCGGCGGCTGAAGGAGACCGAGCAGGCGTTCGCCGAGGAGTTCGGCGCCGACCGCGTCGCCGCACTGCCCTGTGACGTCACCGACGAGACCCAGGTCCAGGCGCTCTTCGCGCTCGCCGAAGAGACCCACGGCGGCCTCGACATCGTCGTCAACAACGCGGGCCTGGGCGGCACCGCCGAGCTGACCGAGATGACCGACGAGCAGTGGACCAAGGTCCTCGACGTCACCCTGAACGGCACCTTCCGCTGCACCCGGGCCGCCCTGCGCTCGCTCAAGGCGGCCGGCCGCGGCGGCATCGTCGTCAACAACGCCTCCGTCGTCGGCTGGCGCGCCCAGAGCGGCCAGGCCCATTACGCCGCCGCCAAGGCGGGTGTCATGGCCCTCACCCGGTGCGCCGCCGTCGAGGCCGCCGAGTACGGGGTGCGCGTCAACGCCGTCGCCCCCAGCCTCGCCATGCACCCGCACCTGGTGAAGGTCACCTCCGCGGAACTCCTCGACGAACTGACCGCGAAAGAGGCCTTCGGCCGCTACGCCGAGCCGTGGGAGATCGCCAACGTCATCGTCTTCCTCGCCAGCGGCTACTCCTCGTACATGACGGGCGAAGTCGTCTCCGTCAGCAGCCGGCATGCCTGAACGGAGGCTCCCCGCGGCGTCCGCGGGGCCGTCCGGCGGGCGGAGAATGGTCGGGTGCCTACCAAGAAGAAGCCCCAGGTGACCCCCTCGCCCGAGCGCCGCCGCGAACTGCTCGACACCGCCGCCGAAGTGTTCGCCGCGCAGGGATACAACGCCACCACCGTCCGCAGGATCGCGGACGCGGCCGGGATGCTCGCGGGCAGTCTCTACTACCACTTCGATTCCAAGGAGTCGATGATCGACGAGATCCTCTCGACCTTCCTCACCGAACTCTGGGAGGGGTACGACGCGGTGCTCGCCGCCGGACTCGGACCCCGGGAGACCATCGAGGCCCTCGTCACCGAGTCCTTCCGGGAGATCGACCGGCACCGCGCCGCCGTCGCCATCTACCAGAAGGAGTCCAAGCACCTGGCCACCCAGCCGCGCTTCCAGTACCTCGCCGACTCCCAGCAGAAGTTCGAGAAGGCCTGGCTCGGCACGCTGGAACGCGGCGTCACCGACCAGACCTTCCGCGCCGACCTCGACATCCGCCTCACCTACCGCTTCGTCCGCGACACCGTCTGGGTCGCGGCGTCCTGGTACCGGCCCGGCGGACAGCACAGCCCCGAGGAGATCGCCCGCCAGTACCTCTCGATGGTCCTGGACGGCATCGCCCTGGACACCTGAACCCACTCAAGGAGCAGCAGTCATGGCCGAGGCATACATAGTCGAAGCGGTACGCACCCCGGTCGGCCGGCGCAAAGGGGGGCTCGGCGCGGTCCACCCCGCCGACCTCGGCGCCCACGTCATCAAGGCCCTCGTCGAACGGACGGGGATCGACCCGGCGGCCGTCGAGGACGTGGTCTTCGGCTGCCTCGACACCGTCGGACCGCAGGCCGGTGACATCGCCCGCACCTGCTGGCTGGCGGCCGGACTGCCCGAGGAGGTCCCCGGCGTCACCGTCGACCGCCAGTGCGGCTCCTCCCAGCAGGCCGTGCACTTCGCCGCCCAGGGCGTCCTCTCCGGCACCCAGGACCTGGTCGTCGCGGGCGGGACCCAGAACATGACGCAGATCCCGATCGCCTTCGCCTCCCGTCAGGCCGCTGAGCCCCTCGGCCTGACGGACGGCCCGTACGCCGGCAGCGAGGGCTGGCGCGCCCGCTACGGCGACGCGCCGGTCAACCAGTTCCACGGCGCCCAGCTGATCGCCGAGAAATGGGGCATCAGCCGTCGGGACATGGAGGAGTTCGCCCTGCGCTCCCATCGGCGCGCCATCCGCGCCATCGACGAGGGCCGCTTCGCACGCGAGACCGTCGCCTACGGTGACGTCACCACCGACGAGGGGCCGCGCCGCGACACCACCCTGGAGAAGATGGCGGGGCTGAAACCGGTCCTGGAGGGCGGCACGATCACCGCCGCCTGTTCCTCGCAGGTCTCCGACGGGGCCGCCGCCATGCTCATCGCCTCCGAGCGCGCCGTGGCCGAGCACGGCCTCACCCCGCGCGCCCGGATCCATCACCTCTCGGTGCGCGCCGAGGACCCGATCCGCATGCTGTCGGCGCCGATCCCGGCCACCGCGTACGCGCTCAAGAAGACCGGAATGACCATCGACGACATCGACCTGGTCGAAATCAACGAGGCATTCGCACCGGTCGTCCTGGCCTGGCTGAAAGAAACCGGAGCCGACCCGGACAAGGTCAATGTCAACGGCGGCGCCATCGCCCTGGGTCACCCGCTCGGTGCAACCGGTACGAAATTGATGACGACACTGCTGCACGAACTCGAGCGCACCGGAGGCCGCTACGGCCTGCAGACCATGTGCGAGGGCGGCGGTCAGGCGAACGTGACGATCATCGAACGGCTCTGAACACCTGCTCGGCCGCGACGCGGCCCGGTACGGGTGACGAGCGGCCACGACACGGCTCGCAGAACGATTCCGACGGCGTTTTGAGTGCGCCCCGGGCCAGTTACCCCAAGGGCCCGGCCGGGAATCCGCCGACCGGCGCGCGGCGCGTTCCCACCGAGGGTCGGCGGGACGTGCTACGGTTGCCGTGTTGCAGTTTTGGTACCCATGAACTTTATGTGCGCCTGACGGGAATGCTTCCTCAGGCGCATTATTGTTTTCCGGCTTTCTCCGGATGGGGCTCAATGCGGCGACTTGGAATTCGTAAAGTGCGGATTTCCGGCACTGCACCTCTTTTAGGAGAATGACATGGCTACTGGAACCGTGAAGTGGTTCAACTCGGAAAAGGGCTTCGGCTTCATCGAGCAGGACGGCGGCGGCGCCGACGTCTTCGCCCACTACTCCAACATCGCCACCTCGGGCTTCCGTGAGCTCCAGGAGGGCCAGAAGGTCTCCTTCGACGTCACGCAGGGCCAGAAGGGCCCGCAGGCGGAGAACATCGTCCCGGCCTAATCGCCAGGACGCGTACCTCGCAGCCGGGGCCCGCACCGTGAAGGTGCGGGTCCCGGCTTGTGCTGTCCCCGGGACATGGCGCAGAAGAGCGCCGTCCCGCAGAGGTCCCCGAGCAGTCCCAAGCAGTTCTCAAGCAGTCCCAAGCAGTTCCCAGGAATCCCCAGGACTCCTCAGGAATCCCCCAGGAGGGCAATTCCGTATGACCCGCTCCGAACGCCAGGACCGACCCGCCCGCAACCGCCCGTCGAGGGGGCGCGGCACGGCCCCGGCAAAGGCAAACGCCAAGGGTTCCGGCAAGGGATCCGGCAAGGCGTCGCCCCGTCGCAGGGCCACGCCGCCGCAGGGCGAATTCGCCCTGCCGGAAACCATGACCCCCGCACTGCCCGCCGTCGAGGCGTTCGCCGAGCTGGACATGCCCGCAGCCCTGCTGAAGACCCTTGCCGCGCAGGGCGTCACCGACCCGTTCCCGATCCAGGGCGCCACCCTGCCGAACTCGCTCGCCGGCCGGGACATCCTCGGCCGCGGCCGTACCGGCTCCGGCAAGACCCTCGCCTTCGGCCTCGCGCTGCTGGCCCGAACCGGCGGACGGCGCGCCGAGCCGCGCGCCCCGCTCGCGCTGGTCCTCGTCCCGACCCGCGAGCTCGCCCAGCAGGTCACCGACGCGCTGACGCCGTACGCGACGGCGGTGAACCTGCGCCTGGCCACCGTCGTCGGCGGCATGTCGATCAGCAAGCAGTCCGGCACGCTGCGCCGGGGCGCCGAGGTGCTCGTCGCCACGCCGGGCCGGCTGAAGGACCTCATCGAGCGCGGCGACTGCCGCCTCGACCAGGTCGCCGTCACCGTCCTCGACGAGGCCGACCAGATGGCGGACATGGGCTTCATGCCGCAGGTCGTCGCCCTCCTCAAGCAGGTCGAGCCGGACGGCCAGCGGATGCTGTTCTCCGCGACGCTCGACAAGAACATCGACCGGCTGGTCAAGATGTTCCTGACGGACCCCGTCGTGCATTCGGTCGACCCGTCCGCGGGCGCCGTCACGACCATGGAGCACCATGTGCTGCACGTGGCCGACGAGACCGACAAGAAGGCCGTCGCCACCCGGATCGCCGCCCGTGACGGCCGGGTCATCATGTTCGTGGACACCAAGCGCGCCGCCGACCGCTTCGCCAAGCGGCTGCTGGCCAGTGGTGTACGGGCTGCCGCCCTGCACGGCGGGCGCTCGCAGCCGCAGCGCAACCGGACGCTGGACCAGTTCAAGACCGGCCAGGTCACCGCGCTCGTCGCGACGAACGTGGCGGCGCGCGGCATCCATGTGGACGACCTCGACCTGGTCGTGAACGTGGACCCGCCGACCGACCACAAGGACTACCTCCACCGCGGCGGGCGCACGGCGCGTGCCGGGGAGTCCGGCAGCGTCGTCACCCTGGTGCTGCCCGAGGAGAAGCGGGAGATGACCCGGCTGATGGCCGACGCGGGCATCGCCCCGCGGACCACCCGGATCACGTCCAGCGACGAGGAACTCACCCGGATCACCGGGGCCCGTGAGCCCTCCGGCATCGCGGTCGTCATCGAGGTCCCGCAGCCGACCCCGCCGAAGCAGCGCACGAGGCCGGGCGGGGCCGCGGCGGGTGGCCCCGGCCTCCGCTCGGGCAGCCGCGGCCGTGGTCGCCGCGGTGGTGCCGGACAGGGCGGTGGCGAGGGCCGCGCGGCGGGTGGTTCCGCGCGAGGCGCCGGTACGGGCGCCTCGGGCGGTTCGGCACGCGGTGCGGCCGCCGGTGGCGGCCGTGGCGGCGGTGCCGGGCGCGGTGGTGCGGCGGGGCGTGGCCGCAGGGCCGCCTGACAACAGGGGCGACAGGTGGTGCAGTGGTGACCGGATTCGTTCGGTCACCACTGCGCCCTCTCGCCCGACCGTGCGGCTGGGGGCGCCGACCCAGTCCTCCCGGAACCCGGACGGTCCCGGGAGGCTCCGGCAGCCCCGACGACGCGGCGAGGCGCCGCAGTTGTCGTCGTGCGCCCGCCAGGGGTTACGGGACAGCCCTTGGGGGCGGGGGAAACCGGAGTGCCGAGCAGACCGGGCCCCGTACGGCTGGTCGGCACGACCAGCTCAGCGGAAGTCGTCGGCGTGGTCGACGGCCCACTGGGCGTAGGTGTGTGCCGGAGCGCCGGTGATCTTTTCGGCGATGACGGAGGTCACGGCCGCGACGCCGTCGGCGGCGGCCCACTGACTCACGATCGCCTCGGCCACGACCGGATGCATTGTTCTGGCGACTTCCGCGCGAGCGTGCTCGTCGGAGACGTGTTCAACCCGGATTTGACGGCCGATGGCCTCACCGATGTGCTCGACCTGGCGTTGCAGGGTCAGGGACTCGGCCCCGTAGATGGTGTAGGCCTGGTGCGAGTGGCCCGCTTCGGTCAGGGCGGTCACCGCCGGCGCCGCGATGTCCTTCTCGTGCACCGGTGCCGACTGTGCGAGCGGATAGGGAAGGCGGACGACGTTGTCGGTGCGGATCGATTCGGCCCACCAGGTGCGGGTGTTGGTCGCGAACGTCCCCGGCCTGAGGAACGTCCAGTCCATGCCGGACCGTTGGAGGGCCTGCTCGATCGTGCGGTTCAGGCGGGCGACCGGGTGGTCGGCGTCGGGGTCCAGGACGACCGACACCGACGAGAGCAGAACCACCTGCCGGATCCCCGCAGCCGCGGCCGCCGCGGCGACCTTCTCGATGTCGTAGGGCTTCTGGGGGTCGAGCATTCCGTACAGGAACATCTTGTCGGCACCGTCGAACGCTGCGGGCAGCGTCTCGGGACGCTCCAGGTCGGCGACGACTGCTTCGCACCCAGGCGTCAAGCCGGCGGTTGGGGTCCTGCTGACTGCTCTGACCTGCTCACCGGCGGCCAGCAGGCCATCGGCCACATGACGACCGACGTTACCGCGAGCGCCGAAGACAACTGCCACCATGATGGAACCTCCTGCTTGTTGTGGACATGAATTGCCGCATGGGCGCGGGTGGTGCGAGATGTGTCGCTGCCACGCGGGTGGCGGACCGGCGCCGGCGAGCCTGGTTGTTGGCGATGGTGTGGGGAACGAGTCGGAAGCCGGAGCGCGTTGACCGCGGGATGCGCGGGTACGAGATGTCGCTGCGGCGAGACGGTCGGTCGCGAGTGACGTAGGTGAGGGTTCTGCGCTGTCGACGTGAGCGCCGGCAGCGGGTCCGCCCGGATCGTCGGTCGCCGATCAGGGCTGGATGTTCTCCAGGTCCTCCAGAAGGCCGGGGTGCTTCGGCTCCCATCCGAGCGCCTGCCGGGTGCGGGTGCTGGACGAGGGCTGGTCGGCCTTGAAGATCGGGCCGAGCGGGCCGTAGGTCTCCTCCGGCACCGACTCGACCGGCAGGCCCAGCCGTCGGCCGATGACGGCCGCGATGTCCCGTACCTTGTCCCCCTCGTCGGCCACGGCGTGCCAGGCGGTACCGGCCTCCGCCCGCTCCAGGGCGAGCCGGAGGAGAACGGCCGCGTCGAGCGCGTGGACGGCGGGCCAGCGCTGTGTGCCGTCGCCGGGGTAGCCGGAGATCCTGCTCCGGCGTGCGATGCTGGTCAGCAGCTCGGCGAACCCGCCCATGCCTTCGTTGTGAACCGTGCGCGGCATGCGTACGGACGTGCTCCGGACCCCGCGCGAGGCCAGGCCCAGGACCGCCGTGACGGTGCGACTGCGGCCGCCGACCGGCCCGTCGGTCGGCACCGGGTCGGCCTCGGTGGAGGCACGGCCCGGCACCCAGGGCGTACCCGAGACGGTGACCAAGGGGCGGTCGCTGCCGACGAGCTCCTCGCCGAGGGCGGTGAGGGCGGCGGTCTCCTCGGCGACGTTCTGGGCGAGGGCCTCGGGGCTGCTGAAGTCGTTGCCGAAGGCCAGATGGATCACCCCGTCGGCCTGGGCGGCGCCGGAGCGCAGGACGTCCAGATCGGCGAGGCCTCCCCGCAGCGGCTCGGCGCCGGCTGCCTCGGCGGCCTGTGCGGAGGCGCCGGAGCGGGCGAGCGCGAGGACGGTGTGGCCGTTGCCGAGGAGTTCGGCGACGGCGGCGGAACCGATCAGACCGGTGCCGCCGGTGACGAAGACGCGCATGGAAACCCTCCCAGAAGTGATGGGACTCTTGTCCCATCACTCTAGCAGGGTGATGGGACAAGAGTCCCATCACGTATGCTGAGCCCATGGGCCGATGGGAACCAGGTGCGCGTGAACGCCTCGTCGTGGCTGCGGTCGACCTGTTCACGGAGCAGGGGTATGACGCCACGACGGTCGCGCAGATCGCCGAGCGTGCCGGGGTCACCAAGAGCACCTTCTTCCGGCACTTCCCCGACAAGCGCGAGCTGCTGGTCGCCGGGCAGGAGACGCTGAGCCGGCTGCTGACCGAGGGGATCGCCGACGCGCCCGGTGACGCCAGCCCGCTCGAGGCGGTCGCTGCCGGTCTCGAGCGCGCCTCGACCGCGATGGGCCCCGGGAGTCGCGAGCTCGCCCCCCGTCTGAAGGCGGCCGTCGCCGCCAGCGCCGAGCTTCAAGAGCGTGACACCCTCAAGACCGTCAGTCTCGCGGCCGCGATGACAACCGCTCTGGTCGCCCGCGGCGTACCCGATCCGACTGCGGCTCTCGCGGGCGAGCTGGGCGTCCTCGCTTTCAAGCGGGGGTACGCCGAATGGGCCGAGGACGACCGTGGCGCCGAGGGCGAGCTCGCCGGGTACACCCTGGCGGCCCTGGACGAACTGCGTGCGGCGAGCGCATCGCTGGGCTGACCGTACGAGCATCGTCCAGCGCCGGTGCGGTGGACGAGAAGCAGACCTCACAGCTCTTGGCTCGCCGGCCTGATCTTGGCTGCGGGCCGCCATGTGCACCCGGCATGGCCGGTTTCTTTGGGGCCGGGCGGAGTTCCCGGACGAGGCGGTGGCCTTCGTTGCCCGGCGGATGAAGATGCCGGTGGCGGACTTCGGTCCGTATGAGTGGTGCTCGACCGGCTCGTTCCTTCCGGCTGTCTGCCGGCTCATGGCCGCAGATCATGCCGCGACGCCGCTGGTCGGATCAGCCCACCCAGCAAAGATCCACACCGTTTGCGGCTCATGACACGTTCGTCGACGGCACCCGGTGTGCGGTCGGCGGCGGTGCGCGAGGGGGAGACACTCATGGGTGAATCGGCTACCTTTCCGCCAAACATTTGTTAGGTGGGAGGCTGCGGCCTGCCCCGCATCGCCGACAGGGAGATGTGCGATGACCGTCCCCGGCTCCGCCCCCACCCCACCCGACCCCTTCGCTCCCGCACGGCTGGGCCCCCTCACCCTCCGCAACCGCGTCATCAAGTCCGCCACCTTCGAAGGCGTGACCCCCAAGGGCCTGGTCACCGACGAGCTGATCGCCTACCATCGCCGACCCGCTGCGGGCGGCGTGGGCATGACCACCGTCGCGTACTGCGCCGTCTCGCCCGAGGGGCGCACCGGGCGCCACCAGATCTGGATGCGCCCCGAAGCCGTGCCGGGACTGCGCAGGCTGACCGATGCGGTGCACCGTGAGGGCGCCGCCGTCAGCGCTCAGATCGGTCACGCGGGCCCGGTCGCCGACGCCCGTTCCAACCGGCTCCCGGCCCTGGCGCCCGGCCGGTTCCTGAGCCCGCTCGGCATGCGGATGACCCGGGCGGCCACCGCCGAGGACATCGCCCGCGTCATCCGTGCTCATGCCGCCGCTGCCCGGATCGCCGTCGAGTCCGGATTCGACGCGGTCGAGATGCACTTCGGCCACAACTACCTGGCCAGTTCGTTCCTCAGCCGCCGCCTCAACCACCGCGACGACGCCTACGGGGGCAGCCTGGCCAACCGTGCCAGGGTCGCCCTCGGTATCGCCCGCGCCGTTCGCGACGAGGTCGGCGACACGATCGCCGTCACCGCCAAACTCAACATGGACGACGGGGTGCCCGGCGGCTTCTGGCTCGACGAGAGCCTCCAGGTCGCCCGCCGGCTCCAGGAGGAAGGAACGGTCGACGCCCTCGAACTGACCGCCGGCAGTTCTCTGCTCAACCCGATGTATCTGTTCCGCGGCGAGGCGCCGCTCTCCGAGTTCGCCGCCGTCTTCCCCCGGCCGATGCGTCTGGGAATACGCCTCGCCGGCGGCCGATTCCTGCACGCGTACCCCTACGAGGAGGCGTTCCTGCTGCCCTCGGCCCGCCAGTTCAGGGCCGCGCTGAGCCTTCCGTTGATCCTGCTCGGCGGCATCACCCGCCGGGCGACCGTCGAACAGGCCATGGCGGAGGGCTTCGAGTACGTGGCCATGGCCCGCGCGCTCCTGCGCGAACCGGACCTGGTGAACCGCATGGTCGAGGACCGCGACGTACGGTCCCTGTGCATCCACTGCAACAAGTGCATGCCGACCATCTACACCGGCACCCACTGCCCACTCGTCGGACCCCTTGCCGGACCGTCCGCGCCACCCCTCACGGGGGACGGGGCACGGTCTGTTCCGGACGCTTCGTGAGCGTCGCGTCCGCCGCGTGCCGCACCGGTTTTGCCGTTCGCGCGGTGGTGGTTCAGGTGTCGCAGTCCAGAACCGTCCGGCACAGCCCGCACCGGGCCCGCACCCGGCCGCGTACCGGAACGCGGATGCGCTGGTGGCAGGCCGGGCAGCCGAACGAGACCCGCAGTCCCTGCGGGCCGTGCTCGAAGGCGTACGGGGTGTTGGAGCCCCGGGCCGACTCCGCGCCCGGATGGTCCCGGGCGTACCGCCGGTCCTTGGCGTAACGGTGACGGCCCGCCCAGCCGGCGGCGGTGAGGGGCGGCTGCCGGATGTCGCGGAGGGCCTGGGCGCGACCTTCCGTGTAGGCCGTGTACGCCTGCGGGCTCGTGAACCACGCAGAGGGGTCCTCGTCGAAGGCGAACGCCCGCTTGGCGAGGACGTATCCGAACTCCTCCGGGGTGAGATAGCCGAGCTTCTGGCTGGAGACCGCGTCCTCGCGGAAGGCGTCCAGCAGCAGCCAGCCCGCGCCCAGGTAGGTCGTCACGGTGTCGGTGAGGATCTCGTTGGCGGGCGTTCCGGGGAACTCCAGGCCGAGGCGGTGCAGCAGCACGTGCGTGACCTCGTGCGAGAGCGCGGCGCCGATGTCCCTGCGGTGGGTGCGGAAGCGGTCGTTGAGCTCGATGAAGTACTCGGGACCCGCGGCGAGTTCGATGCCGGCGGCGTGTTCCATCGTGCGGAAGCCGACGATCATCCGGGCGTCCGGCAGATGCAGATGGCGGACCACGGACCGCGCCACCCGCTGGGCGCCGAGGTACAGATCGTCCTGGTCGGAGAAGGCGACATCGGCAGGGGCGAGGCTCGTGGCGTAACCGCGTACGCCGTCGTACGACAACCTCCGGTACAGGGCCGTGATCGCCGACCGGACGGTGTCGAGATGCGGGAATCCGTGAACCACCGGACTCGCTCCGCCCCGGCCTCGGTCCCTGCTGTTGTCCGTCACGCTCCCACCCCCGCCCGTGACGCTCGGCCGGTCCCCACTGTAGCCGCACCGGAATAGGTGACCTTGGCCGAAAAGTGAATCTTGTGAGAGCCGTGACTATTTCCCGATAATCCGAATCGTGTCTTTGTCGGGAGCATGACCAACGGATGTCTCCGTCCGTGGCCGGGCGCCGTGCGAGGACATATGCACCCCCCACAAGAACCCCCCACGAAAGAAGGCAGTCCGTTGAAGCAGCTTCTGCGCGCCGTGAAGAGATGCTCCGTCATAGCCGCCGTGGTCCTGGCAGCCGTCAGTCTCCAGCCCGCCGGAGCCTCTGCGGCCCCCGCCCCGGTCGTCGGCGGAACCCGCGCCGCCCAGGGCGAGTTCCCGTTCATGGTCCGGCTCTCGATGGGCTGCGGCGGCGCTCTCTACGCCAAGGACATCGTCCTCACCGCCGCGCACTGCGTGGGCGGCTCGGGCAACAACACGTCCATCACCGCCACCGCCGGGGTCGTCGACCTGCAGTCGTCCAGCGCCATCAAGGTCAAGTCCACCAAGGTCCTCCAGGCCCCCGGCTACAACGGTGCGGGCAAGGACTGGGCGCTGATCAAGCTCGCCAAGCCCATCGACCTGCCCACCCTGAAGATCGCCACCGACACCACGTACAACAACGGCACCTTCACCATCGCGGGCTGGGGAGCGGCCGTTGAGGGCGGCGCCCAGCAGCGCTATCTCCTCAAGGCCACCGTGCCGTTCGTCTCCGACGCCCAGTGCCAGGCCGCGTACGGCAGTGACCTCATCCCCGGCGAGGAGATCTGCGCCGGCCTGATCGACACGGGCGGCGTGGACACCTGCCAGGGCGACTCCGGCGGCCCCATGTTCCGCAAGGACAACGCCGGAGCCTGGATCCAGGTGGGCATCGTCAGCTGGGGCCAGGGCTGCGCGGAGCCCGGCTACCCCGGCGTGTACAGCGAGGTCTCGACGTTCGCCGCCGGCATCGCGTCCGCGGCGGCGACGCTCTGACCCCGGCCCCGGGCCGGGCGCCCGCCGCGGCCGGCGCCTGACTCACACCCGGACATCCCCGGGGGTGCCCGCCCGGACGGGCACCCCCGGACCCAGCTCGGCATACGGCGCACCCGCGCCCTCCAGCTCCAGCACCCACACCTCGTTGGCGCCCTCCCGCAGCACCGGACCCGGGACGTACAGCGTCCGCTGCGGGCCGGCGGACCAGTAGCGCCCCAGGCAGAAGCCGTTCACCCAGACGAACCCGCGGGTCCACCGCGGCAGTTCGAGCCCCGCATGGCCGATGCCGTCCACCTCCGTGACCTCGAACGTCCCCCGGAAGAGCCCGGTGTGCCCGGCTTCCCCGCTGCCGTCGACGCTCCCGAAAGCAAGCCCGGCCAGCGCGTCCGGCTCCTCGAACGCCTCCAGCCGCAGCGCCCGTGCCCGTACACCGTGCAGGAACTGCCGTTCGTGCAGCACCCCGCCCGTGATCCCCTTGGGCTCACCGAGCCGCGGCCCGTAGTTGACGCGCCCCAGCGACTCCACCCACAGCTCGACCTCGGCGGGCCCGGCCACCGGCTCGTCCAGGGTGCCGTTCTCATCGCTCAGCACCCCCTCCCGGACACCGTTCACGTACACCACGGCCCGGTCCCGGAGCCCCGTGACGCCCAGGGTGTACGGACGGCGCGGACCGGGCACCGCGACCCGGTAGCGCACCAGGCCCCGGTCGACACCCAGCTCCTCGAAGGTCGGCGGAACACCGGACGGCGCCGACTCCTCGTCGCCCAGCGCCTCCAGCACGGCGGCCAGCGTCGCGTGGTCCGTCAGCCGCGCCCGCACCGGGACGGCCGGCGGGGCGGGCTCGGGCGGAAGCTCCGGAAGCGGCCCGTCCACGTACTCGGCGAGCACCTTGCGGAACAGCCAGAACTTCTCCGTGGGGCGGCCGTACTCGTCGATCGGCGCGTCGTAGTCGTACGAAGTCACCGTCGGCAGGAAATCCTGGTCCTGCAGCGGACCGGACCGATTGGCCCCCGCCCATCCGGCGAAGTTCGTCCCGCCGTGCGCCATGTAGATGTTCACCGAGGCCCCGCACTCCAGGATCTCCCGCAGCGCGTCGGCGGCCTGTGCCGGATCCCGTACGACCGGTTCGGCGCCCCAGTGCTCGAACCACCCGCACCAGAACTCCATGCACATCAACGGGCCCTTGGGCTGATGGCGGCGCAGCACCTCGAACGCCTCCCGCGCGCCCGATCCGAAGTTCGCCGTGGCGAGCAGCCCCGGCACGGAACCGCCCGTGAGCATGTGGTCCTCCGGCCCGTCGGAAGTGAACAGCGGCACGGTCACCCCGCGCTCCCGCAGCATCCCGGCCACCCGCCGCAGATACACCCGGTCGGTGCCGTAACTCCCGTACTCGTTCTCCGCCTGGACCATGATCACGGGGCCGCCGCGCCCGATCTGCCGCTGCACCACCTGCGGCAGCAGCGCGGTGAACCACCGCTCCACGGCACCCAGATACGCCTCGTCACGGGTCCGCGCCCGCCGGCCGAACCGACCCGTCACCCAGGCCGGCAGACCGCCGTTCTCCCACTCGGCACAGATGTACGGTCCCGGGCGCACGATCGCCCACAGCCCGGCCCGCTGCGCCGCGTCCAGGAACCGGCCCAGCGCCGCCACGTCCCGGAACCGGCCGGGCCGCGGCTCATGGAGATTCCACGGCACGTACGTCTCGACACAGTTGAGTCCCATGGCGCGCAGCATCGACAGCCGGTGGTCCCACTGTGCCTCGTGGACCCGGAAATAGTGCAGGGCGCCCGACAGCAGCCGTACGGGCTTCCCGTCGAGCCGGAAGTGGTCGTCCCCCACGGTGAAATCAGCCATCGTGCTCGTACTCTCCTGTGCGTGCGGTCCACCGGGCCGCGCGCCCCCGGCGGACCGCACGACGGCGCGCACCACGGAGCGGGCGGACCCGGGAGGAATGTTGCAACCCAGCTTCGCCCCCTGGCGTGCGGCCGGTCCATGGACAAAGATCACTGCTGTTTGGACACAATTGTTCGGACCCATGGATGAAAGGGAGGAAGGGAGGCCGATGTACCACACCTGGATGCGCTTCTTCACTCCCAGCCCGCTCCACCACCGGCTGGGCCTCGTCTGTCTGGGCGTGGGACTGCAGCACGGCGCCCTGCCGACGGTCGGCCCGCGCACCCTGGACCACCATGTGGCCGTCGTCATCAACTCCGGCAGCGGCTGGTTCAGCGGCTCCGACGGCCGCCGCGTGCCCGTCGTCGCGCCCAGCCTGATCTGGCTGACCCCCGGCACCCCGCACCACTACGGAGCCGACCCCGGCACCGGCTGGGACGAGAGCTTCGTGGACTTCACCGGCCCCGCCACCGCCACGTACACCGAACTCGGCTACATCGAGCCCGACCGGCCGCTCGTCCCGCTCGCCGACACGGCGGGCCCGCGTGCCGCGGTGGGGCGGATGGTGCGGGCGGCGCGGCGCGGCAATCCGCTGCTGGAGGTCGAGACCGGCGCCGCCGTCCATGAACTCCTCGTCGCCCTGCGCCGGGCCCGCGCCGATGTCAGTCACGACGGCGACCCGGTCCTGCAGGCCCTCGCCCGCGACGCGTTCCAGCCGCTGTCGGTCGCCGAGCACGCGGCCCGGCACGGCATGACCCCCGCCGAGCTGCGCACGGCGGTGCGCAGGAGCGCGGGGTGCAGCCCCAAGGACTACCTCCTGGGCATCCGGCTCGGCCGCGCCAAGGAACTCCTCGCCGCCACGGACCTGCCGGTCGCCGCGGTCGCCCGACGCGTGGGGTACGACGATCCGGCGTACTTCTCCCGCCTGTTCGCCCGCCGGGTCGGCGCCGCCCCGGTCCGCTTCCGTGAACAGCAGGGCCGCAGCGTCCCGGGCGGCTGGAGCGACCGGGTCCCGGACCCGGGGCACCCACCGACGATCGCCCCCGCGGGGGGCCCGGCCGTCTGAGCCCGGCCGGGCTCACGGCCCCCCGCGGGACCGGGAGCCCGCTCTCCGCCGTGCGCCAGGCCGTAAGCTCGCTGACCATGACCACGAGGGACATCGACGAGTCCGTGCGCGCGGAACTGAACCGGCTGCGCGAGAGCATCGACAACATTGACGCCGCTGTCGTCCATATGCTCGCCGAGCGCTTCAAGTGCACCCAGCAGGTCGGCCACCTCAAGGCCGCCCACCAGCTGCCCCCGGCCGATCCGGCCCGCGAGAGCCGGCAGATCGCCCGGCTCAGGCAGCTGGCGGAGAGCGCGCATCTGGATCCGGCCTTCGCGGAGAAGCTGCTGAACTTCATCGTGGCGGAGGTCATCCGCCATCACGAGCGGATCGCGGAGGAGTCGGCGACGAACGGGGAGGCGTCGTGAGCGCCGTGGGGCGGCTCCGGGGCATCCGCACGCCGGCCTCGGACGACGCGGCCTCGCGAGGTGTTCGGCCGGCGGTCCCTCAGCACGGGCCGATCAGCGAGGTGAGCGAAGGCCTTTGATCATCATGTGGATCAGCAGGTCGTAGCTCTCGTCCAGTTTCTCCGGCAGTCCGAAGGCGCCCTCGGTCTCCAGAACCGCGAAGCCGTGGACGGCCGCTCGCAGGCAGCGGGCCGCGTGGATCGCCGCGGAGTCGGCCATTCCATAGGCGCGGAAGGTGGCGAGCATGATGTTGATCAGTCGCGCCCCGGCCTCGGCCGTGTGCGGCTCGGGTGTCTGGACGAGTGCCGAGTACCGGTGCGGGTGGTGCAGCGCGTAGTGCCGCCAGGCCACCATGAGCGCGCGGATCGCCTCGTCGGCCGAGCGCCCCAGCACGGCCTCGCCGACCTGGTCCGCGATCTCGTTCATGATGCGCGCCGACATGAGGTCGCGCAGTTCGGCCAGGTTGCGCACGTGCTTGTAGAGGGACGGGGTGGCGACACCCGCCCGGCCGGCCACCGCCGACAGGGTCAGCGCGGCGGGGCCCTTCTCGTCGATGGCCAGCAGCGCGACATCGACGACGGCATCCTTGGTGAGCGCTGCCCTGGTGCTGTGGCCGGAAAGGTTCACCGGCTCGCGGCAAACCTTTCCGGCCACGGCACTAGCCACGCGCGCCCGTCTTGAGGAAGGCCAGGACGGCCGCGACGACCTCGTCCGGGAACTGGACGTGCGCGTAGTGACCGGCTCCCTCGATCATCACGAGCCGGCCGAGCCCCGCGGGCATCTCGGCCACGATGCCCTCGCCCTCGGCCCCGGGGTCGGCCCAGTCGGGGTCGAGCGTGCCCTCGATGACCAGGACGGGGCACCGGACGGCGCCGAGAAACGCACCGGCGTCCGTGGGTGCGGACATCCCCATCCTGCTGACGACGGCCATCCGGCCCGGCCTGCGCAGGTCGGTCTCCAGAGCGGCGACATGGTCGGCGTAGCCGGTGGGCTTGACGCCCGGGTAGGCGTGGTCGAGGTAACGCTTCCACAGCCCGACGCTGCGCAGCAGGCCGGCGCCCATCAGCAGGCCCATGCCTTTGCGGTAGCGGGCGTGGGACAGCAGGGCGCGCGGGCTGATCTTCTGCGCGCGGGTGAACGGGCTGATCTCCACGACGGCGCTGACCAGTTCGGGCTCCTGGGCCGCCGCGATGGTGGCGGCGCCGCCCGCGAAGGAGTGGCCCACGATCACGGCGGGGCCGCCCAGGTGCCGGATCACCGCGAGAAGGTCGGCCGCCGCGTCGGTGCGCGTGTAGGACGCCCAGCCGGTGCTGGACTCGCCGTGACCGCGCTGGTCCACACAGGCGACCCGCCAGCCGGCCGCCACGAACCGGGCGGCCGTGTCCCGGTAGGCCGCTCTGTTGTCGCCCATGCCGTGGGCGAGCACGATCAGCGGGCCCTCGCCGGTCACGTCGTACGCCAGCTGTCCGCCGTCGATCGTCAAGAACTCCGTCATGTCCACCCTCCGAGCTAATTAACGTAGCCACCAAGCTAATGACATTAGCCTTTCACGTCAAACGACGCCACGACACCACCCGGAGCCCCGAGCGGACCCCGCAGGGCCCCGGCCGTCGCCCATCCGACTTCGGAGAACCCGCCTGCGCCCGGCCCACCCCGTACGGCAGCATGGACGCATGTCCGTACTGACGCGCGACGAAGCGCAGACCCGAGCCCAGTTCCTCGACGTACACCGGTACACGATCGACCTCGATCTGACCCGTGGGGAGGAGACCTTCGACTCCCGCACCGTGATCCAGTTCACCGCGACCGCGGCCGGGGACACCTTCGTAGAACTCAAGCCGGCCACCCTGCGCTCGATCAGCCTCGACGGACAGCCCCTCGACCCCGCCGACCTCGTCGAGAACCGCTTCCCGCTCACCGCACTCACCGCCGGTGCGCACGAACTGCGCATCGACGCCGCCATGCGCTACTCCCGCACCGGCGAAGGCATGCACCGCTTCACCGACCCGACCGACAGCGAAACGTACGTCTACACCCAACTGTTCATGGAGGACGTCCAGCGCGTCTTCGCCGCGTTCGACCAGCCCGACCTCAAATCCGTCTTCGAACTCACCGTCACCGCACCCGAAGGCTGGACCGTCCTCGGCAACGGCATCTCCGAGCACCGGGGCGACGGCCGCTGGACCCTCGCCGCCACCCCGCCGATCTCCACCTACCTCGTCGCCGTCGCCGCAGGCCCCTGGCACTCCGTGACCACCGAACACGCCGGACTGCCCTTCGGCATCCACTGCCGCCGCTCGCTCGCCCCGTACCTCGACGCGGACGCCGACGAGATCCTCGACATCACCCGCGCCTGCTTCGACCGCTTCCACGAGAAGTTCGACGAGCCCTACCCCTTCGACTCCTACGACCAGGCCTTCGTCCCCGAGTTCAACGCGGGCGCCATGGAGAACCCCGGACTCGTCACCTTCCGCGACGAGTTCGTCTACCGCTCCGCCGTCACCGACACCGAGCGCCAGACCCGCGGCATGGTCATCGCCCACGAAATGGCCCACATGTGGTTCGGCGACCTCGTCACCCTCGCCTGGTGGGACGACATCTGGCTCAACGAGTCCTTCGCCGAGTACATGGGCTACCAGACGCTCGCCGAAGCCACCCGCTACACCGACACCTGGGTCGACTTCGGCGTCGCCCGCAAGGGCTGGGGCTACGACGCCGACCAGCGCCCCTCCACCCACCCCGTCGCCCCCGACCCGGCCGCCGTCCCCGACACCGCGTCCGCGATGCTCAACTTCGACGGCATCTCCTACGCCAAGGGCGCCTCCGCACTGCGCCAACTCGTCGCCTGGCTCGGAGAGAAGGACTTCCTGGCCGGCATCAACACCCACTTCGCCCGCCACAAGTTCGCCAACGCCACCCTCGCCGACTTCATCGACAACCTCGCATCGGCGACCGACCGCGACGTCCACGCCTGGGCCGACGCCTGGCTGCGCACCACCGGAGTCGACACCCTCACCCCCCAGGTCGAGGAGTCCGCCGGCACCTGGTCCCTCACCATCGACCACGCCGGCAGCCGCCCCCACCGCATCGCCGTCGGCGCGTACGACCACGCCCCCGACGCCCACTCCGGCCCCGACCGCCTCATCCTGCGCGACCGGTTCGAGATCGACGTCCCGCAGAACGGCACGGCCAAGGACCTGCCCGGCCGCCGCCCCGCCCTCGTCGTCCTCAACGACGGCGACCTCAGCTACGCCAAGGTCCGCCTCGACGCCACGTCCTGGGACACCGCCGTACGCGACCTGTCCGGCATCCCCGACGCACTGACCCGCGCCGTCGTCTGGAACGCCGCCCGCGACATGGTCCGCGACGGCGAACTAGCCCCCACCGCCTATCTCGACGCCGCCCGTGCACACCTCCCGCACGAGACCGACCTCGCCCTCGCCCAAGGCGTACTCGCCTTCGCCGGCGCCCACATCGCCGACCGCTACCTCAGCCCCGAAAAGCGCCCCGCCGCCCTCGCCACCCTCACCGCCCTGTGCCGCGACCTCATCCGCCGCACCGAGGACGGCCACAACCCCGGCCTGCGCCTCATCGCCGTACGCCACCTCATCGACGCCGCCACCCAGCCCGACACCATCCAGGACTGGCTCGGCAACGGCACCGTACCCGGCGGACCCGAACTCGACCCCGAACTGCGCTGGCGCATCCTCACCCGCCTCGCCGTCCTCGGCGCCACCGACGAAACCGCCATCGCCGCGGAACTCGAACAGGACCCCAGCGCCACCGGACAGGAAGGCGCCGCCCGCTGCCGGGCCGCCCTCCCCACCCCCGAGGCCAAAGCCACCGCCTGGGACGCCCTGTTCAACGACGACACCCTCTCCAACTACCTCTTCACCGCCACCGCCCAGGGCTTCTGGCAGCCCGAACAGGCCCACCTCGTACACGACTACGTCCCCCGCTACTACCCCGAGGCCACCCGGCTCGCCGCCCGCCGCGGCCCCGCCATCGCCGACGCCGCAGGCCGCTACGCCTTCCCCGCGTACGCCGTCGACGCCGACAGCCTCCACCTCGGCGAACAGGCACTGAACGACAACACCCTCATCCCGGCACTGCGCCGCAAGCTCATCGACCAGATCGACGACCTGCGCCGCGCCCTCGCCGTACGCGACGCCCACTGACCCCCTCCCGCAGATCCGCACCACCCCGACCCCGGGGCCGCACCACCCGTGCCCGGCGCCACCTCCACCACACAGGAGGCGCCGGGCACACCCGTATCCGGCGCCACACCCATACCACCGAAACCCCCGACAACAGCCCCCCGCTCCCTCCACATCCCCCTTTCGAGTTCAGATCACCGAGCTCCGCGGCCGCGCACCAGAAAACCCGGACAAGCTGACACGTCCACCCATGCGCATCCGAAGGGCCCCGCCGCCATGCCCACCCCACCCCTCGCCGGCTCCACCACCGGCCCCGCCGCCCTGCGCCCCCTCATCGACACCGTCCTCACCGCACTCCACGACGGCGCCCACCGACGCGACGGCCCCCTCCCCGCAGGCGGACCCGACGCCGTCACCCCCAGGATGCGCACCGCCACCCACCCCGCCATCCCCGACCACGGCACCGGCGCCCACGACGCCCTGCGCACCCTCGTCGCCGCCCTCGCCGAAGGCGCCGCAGACCCCGCACACCCCCTCTGCACAGCCCACCTCCACACCCCGCCGCTCGCCCTCGCCGCCGCCGCGGACCTCGCGGCCTCCGCCCTCAACCCCTCCATGGACTCCTGGGACCAGGCCCCCGCCGCCTCCGCCCTCGAAGCCGACATCACCGCCGCACTCGCCACCGAGATCTACCCCCACCACCCCACACCCGACGCACTCATCACCACCGGCGGCACCGAAGCCAACCAACTCGCCCTGCTCCTCGCCCGCGAACGCAACGGCCCCGTACAAACCATCCGCGCCGCCAACGCCCACCACAGCATCACCCGCGCCGCCTGGCTCCTCGGACTCCCCGAACCCGTCGTCATCCCCGCCCCCGCCGGCGTCATGGACCTCGCCGCACTCCACGAAGCCCTCACCGAACACCACCGCCCCCTGCTCGTCACCGCCACCGCGGGCACCACCGACACCGGCCGGATCGACCCCCTCGCCGACATCGCCGACCTCTGCACCACCCACGGCGCCGAACTCCACATCGACGCCGCGTACGGCGGACCCCTCCTCTTCAGCCCCACCCACCGCGACAAGGTCCACGGCCTCGACCGCGCCCACAGCGTCACCCTCGACCTGCACAAACTCGGCTGGCAACCCGCATCCGCAGGCATCCTCGCCGTCCCCGACCGCACCCACCTCGACACACTCCACCACCACGCCCCCTACCTCAACGCCGACGACGACACCGAAGCCGGCCTCCCCGACCTCCTCGGCCGCTCCCTGCGCACCACCCGCCGCCCCGACGCCCTGAAGATCGCCGTCACCCTCCAAGCCCTCGGCCGCACCGGACTCGCCGACCTCATCGACCGCACCATCACCGCCGCCCACCACCTCGCCGACCTCATCACCCAAACCCCCACCCTCGACCTCTACGACCGCCCCACCATCAGCACCGTCCTCTTCCGCCCCACCGACGCCGACGACAACACCGTCGCCACCATCCGCCGCACCCTCCTCACCCGAGGCCACGCCGTCCTCGGCCGCGCCCGCACCGACGACCGCCTCTGGCTCAAAGCCACCCTCCTCAACCCCCACACCACCCCCGACGACCTCCGCACACTCCTCGACCTCGTCGACCGGCTCACCCACGACCTCGCGGAAGGCAACACCCCCCGATGACCGACCTGCCCACCCCCGAGAACGGCCGCCCCCACGACCTCGTCGGCATCGGCATCGGCCCCTTCAACCTCTCCCTCGCCGCCCTCGCCCACGGCATCCCCGGCACCCCCCACCCCCTCACCACCGCCTTCTACGAACAACGCCCCGCCTTCCACTGGCACCCCGGCCTCCTCATCGACGGAGCCAGCCTCCAAGTCCCCTTCCTCGCCGACCTCGTCACCCTCGCCGACCCCGCAAGCCCCTGGACCTTCCTCAACTACCTGCGCAGCCGCGACCGGCTCTTCCCCTTCTACTTCGCCGAGCGCTTCCACATCCAACGCGCCGAATACGACGCCTACTGCCGCTGGGTCACCGACCAGCTCCCCGGCCTCCACTTCAGCCACCAGATCGACGCCGTCCGCTGGAACAACGAACGCGGCCTCTTCGAAATCGACTTCACCCAACTCGACAACGACGGCGAAGCCGAAGCACTCGGCCGCGCCCACACCCGCCACATCGCGCTCGGAATCGGCACCGAGCCCTACGTCCCCGAACCCCTCAGACCCCTCACCGAAGCCGAATCCGTCCCCGTCATCCACTCCGCCGACTACCTCCGGCACCGGGACGGACTCCTCGACGCCGAACACATCACCGTCATCGGATCAGGACAGTCCGGCGCCGAGATCTTCCTCGACCTCCTGCGCGCCCGCCCCACAGGGCACGAAAAGCTCCACTGGCTCGCCCGCACCCAGGCCTTCGCCCCCATGGAGTACTCCAAACTCGGCCTGGAACACTTCACCCCCGACTACAGCCGCTACTTCCACGCGCTCCCCGAATCCGTACGCGACGAACTCGTCCCCCACCAATGGCAGCTCCACAAAGGCATCGACGCCGACACCATCGCCGCCATCCACGACGAGCTCTACCGCCGCACCCTCCACGGCGGCTGGCCCGACACCACCCTCACCCCCGGAGTCTCCGTACGCACCGCAGGACGCGTCGCCAACACCCGCATCGAACTCCACCTCGAACACACCCAGCAGAACACCCGCTCCCGCCTCACCACCGACGCCGTCGTCCTCGCCACCGGCTACCGCGAACGCCCACTCGACCGCATCCTCAGCCCCCTCGACCCCTACATGCGCCGCGACGCCTCCGCACGCCCCCGCATCGACGACAGCTTCCGCCTCGTCCTCGACCCCACCGTCACCGGCAACGTCTACGTACAGAACGCCGAACGCCACACCCACGGCGTCGGAGCCCCCGACCTCGGACTCGCCGCCTGGCGCAGCGCCACCATCCTCAACAACCTCACCGGCACCAACGCCTACCCCCTCCCCGAACGCACCGCCTTCACCACCTTCGGTCTCACACCCCGGGCCTCACACATCCCCACACCCCACAACCCCGACCTCATCCCCCTCGCCCACGGCAACTGAAACCGGCCACAGCACCGGACAGCAAGCGGCCGCCCCCTCCCGAAGGAGAGGACGGCCGCCGACCACAGAGCGAGCACCCAGGGCCACTCGTCCGGATCACGCCGTGCCCGAACCGAACGAAGAACCCTAGAACACCGGCGCACCCTCCCGCGTCAGCCGCCAGTCCACCGAAGCGAACTGCGCCACGTCCACCGAACCCTTCGCCTGCACCCAGGCGATGATCGTGTTACGGATCTCCTCCGAATTCGCCCACAACTGCTTGGCACCCGCCACGTGCGGGAAGTTGCCACCACCACTCGCCCGATAGTTGTTCACCGCCAGCACGAACTGAGCCGCCGGATCGATCGGCTTCCCCTCGAACGACAGATTCACGATCCGAGAACCGTTCGGCTTCGCGATGTCGATGTCATACGTCAGCCCCGACACCGCGTCGTAGTTGTAGTCCGGAGTGTTGTCCGCGTTCGTCAGCTTCGCCGTGTCCACCGGAGCACCGGCCGCCGTCTGCACGTAGTACCGGGCCGAGAACTCCAGATAGTCCTTGATCTGTGCCCCGGTCAGCAGCCGCGCCTCAAGGGTGTTCTCGAACGGATACAGCCCCGCCGCGTCCTTGATGGTCACATTCCCGGCCGGGATCCGCGCCGTACGCGAGAAACAGGACGCCTGCGAGAGGACAGGAAGCGCCGCGTACGCACCGCCGGCCAGCGCCGCCTTCACCGTCTCCGCCTGGACGACGTTGATCAGATCGATGATCGGCTCGTCCTTCCAGGCCGCCTCCGCCGTCGTCATCGCCGCCGTGGACGTGCCGATGACCTGATTGACGTACGCCACGACCTTCCTGTGCTCGTCCATGAGCAGCTTCGTGATCTTCGGGTCCTCGGCCACGGTGTTGGAGTTCAGCACCTGCGAACCCGCCTTCTCCACCACCCAACGACCCTTCTCCCACACCAGATCGAAGTCGAACAGCGTCAGCCGCTGCCCCCACTTCAACGGCTCGGAGAGCACCACCTTCTTGCCGGTCTGCTTGTTCTCCACGAAGTACTCGGGGATCTCCAGATGCGCGTGCCCGACCAGAATCGCATCGATACCCGGCACCTGCTCCGCCACCAGAGCGGCCGCGTTCTCGACGTACGGGACCTGATCACCGTACGACGACGTACCGCTGGTGCCCGAGTGCGCCGAGACGATCACGACATCCGCACCCATGGAACGCAGCCGCGGCACGAACTTCGCCGCCTGCTCCTCCAGGCCGGGGAACACCATCTTCCCGCTGACGTTCGCCTTGTCCCAGATGGCGATGCCCGGGTTGGTCAGACCCAGAATCGCGACCTTCACATCCGGACCGTGCGGAGTACGCATCTTCTTGATCACATAAGGGGCGAACGCCGGCCGCAGCGTCTTCGCGTCCAGCGCGTTCGCACCCAGCAACGGGAAGTCGCACTGCTCCTCGAACTTCCGCAGCACCGGAATGCCGTAGTTGAACTCGTGGTTGCCGAGCGCCGCGGCGTCATATCCGATCGCGTTCATCGCCTGCGCCATCGGATGCACCGGACCGCGCTTGGCCGTGATCGGGTCGATCTTGGCGTAGTAGTACGACAACTGGGTGCCCTGGATCGTGTCGCCCGCATCGATCATCAGGGTGTTGTGGCGGCCCTTCTCGCGACGCACCTGGTCCACCAGAGTGGAGATCTTCGCCAGGCCGACGTCATTGTGCGCCTTGTCGTCGAACTCCTGGTCGGTGAAGTAGTCCCAGTTGAAGACATTTCCGTGCAAATCGGTCGTGCCCATCACGGTGAACGAGTACCGCTTCGACGGACGCCCATGCCCAAGACCCTGATCACGATCGAGGGCCGCGGCAGGCACGGCAGAGCCTCCGGCAATCGCCACACCGGCACCGGCGACCGCCGATGTGCCCAGGAACGTCCTACGGTTCAGCGGCATTTCTACTCCCACATCTCAGTTCTCGCGCTACACAACGCGCGTAGATAATGACCCAGGAGCCACACCCGGCAACACCCCCTGCGGGTTTCGATCTGATGACCACCCGCTGTCCTGCCCGGATGCAGCAGTGGACACATGGCCGACACCCCACCGCCCTACGGCACCCCCCAGCACCCCCCGCGTCGCCGCCCGCGGAGAGGCCCGAATCGAAGTCGAGCCCGAAACCGCCCACATCAGCATCACCGTCACCGCCCGCGGAAAGGACCGCCGCACCGCCCTCGAAGACCTCACCCGCCGCAACGGCCACGTCCTCGAACTCGCCCGGTCCTACGGACCCGCCGTCGAAAAACTCGAAACCGGCACCCTCTCCATCACCCCCGAACTCACCGAACACGGCCACGACGAAAAAATCCGCGCCCACCACGGACGCGTCCACGTCACCATCGTCCTCAACGACTTCACCGCACTGGGCGAATTCACCACCCGCATCGCCGACCTCGACATGACCCGCATCAACAGCCCCTGGTGGAGCCTGCGCCCCGACTCACCCGCCCACGCGAACGCCCGCCGCCAAGCCGTGCACGAAACCGTCCAACGCGCCCGCGAATACGCCGACGCCCTCGGCGCCCGGCTCACCGCCCTGGTCGAACTCGCCGACCTCGGCGCGGAGAACACCGCCCCGGCGATCCCCATGCCCACCGCACCCGGAAGCACCCACGGACGCGCCGCCTACAACGGAGCGACAACCGAACCGACCGCCCCCGACCTCGAACCACAACGCCAAACCGTCCACGCCCAGGTGAACGCCCGCTTCACCATGTCACCTCCACAACTATGAGACGAATGCTCATCCGAGCACCCCGGTGCACAATTCAACACTTGTCAATAACCCTTCACCCAAAGGTCGTTGGGTAGTCACGCGCAGCCAAATCACTACCCGTAGGTAAGGTCTAGGGTCGAACCATGCGCCGAGCAAAAATCGTTTGTACCCTGGGACCCGCCACCGACACATACGAGCAGATCAAGGCACTGGTCGAAGCGGGAATGAACATCGCCCGCCTCAATCTCAGCCACGGCACCTACGCCGAACACGAAGAGCGATACCGCCACGTACGCAAGGCCTCCGACGAAACCGGACGCAGCGTCGGCATCCTCGCCGACCTTCAAGGCCCGAAGATCCGCCTCGGACGCTTCCGTGAAGGCCCCGTACTCCTTGAACGCGGCGACACCTTCACCATCACCGTCGAACCCATGGAAGGCGACCGCCACACCTGCGGCACCACCTACGACGGCCTCGCCACCGACGTCACCACCGGCGAACGCATCCTCGTCGACGACGGCCGCGTCACCCTCGAAGTCACCGAAGTCGACGGCCCCCGGGTCCACACCACCGTCATCGAAGGCGGCATGGTCTCCGACCACAAGGGCCTCAACCTCCCCGGCGTCGCCGTCTCCGTCCCCGCCCTCTCCGAGAAGGACGTCGAAGACCTCCGCTGGGCCCTGCGCACCGGCGCCGACGTCATCGCCCTGTCCTTCGTGCGCAGCGGCCGCGACATCGACGACGTCCACCGCATCATGGACGAGGAGGGCCGCCGCCTCCCCGTCATCGCCAAGGTCGAGAAACCCCAGGCCGTCGAGAACATCGACGACATCGTCGCCGCCTTCGACGGCATCATGGTCGCCCGCGGCGACCTCGGCGTCGAAATGCCCCTGGAACAGGTGCCGATCGTCCAGAAGCGCGCGATCAAACTCGCCAAGCGCAACGCCAAGCCGGTCATCGTCGCCACGCAGATGCTCGACTCGATGATCGACAACTCCCGCCCCACCCGCGCCGAGGCCTCCGACGTCGCCAACGCGGTCATCGACGGCACGGACGCGGTGATGCTCTCCGGCGAGACCAGCGTGGGCAAGTACCCCGTCGAGACGGTCCGTACGATGTCCCGCATCGTCGAGGCCGCCGAGGAGGACATCCTCGCCAAGGGCCTCCCGCCCCTGAACGACCGCAACAAGCCCCGCACCCAGGGCGGCGCGGTGGCCCGCGCGGCGGCCGAGATGGGCGACTTCCTGGGCGCCAAGTTCCTGGTCGCCTTCACTCAGAGCGGCGACACGGTCAGGCGCCTCTCCCGCTACCGCTCACCCATCCCGCTCCTGGCCTTCACCCCGGACCCGGCCACCCGCTCCCAGTTGAACCTCACCTGGGGCGTCGAGACCTTCCTCGGCCCGCACGTGGAATCGACGGACGCGATGGTGGCCCAGGTCGACGAGGAGCTGCTGAGGATCGGCCGCTGCCGGAAGGGCGACACCGTGGTCATCACGGCCGGCTCCCCGCCGGGGGTCCCGGGCTCGACGAACCTGGTCCGGGTGCACCACATCGGCGAGGACGACAGCCTGAAGTAGGCCGGCCCTCAGTACTTCAGTACTTCGGCCCGACGTGGGCGTCCATGAGCGCGACGGACGCCCGTCGGGCGACGGACAGGTTCCTCGAATTGGCCATCCTCCACTCGACTCCGACGAGGTCGAGGGCAGTGGTGAAGAGCCCCATGATGTCGGCGGACAGGTTGGTGAAGAAGTAGCGGGGGTACTCATAGCGCCGCAGTTCTCCATTGACGCGACGCGTGGTCCAGTTGGTGATCCGGCATCCGTCCGAGTGGATGAGGCCGCGAACGAACTCCCATGGGTAGTCGTCGACGATCTTCTTCTGCCACGCTTCGAGAGCGATCTTGCGCTCGTGCTTCTTGCCGGGGCCGTGCTGTGGGAAGAAGCATGGCCAGTGCTTGCTGTGGCAGGTGACGTACTGGCAGCCCTGGCGCTGGACGCGGAACACCTTGTTGCCCGGACGAATGATCTGCACGGCATCGGCACAGGCGTCGATGAGGCCGGGCCAGGCATCGGCGCAGGCGATACGGAGGAAGTACACGCCCCTTCTGGCGGAGCTGATGCAGCCGTCCCCGAGATAGAGGCCCAGCAAGTAGGCGTACGCGGCGGGGTTTTCGGGATCTCGCGGCAGGTCGCAGCATCTCGGACAGCCCGAAGCGTGGTTCCGGCCGAGGGGTTCTATTCGTGTTCGCCACGAACGGATGGCGGCACGAGAGATGCCGGTCTGCTTGCTGACGGAGTTCTGGCTGAAGCCTTGGGCAAGGAGTGCCAGAGCGCGTTTCCGCGTATCAAGGTCGTACACGTGGCCGAGTTTGGCCGGGCCGTGAAGCCGGGCCCCGGATTCCGCGAGGCGATCACACGATCAAGTGAAGCCTTACCGTTTCCTTGCGGCCTTGGAATCGAAGGAAAAGTACCCCGAGTCGGACTCGAACCGACACTGTATGGGTTTTGAATCCATTGTCTCTAACCAATTGGACTACCGGGGCTCGCTGAATCGTAGGTTTCCCTTGACCCGCTGCCTGTCCACCTTACCGCAGCTAGGTAGGCTCTTGGCAGCAGCACCCCTGCATTGATCAAGGAGCCCCGTGACCACGCCCGAGTCGCCCCAGCCCGCCGACGACGACAAGTCGCACGTTCCGCCGCTGACGACCCGCGTCGTCATCGCCGAGGACGAGGCGCTGATCCGTCTCGATCTCAAAGAGATGCTGGAGGAAGAGGGCTACGCGGTCGTCGGCGAGGCGGGCGACGGGCAGAAGGCCGTGGAGCTCGCCCGGGAGCACCGGCCGGACCTGGTCATCCTCGACGTGAAGATGCCGATCCTGGACGGGATCTCCGCGGCGGAGAAGATTGCCGAGGAGTCCATCGCGCCGGTCCTGATGCTCACCGCGTTCTCTCAGCGCGATCTTGTGGAGCGGGCGCGGGACGCCGGGGCGATGGCGTACCTCGTGAAGCCGTTCAGCAAGAGCGACGTGGTGCCGGCCATCGAGATGGCGGTGTCGCGGTTCGCGGAGCTGAAGGCGCTGGAGACGGAGGTCGCCGATCTCGCGCAGCGGCTGGAGACGCGGAAGCTGGTGGACCGGGCGAAGAGCATTCTGCAGACGGATTACGGGCTGTCGGAGCCGGCCGCGTTCCGGTGGATCCAGAAGACGTCGATGGACCGTCGGTTGTCGATGCAGCAGCTCGCCGAGGCGTTGATCGAGGATGCCGAGGAGAAGAAGCGGGCGGCGAAGGACGGCGACCAGTAGGCGCGCGCATACGGGAGAGGCCCGCACCCCGGATCGATCGGGGTGCGGGCCTTACTCGTGTGGTCGGGCGGGGTCAGTCCTCGCCGAGGTAGGCCTTGCGGACGGACTCGTCGTGGAGGAGGTCCGCGCCGGTGCCGGAGAGGACGATCCTGCCGACTTCCATGACGTGGCCCCGGTCGGCGAGGGAGAGCGCGGCCTGGGCGTTCTGCTCGACGAGCAGGATGGTGGTGCCCTGGGCCTTGAGTTCGACGATGGTCTCCATGATCTTCTGCATCATGATCGGGGAGAGGCCCATGGAGGGCTCGTCGAGCATCAGGAGCTTGGGCTGGCACATGAGGGCCCTGCCCATGGCGAGCATCTGCTGTTCGCCGCCCGAGAGGGTTCCGGCGGCCTGTTTGCGGCGTTCCCCGAGGATGGGGAAGAGGTCGTAGGCGCGCTGGATGTCCTTCTCGATGCCGGCCTTGTCGTTGCGTAGGTAGGCGCCGAGCTGGAGGTTCTCGGTGATCGTCAGCCGGGGGAAGATGTGGCGTCCCTCGGGGGAGTGGGCGAGGCCCACGGAGACGATCTTGTGGGCGGGGATGTTGTCGAGGGGTTTGCCGTCGAAGACGATGCTGCCGCCGACGGGCTTGAGGAGCCCGGAGAGGGTGCGCAGGGTGGTGGTCTTGCCTGCACCGTTGGTGCCGATGAGGGTGACGACCTGGCCGGCTTCGACGGTGAAGGAGATGCCCTTGACGGCTTCGATCTTGCCGTAGGCGACGCGGAGATCCTTGACCTCCAGCAGTGCGGTCATCGGGCGTCCTCCTCCTCGGTGCCGGTGGTGCCGGTGGTGCCGGTGGTGCCGGTTGTGCCGGTGGTGCTGTTGGTGTCGGTGTTGTCGGCCGTCTTCGTGGCGCCCGCTTCGGCGGCTTCGACCTCGGCGACTTCTTCGGCGCCGGGGGCGCCTTCGAAGGGGGTGCCGAGGTAGGCGGCGACGACGCGTTCGTCGCTCTGGACGACGTCGGGGGTGCCTTCGACGAGCTTCTCGCCCTGGACGAGGACGGCGACGCGGTCGCAGAGGTTGAAGATGAAGCGCATGTCGTGCTCGATGACGAGGACGGCGATGCCCTGGTCGCGAATGGCGAAGATGAGTTCTTCGGTGACGCGGGTTTCCTGGGGGTTCATGCCGGCGGTGGGCTCGTCCAGGAGGAGGAGTCCGGGGTCGCTGGCCAGTGCGCGGGCGATTTCCAGCTTGCGCTGGTCTCCGTAGGGGAGGTTGCGTGCGAGGTGGTCGGCCTTGTCCTGAAGGCCGATGAACTGCAGGAGTTCCATGGCGCGTTCGCGGCTGGCCTGTTCGGCTCTGGTGAATCCGGGCAGCCGCAGGAGGGCGGACCAGAGGCCTTCCTTGGTCCTGGTGTGGCGTCCGACGAGGACGTTCTCCAGGACGGTCATGTTGGCGAAGAGCCGGATGTTCTGGAAGGTGCGGGCGATGCCTGCCTGGGTGACGAGGTGGGGCTTGGGCGGCAGGACGGTGCCCTTGTAGCTGACCTGGCCCTCGGTGGGGACGTACAGGCCGGTGAGGCAGTTGAAGAAGGTGGTCTTGCCGGCGCCGTTGGGGCCGATCAGGCCGACGATCTCGCCCGCGTTGACGGTGAGGTCGACGTTGCGTACGGCGGTGAGACCGCCGAAGCGCATGGTGACCCCGCCGGCATCGAGGACGGTGGCGGTTTTCGTGGTGGTGGTCATGGTGGTCACGCCCCCGCCTTGGCGATGCCGGCGCCGGTCTCTTCGGACTGCCGTGGTTCCGGTACGTCGGGCTGGTCGGACTCGTGGAATTCGAGTCGCTTCCTGCGGTCGGCGACCAGGCCTTCGGGGCGCAGGCGCATCAGGAGGATGAGTGCGACGCCGAAGAGGAAGAGCTGGTAGTCCTGCATGAACTGCAGCTTGGCCGGGATGAGGTAGAGGAGTGCGGCGCCGACGAGGGGGCCGCTGAGGGTTCCCATGCCGCCGAGGATGACCGCGGCGAGCAGGAACGCGGAGTTCGGCGGTACGGAGCCGGCGAACTGGTATTGCTCGGGTGTCACCGTGTAGTTGACGTGTGCCTGGACGGTTCCGGCGAGTCCGGCGAGGGTGGCGCCGAGGGCGAAGGCGAGCAGCTTGAGCCGGAAGGCGTTGATGCCCATGGCGGTGGCGGCGGTCTCGTCCTCGCGGATGGCGACCCAGGCGCGGCCGATGCGGGATTCTCCGGAGCGGCGGAAGACGAGGACGACGACGGCGGTGAAGACGAGCATCAGCAGGTAGTAGTTGGCGGACCTGCCGAGGGTGAAGCCGAGGATGTCGTGTTTGAGTCCGAAGTCGAATCCGAAGAATTTGAGGTCGGGGATGCTGGGGATGCCTTGGGAGCCGTTGGTGAGGTCGGGTCCGCTGTTGCCGTTGAGGTTGTTCACGGTGAGGCGGAAGATTTCACCGAAGCCGAGGGTGACGATGGCCAGGTAGTCGCCGCGCAGTCGCAGGGTGGGGGCGCCGATGAGGACGCCGAAGACGAGTGAGGCTCCGGCGCCGGTGAGTACGGCGGCCCAGAAGGGGAATTCGACGCCGATGGCCGACATGGTGGAGCCGGAGACCAGGGCGGCGGCGTAGGCGCCGACGCCGAGGAAGGCGACGTATCCGAGGTCGAGGAGTCCGGCGAGGCCGACGACGACGTTGAGGCCGAGTGCCACGGTTGCGAAGATGAGGATGTTGGCGCCGATGAGCGCGTATTCCTCCTTCTGCTGGGTGAACGGGAAGCAGACGGCTGCGACGAGGGCGGCGGCGAGGGTGACGTTGCGGTGCTTCGTGGTCAGCGCGGTGATGCGGGAGACGAGTCCGGCGCGGTGGAGCGCGGTGAACGCGAAGCCGACGGTGATGAGGAAGCCGATGAACAGTTCGGCGTACCTGGTGTCGACGCCGTAGCTGAAGACGTAGAGCAGTGCGCCGAAGGCGACGGCGATGATGAGGATCTCGGCCCAGGCGGGGAGCGGTTCGGCGCGGCCGGCGGCCGGGGCGCCGAGGCTGTTGCGGAAGCGCTGCCAGGCGGTGGGCTTCGTTGCGGTGGTGGGGTGGGGCAGGTCGTCGGGGAGGCCGAGTGCGGCGACGGCGGCGGTGAGTGCGCCGATGCCGCTGACCCAGGCGCCGGGTTCCAGGTTGACGACGCCGCCGAGGTCGTAGGCGATGGCGCCGATGGTGTAGCCGGTGGTGCCGAACGTGCCGAGTGCCAGGAGGCGGACGGGGCTGTTGGTGCCGCCGGGGGTGAGCCATCCGAGGCCTCGGATGCCGTATCCGGAGAGCGCGAAGAGCAGGGTGAGTGCGGCGCTGATGAGGGTGAGGACCTGGAGGCCGCCGGGGTAGCCGGTGACGGTGAGGTCGCCGGGGAATTCGCTGGTCCAGGTCCAGGCGAGGAAGGTGCCGGCGAGCGCGAGGGCGGCGCCTGCGAGGGTGCCGATGCGGGCCGCGGCTGCGGGGACGGGGAGGAGGGCGGCGGGTCCGGGCGTGGTGGTCTGGTTGGTGGTCATCCGTATCACGCCCGATCCGCGACGCGTTCGCCGAGCAGGCCCTGGGGGCGGAGCAGCAGGACGATGATGAGGAGGACGAAGGCCCATACGTCCTTCCAGGCGCCGCCGCCGAAGAGTTCCATGCCGGGGACGTTGCTCATGTAGCCGGTGGCGAGGGATTCGGCGACGCCGAGTACGACTCCGCCGAGCATGGCGCCGTAGATGTTGCCGATGCCGCCGAGGACGGCTGCGGTGAAGGCTTTGAGGCCCATGATGAAGCCCATTTTGAAGCCGATCTGGCCGTTCTTGAGCCCGTAGGCGACGGCGGCGACGGCGGCGAACGCGGCACCGATGGCGAAGGCCATGACGATGATGCGGTCGGTGTTGATGCCCATGAGCTTGGCGGTGTCGGGGTCCTGGCTGGTGGCTTGCATGCCGCGGCCGGAGCGGGTCTTGGAGACGAAGAGTCCGAGGGCGAGCATGCAGATGGGTGCGGTGATGAGGACGAAGAGGTCACCGCGTTGGATGTGGGCGCCGAAGATGTCGATCGCTTCGCCCTTGAACTGGGGGAAGGAGCGGTCCTTCTTGGCGTCGGGGTACCACTTCCAGATGGCCTGCTGGAGTGCGAGGGAGAGTCCGATCGCGGTGATCAGTGGGGCCAGTCTGGGTGCGTTGCGCAGGGGCCGGTAGGCGAAGCGTTCGGCGGCGGCGCTGACGGCGACGGAGCATATGACGCCGCCGATGATCATGAGTGGGATGATCGCGAGGAGGGAGACACCGGCCGGCATCCAGAGGTACACGGTGAGAGCTCCGAAGCCTCCGATCATGAAGATCTCGCCGTGGGCGAAGTTGATGAGCTGGATGATTCCGTAGACCATCGTGTAGCCGATCGCGATGAGACCGTACATCGCGCCGAGGATGAGTCCATTGGCCAGCTGTTGCGGCAGTTCGTTCACCGCAGGGCCTCCGTGGAGTGGTTCGGATATGGCACCGCGCGGGAGCGCTGGTGGCGCTCCCGCGCGGTCTGGTGTGTCAGCGAGGTGTGACCGGGAGCTTGGTCAGGGCTTGTAGGCCTCGCTGAGCTTGGACGTCCACTTGCCGCCGTCGACCTGGTAGGCGGTCATCATGGTGTTGGTGGTGTCGCCGAATTCGTCGAAGGAGACGGGGCCGGTGACGCCGTCGAACTTGACCTTGCTCATGGCGTCGAGGACCTTGGCGCGGAGGTCGTCGGGGACCTTGCCGTTGTTGTCGGCGACGGCGATCTTGACGGCCTCGATGATCGACCAGGTGGCGTCGTAGGTGCCGCCGCCGTAGGCCTCGTAGGCGTCCTTGTATCCGGCCGTCTTGTAGTCCGCGATGAACTTCTTGGCGGAGTCGAGTTCTTCGACGGGCTTGCCGACGGAGGTGGCGATGTCGCCCTGGGCCTTCTTGTTGAGCTTGATGAAGTCGGCGCTGTACATGCCGTCGCCGCCCATGAGGGGGATCTGGACGCTGTCCTTGAGCTGCTGGCTCAGGGGTGCGCCGGCGGGGTACTCGCCGCCGTAGTAGACGGCCTTGGCGCCGGACTTCTTGACCTTGGTGACGACGGCGTTGAAGTCGCGGTCGTCGGGGTTGACGTGGTCGGTGCCGACGATCTTGCCGCCGAGGGTGGTGAAGGTGTTCTTGAAGGAGGCGGCGAGACCGGCGCCGTAGGGCTTCTGGTCGTCGATGAGGTAGACCTGCTTGATCTTCGCGTTGTTGAAGAGGTACTTCGCGGCGAAGGCGCCCTGGATCTGGTCCGTGGTGGCGGTGCGGAAGTAGGTCTTGAAGGGGCGCTTCTTGTCGCCGGTCTTCCAGTTCTCGCCCTGGGTGAGTTCGGTGCCGGTGTTGGCGGGGGAGATCTGGGTGAGGCCGGCGTCGTTGAGCGGCTTCTGCATCGACTGGGAGACGCCGGAGTTCAGCGGGCCGACGACGCCGACGACGGTGTCGTCGTCGATGAACTTCTGGGCGTTCTGCTGGCCGACGGAGGGCTGTGCCTGGTCGTCGAGCGGCTTGACCTCGAACTTGATGCCGGGGACGGTCTTTTCCTTGTTGGCCGTCTTGGCGGCGAGGTCCGCGGAGTTCTTGATGCCGAGGCCGAGGGCGGACAGGTCGCCGGTGATGGGCGCGTCGACGCCGATGACGACGGTCTGGGTGTCGCCGCTGCTGCTGTTCTTGCTGTCGTCGCGCGACCCGCAGGCGGTGAGTGTCAGTGCTCCGGTAGTGAGCACTGTGGTGAGGATGAGCAAAGAACGGTGTCGCACGAAAGGTCCTTTCCCTGGCGCGGCCTCCTCTGCTTGAGGTGCCGTGTCGTTCGCCGGGCCGTACTGGTTGGTACAGGGCCGTGCTGCAGACGCGCCCGGCGGCGCGGTGACTGGCCGTGACTCTAGGCGCAGGTGTGGTGGTCCGGGATGGGTCCGCCGCAGGATGTGACTGTCTTGTTATGCCCTTGAGGAAGGCTTGAGGTGGCTGTGCGGACATGTACGGCTTTTTACCGGTCGGCGAAGTGACCGCATTCTGAGAACGCGCAGCTCTGCTAAGGGGCTTGAGCAGATCTTGCTGCTGTCGCGCGATGGGGGCCGGAGGGGGGTCCGTGAGGGCGCGACGAGCCGCCCGGCGGCGGGGGGCCGGGGTCGGGGTGCTGCGCGAAGGCGTGTGTACATTGCACGCTTGTTACGCAGTGTTACATCTGGCGTGGTGTGGTCGACGCGGTGTTGTCTGTGCGGAATGTGCTGAGGCGTGGCTGGAGTGCCGAGTTGGCCACACAACGATCCGTGGGGTCAAGGGAGTTGGCTGATTCGGTTGCTCAACTGTGCTTCTTGTGGCGGTGGTTGTAGTCGGAAATGGTGCTGCCCGGCCGGATTGCGTTCCGGCCGGGCAGTGGTGTCGGTGGCGGTGCGGAGTGTTTCGGCGTGTCAGGCGGCCTCGGCCTGCGGTGCGTCGCGGAGCATGCAGGTGAGGCGGGCGGTGCAGACCCGCTTGTCGTGCTCGTCGGTGATGACGATCTCGTAGGTGGCCGTGGAGCGGCCGCGGTGTACGGGGGTGGCGACGCCCGTGACGAGGCCGCTGCGTACCCCTCGGTGATGGGTGCAGTTCAGGTCGACGCCGACGGCGAGCTTGGTGGCGCCGCCGTGGAGCATGGAGCCGATCGAGCCGAGGGTCTCGGCGAGGACGGCGGAGGCGCCGCCGTGGAGCAGCCCGTACGGCTGGGTGTTGCCCTCGACGGGCATGGTCCCGACGACGCGGTCCGCGGAGGCCTCGACGATCGTGACTCCCATGCGCTCGCCGAGGTGGCCGGCGGAGAAGAGGGCGGGCAGGTCGACGCCGATCGCGGCGTACTCGTCGATGATCTCCTGGGGGAACTTGGGTGTGGTGTGCTCGCCCATGGGTCCGGCTCCGATCGTCCGATTCATAGCTTTATTGCTGTGTGCATCGTTCTTATCAGACGACTGAGCGAACGCTTAGTGGGTTGTGGGTGCGGATTCCCCTGGACTTCCGCCCCTGCCGTTCTACCGCCGGCCGTTCTGCTCCCGGCCGTTCTCCCCGTGGGCGTTCCGGCCCTGGACGTTCTCGAAGCGGACGACCACGGACTTGCTGGCAGGGGTGTTGCTGGTGTCGGCCGTCGAGCCGAGGGGGACCAGCACGTTGGTCTCCGGGTAGTAGGCGGCAGCGCAGCCCCGGGCGGTCGGGTAGTGCACGATGCGGAAGCCGGGGGCGCGGCGTTCCACACCGTCCTTCCACTCGCTGACGAGGTCGGCGTACGCGCCGTCGGCGAGGCCGAGGGCGCGGGCGTCGTCGGGGTTGACCAGGACGACGCGGCGACCGCCCTTGATGCCGCGGTAGCGGTCGTCGAGGCCGTAGATCGTGGTGTTGTACTGGTCGTGCGAGCGCAGGGTCTGCAACAGCAGCCTGCCTTCGGGGAGTTCGGGGTACTCCACGGGTGCGGCGGTGAAGTTGGCCCTGCCGGTCGCGGTGGGGAAGCGGCGCTCGTCGCGCGGGGCGTGCGGGAGGGTGAAGCCGCCGGGCGCGGCGACGCGGGCGTTGAAGTTCTCGAAGCCGGGGACGACGCGGGAGATGCGGTCGCGGATCGTCGCGTAGTCCTTCTCGAACTCCTCCCAGGGGGTGGCCGATCCGGGGCCGAGGACGGCGCGGGCGAGGCGGGCGACGATGGCGGGCTCGGAGAGCAGGTGGGGGCTCGCCGGGGCGAGGTTGCCGCGCGAGGCGTGGACCATGCTCATGGAGTCCTCGACCGTGACGAACTGCTTGCCGCTCGCCTGGACGTCCTTGTCGGTACGGCCCAGCGTGGGCAGGATCAGCGCGCGGGTGCCGGTCACGGCGTGCGAGCGGTTGAGCTTGGTGGAGACATGGACGGTGAGGCGGGCGCGGCGCATCGCGGCCTCGGTGACCTCCGTGTCGGGGGTGGCCGCGACGAAGTTGCCGCCCATGGCGAAGAAGACCTTGGCGTCGCCGTCGCGCAGTGCCTGGATGGAGCGGACGACGTCGTAGCCGTGGTGGCGCGGTGAGGTGATCGAGAATTCCTTGTCGAGTGCGTCGAGGAATTCGGGCGAGGGCCGTTCGAAGATGCCCATGGTGCGGTCGCCCTGGACGTTGGAGTGGCCGCGGACGGGGCAGACCCCGGCGCCGGGGCGGCCGATGTTGCCGCGCAGCAGCAGGAAGTTGACGACTTCGCGGATGGTCGGCACGGAGTGCTTGTGCTGGGTGAGGCCCATGGCCCAGCACACGATGGTGCGCTTCGACGCCAGGACCATGGCGAGCGCCTCCTCGACGGCGCCGCGGTCGAGGCCGGTGGCGGCGAGGGTCTGTTCCCAGTCGGCTTCGCGGGCCGCGGCGGCGAACTCCTCGTAGCCGTGGGTGTGCTCCGCCACGAAGGCTTCGTCGACTGCGTCCTCGGTCTGAAGGATCAGTTTGTTGAGGAGCCGGAAGAGGGCCTGGTCGCCGCCGATGCGGATCTGCAGGAAGAGGTCGTTGAGCGCGGCGCCCCTGATCATGCCGAGCGGGGTCTGCGGGTTCTTGAACCGCTCCAGACCGGCCTCGGGCAGCGGATTCACCGAAATGATCTTCGCGCCCGCGGATTTGGCCTTCTCCAGGGCGGAGAGCATCCGGGGATGGTTGGTGCCGGGATTCTGCCCGGCGACGATGATCAGGTCCGCCTGGTGGAGGTCCTCCAGCGAGACGCTGCCCTTGCCGATGCCGATGGTCTCCGTCAGCGCCGAGCCGGAGGACTCGTGGCACATGTTGGAGCAGTCGGGGAGGTTGTTGGTGCCGAATTCGCGGGCGAACAGCTGGAGCAGGAACGCGGCCTCGTTGCTGGTGCGCCCCGAGGTGTAGAAGAGTGCCTCGTCGGGGGAGCCGAGCGCGCCCAGCTCCTCGGCGATGATGCCGAAGGCGCGCTCCCAGGTCACCGCCTCGTACCGTTCGGCGCCCTCGGGGAGGTACATCGGCTGGGTGATCCGGCCCTGCTGGCCCAGCCAGTACCCGCTGCGCGAGGCGAGGTCGGCGACGGGGTGCGCGGCGAAGAAATCGGGGGTGACCCGGCGCAGTGTCGCCTCCTCGGCGACAGCCTTGGCGCCGTTCTCGCAGAACTCCGCGGTGTGCCGCTCGTCGCCCTCGGGCCAGGCGCAGCCGGGGCAGTCGAAGCCGTTCTTCTGGTTGACCTTGAGGAGGGTCTGTGCGGTGCGCCGCACGCCCATCTGCTGCCGGGCGATCAGCAGGCTGTGGGCCACGGCCGGCAGTCCGGCGGCGGCGTGCTGCGCCGGCTCGATCCGCGGTGCGTCCTGGACCGGGTCGCCTGCGGGCGGCTTCGTGGCCATGGTGAGCTCCCCTTCGGGCCGACTGCGGACCTGCGCGGTGCGCGTACGCATCGACGCGGTATGTGTTCGTCCTGCGATTTTGTCACGTGGCACCGACAGAGGCGCCGGGGTGTCACGTCCGGTCGGGATTGTCAGTGGTCCGTGGCAGGATCGGGGGCGTGGCTGAGACAGCATCGAAGAAGACGGCAGACAACCGACCGCGCCTGCTCCTGATGGACGGGCACTCCCTGGCATACCGGGCGTTCTTTGCGCTGCCTGCGGAGAATTTCACGACAGGGTCGGGGCAGCCGACGAACGCGGTGTACGGCTTCGCGTCGATGCTGGCGAACACGCTGCGTGATGAGGCGCCGACGCATTTCGCGGTGGCGTTCGACGTCTCCCGCAAGACCTGGCGCTCCGAGGAGTTCCCCGAGTACAAGGCGAACCGCTCGAAGACCCCGGACGAGTTCAAGGGGCAGGTGGAGCTGATCGGCGAGCTGCTCGACGCGATGCACGCCGACCGTTTCGCGGTCGAGGGTTTCGAGGCGGACGATGTCATCGCGACGCTGGCGACCCAGGCCGAGGCGGCCGGTTTCGAGGTGCTGATCGTCACCGGTGACCGCGACTCGTTCCAGCTGATCACGGAGAACGTCACCGTGCTGTACCCGACCAAGGGGGTCTCGGAGCTGACGCGCTTCACCCCGGCGAAGGTCGAGGAGAAGTACGGGCTCACGCCGCAGCAGTACCCGGACTTCGCGGCGCTGCGCGGTGACCCGTCGGACAACCTTCCCGGCATCCCCGGCGTCGGCGAGAAGACCGCCGCGAAGTGGATCAACCAGTTCGGTTCGTTCGGCGAACTGGTGGAGCGCGCCGAGGAGGTCAAGGGCAAGGCGGGCCAGAATTTCCGGGACCACCTGGACGCGGTGCGGATGAACCGCAGGCTGACCGAGATGGTCCGCGACGTGGAGCTCCCGAAGACCCCGCAGGACCTGGAGCGCGCGCCGTACGACCGCACCGCGGTGACGGGTGTGCTGGACGTCCTGGAGATCCGTAACCCGAGTCTGCGCGAGCGGCTGCTGGCCGTCGACCCGGGCGCGGCCGAGGACGAGGCCCCGCAGCCCGCCGCGGGCATCGAGCTGGACGGCGCGGTGCTGGGCGCGGGCGAGCTGGCGCCCTGGCTCGCCGAGCACGGCGGGCAGCCGCTCGGCGTGGCCACCGTCGACACATGGGCGGTGGGCGCCGGCACGGTCACCGAGGTCGCGCTCGCCGCGGCCGACGGTGCGGCGGCCTGGTTCGACCCGGCGGAGCTCGACGAGGGCGACGAGCAGGCGTTCGCCGCCTGGATCGCCGACGCGCGTCGGCCGAAGGTCATGCACAACGCGAAGAGCGCCATGCGGGTCTTCCCGGAGCACGGCTGGCAGGTCGAGGGTGTCACGATGGACACCGCCCTGGCCGCCTATCTGGTCAAGCCCGGTCGTCGTTCCTTCGCGCTGGACGCGTTGGCGGTGGAGTATCTCGGCCGGGAGCTGGCCCCCGCGGCGGCGGCCGACGGGCAGCTGGCCTTCGGCGCCGACGACCGGGCCGAGGCCGACGCCCTGATGACGCAGGCCCGCGCGGTCCTGGATCTGGGCGAGGCGTTCACCACCCGGCTGGCAGAGGTCGGTGCGACCGACCTGCTGCACGGCATGGAGCTGCCGACGTCCGCTCTGCTGGCCCGTCTGGAACGGCACGGCATCGCCGCCGACCGGGCGCATCTGGAAGGCATGGAGCAGCAGTTCGCCGGTGCGGTGCAGCAGGCGGTGAAGGAGGCGCATGCCGCGGTCGGCCGCGAGTTCAACCTCGGCTCGCCCAAGCAGCTCCAGGAAGTGCTCTTCGGCGAGCTGGGCCTGCCCCGCACGAAGAAGACGAAGACCGGATACACGACGGACGCCGACGCCCTGGCCTGGCTCGCCGCGCAGACCGAGCACGAGCTGCCGGTCATCATGCTGCGCCACCGCGAGCAGGCGAAGCTGCGGGTCACCGTCGAGGGCCTGATCAAGACGATCGCGGCCGACGGCCGTATCCACACCACGTTCAACCAGACGGTGGCGGCGACCGGTCGGCTCTCCTCCACCGACCCCAACCTGCAGAACATCCCGGTCCGTACGGACGAGGGCCGGGCCATTCGCCGGGGCTTCGTGGTCGGCGAGGGCTTCGAGACGCTGATGACGGCCGACTACAGCCAGATCGAGCTGCGGGTGATGGCCCACCTCTCCGAGGACGAGGGCCTGATCGAGGCGTTCACCTCCGGCGAGGACCTGCACACGACGGTCGCCTCGCAGGTCTTCGGCGTCGACAAGTCCGCCGTCGACCCGGAGATGCGCCGCAAGATCAAGGCCATGAGCTACGGACTCGCGTACGGGCTCTCCGCGTTCGGCCTGTCCCAGCAGCTGAACATCGAGGCGGGCGAGGCACGCGGGCTGATGGACACCTACTTCGAGCGGTTCGGCGGAGTGCGTGACTACCTGCACCGCGTGGTGGAGGAGGCCAGGGCCACCGGCTACACGGAGACGGTCTTCGGCCGCCGCCGCTACCTCCCCGACCTCAACAGCGACAACCGCCAGCGCCGCGAGATGGCGGAGCGGATGGCGCTCAACGCCCCGATCCAGGGCACGGCGGCCGACATCGTCAAGGTCGCCATGCTCCAGGTCGACCGGGCGCTGACCGAGCGGAAGCTGAAGTCCCGCATGCTGCTCCAGGTCCATGACGAAATCGTCCTGGAGATCGCCGAGGGCGAGCGGGCGCAGGTGGAGGAGATCCTCCGCCACGAGATGTCCACGGCCGTGCAGTTGCGTGCCCCGCTGGACGTCTCGGTCGGCGTCGGCACGGACTGGGAGTCCGCCGCGCACTGACGCGGCGCAACGCCGGGCGGGCCGGGCCCCGGAGGAATCAGGCCCGTCCGGCGACGACCGGGGGAGCGGACGCGCGCGTACGCCGCAGCCGCATCCACACCCCGTACAGCACCAGGCCCACCGCCAGCCCCGCCCCCGCGCCGAAGCAGGCGGTCGGGACGATGTCCAGCGGGGTGTCGATGTGCTTGAAATGCGCATACCAGCGTGCGCACCGGTGCACGACGCCGAGCAGTACGCAGACGCCGAGCAGCACGCCCACCGCCCACCGCTCGCGACGGGCCGGCACCGGCACGGACGGCGGGACGGGGCGCGCCCCCGCCCGCCGCAGTCCCGAAGCCGTGAACCACGCGAGCACAGCCAGTGCGACCGCCGAACTGCCGTACTGCACCAGCTGGAACACCGGAAATCCGCCGACGTTCCCGCCGAGCACCGGGATCAGCCGCACACCCCACCGGTCGTGATGCGTGAAGGCGTCCCAGACGACATGGGTGGCGGCCCCGACGACCGCCGACAGCACGAACCACCCGCCGTCCCGGACGCGCCATGTCCTTCGCCGCCCCCGCACGAAGGCATGCACCCGTCCCTGCCAGGCCTGCGGCACCAGTGCCACCAGCGGTTCTCGCAGCAGCAGCCACAGTGCTACCGACGCCGCCGTGATCAGCACATCGACCGTGCACACGCCTCCTGCCGAGTGGGTGACCCGGCCGAACTCCATGGCGCCCGGGATCGCGGTGTCCGCGTAGTACGTCATGTCGGGGGCGAACGAACCGGCGACGAGGGCGGAGGCGATCAGCGGGCCCCGCGCCGTTCCGTTCTGCCGCATCCCCGGCAGCACCGCGGCGGCATGGCTGAGTGTGAACGGCATGGCGGCCAGTATGCGTGAGCCTCCGGCCTCCGCCCGGCCACGGCCGTACAACTTGCTGTGGGGAAAGTGAAAAAGAGGTAAGAACCGGTCAGGGCGCAGTGTCCCGGCGGCACAAGTTGCCGTAGGGTCGCCTGAGTCCTGGCGCTGGGGAGCGCGGACAGCCGTCGACGGGGAGGGACCAGGGTATGGCAGCGCAATTCGGTCGCCGACTTCGCAAGGGGGCGACCACCACCGCTGTGGCCGCCGTCGCCGTGGCGGCGCTCTCCGCCTCAGGAGCCCCCGGTACACCGCTGGTCGGCGACAGCGGCGACCCGCAGCCCACCGGAACAGCGCCTTCGCCCGACAGCGGCGCGGCCACCGGTAATTCGCCGTATTACACGGACCTGCCCCCGCTGAACACGCCCGACAAACCGGGGACCAGCACGAACCTCCCCGTCACCGGCAGAGCGGAATCGGGCATACCGGCTTCGATCCTGGCCGCGTACAAGAAGGCCGAGCAGACCATCGCCGGCAGCGACGCCGCCTGCCGGCTGCCGTGGCAACTGCTCGCCGCGATCGGCAAGGTCGAGTCCGGCCATGCGCGCGGCGGCCGGGTCGACGCGAACGGCACCACGTTCTCCCCGATCCTCGGCCCGGTCCTCGACGGCCGTGGCTTCGCCATGATCAAGGACACCGACAACGGGGCGTACGACGGGGACTCGACCCACGACCGTGCCGTCGGCCCGATGCAGTTCATCCCGTCCACCTGGGCGACCTGGGGCCAGGACGGCAACGGCGACGGCCGCAAGGACCCCAACAACATCTACGACGCGGCCCTCGCCGCCGGACGCTATCTCTGTGCCGGTTCCCGGGATCTGTCCGTCGCCGCGGATCTCGACCGGGCGGTCCTGAGCTACAACCACTCGGACGCCTACCTCCGTACGGTCCGCTCCTGGTTCGAGTACTACAAGCGCGGCACCCACGAGATCCCCGACGGCACCGGCACGGTCCCGCCCGGCCTCGGCGGCGGTACGGACCCGAGCCCGAACCCCAACACCCCCGGTGCCTCACCGTCCCCGACCCCGCCTCCGAGCTCGAAGCCGAAGCCGCCGAAGCCGGGCGGCTCCACTCCGACCAGTCCGAAGCCCACCCCGCCCACGCCCCCGCCGTCCCGGACCGTCGCACGTCTGGAGAACGCCGGCACCGGCGCGCTCACCGCGACCGCGGGCGACGCGTTCGCCGAGCGGATCAAGGTGCGGGCCGAGGACAAGCTCGGCGGTTCGCTCGCCAAGGCGTCCGTGACCTTCACCATCGCTGGTGACACAGACGCCACCTTCACCGGCGGGAAGACCGCCGTCACCCTCCTCACCGGAGCCGACGGCACCGTCACCGCCCCGGTGCTGAAGGCGGGCGAGAAGACGGGGCGGTTCACGGTGCGGGCCGTCGCCACCGGCCGTTCGCTGCCCGCCGTCACCTACTCCGCGACCGTCACCGCCCGACGGGCCGACGCGATCGCCAGGACCGACGACAAGGAACTGACCGCCGCGCCCGGCACCGAGTTCGCCGACACCGTCGAGGTCAAGGCCACCTACAAGGACGCGGTCGCCGCCGGGGTCGCCGTCACCGCCACCATGATCACCGACGCCGAGCAGCCGGCCGAGAACGACAAGGGCCCGTACTTCAAGGACGCGGACGGCAAGACCGTCCGTACCCTCACGGACCTCACGACCGACGCCGACGGCATCCTGAAGCTCCCGAAGATCTACGCGGACGACGCCGAGGGCACGTACAAGCTGCGCCTCACCACCGAGGGCGGTGCCACGATCGTCATCGAGCTCGGCATCGAGGCCCCGACGGCATCCCAGGCCCCGGAGCCCCCCGCCGTCTGACCCGCCCGGCCGCATGCCACGACAGCCCCTCCGCCACCACGGCAGAGGGGCTGTCCTACGTGTTCTCATCTCGCGCCCGCATTGCTACGGTGCCTCAACCCTGACGATCCATCAGATCCGTGCTCCCCGGGAGGATCCGGCATGCGTGCCTTCGTCGCCGCCGCCATCGGGCTGGCCGCAGCCCTCGCGCTCGTCCTCACCATCAGCGCGATCGGCGCCCCGCCCGGAGAGACCTCGCCCAAACCTCTGCTGACCACCGTCCCGGGCCCCAAGAACTAGCCACCGGAAGAAGCAACAGAAGCTGAGGGAGGGCACCACCATGCGCCGCCGAGCCAGCCTCGTACTCCTGGCCTTCGCCGTCTTCTTCGCCGCCATGTCGCCCCTGCTGCGCTGGTACGCCTTCCCGAGGCTCGCGAAGATCCCGCCCAGCCAGTACCAGGAGACGGTGCTGGAGGCGAAGCCCGCCACCCTCCTCGACTACAACGACAACATGAAGGTCAAACGGGTCCCCAAGGTCACCATCGTGCAGACCCTCAAGGGCAATGTGGAGGAGTCCGAGAAGATCGAACGCAGCGCCGGACGCGACGTCGTCGTCTGGGACGCCCTCAGTTATGTGGTCGGTCCGGACGGCAAGATGGTCTCCGAGATCCCCGAGCGCTACATCTTCGACGCGCACAGCCAGGCCCCCGTCCACGCCACCGGGGAATCGGTCGACGGTGATCCGGTCAGGCGCGAGGGCATCGAGTTCAAGTGGCCCTTCCTCACTCAGAAGCGCGACTACGAGTACTTCGACGCCCAGGCCCGCACCAGCTCGCCGATCCACTACAAGGGCACCCGCACCTTCCACGGCATGGACGTCTACTACTTCGAGCAGACCATTGCGTGGACCAAGGTCCCGATGCCGAAGAAGATGCCCATCAAGGGCGTCACCCCGGAACAGATCGCGAAGACGGGCATGACCCGCTGGTACACGACCAAGCGCATGTTCTGGGTGGACCCGGTCACCGGGGCGCCCGTCAACGGCGAGGAGGTCCACAAGGAGGAGCTGCGCAACGCCAAGGCGATGGGCCTGCCCCAGGACACCGTCACCGTGTTCGCCGGGCACGTGAAGATGCGCGAGGACTACGTCGATTCGATCGTCGCCCTGGTCAAGTCCCAGCGTGTGCTGGTCCTGCTGCTCACCTCGTACCTGCCCTGGGGCTTCCTCGCCCTCGGCGCCGGACTGCTCGCACTCGCCCTGTGGCTGGAGGCCCGCTCCCGGCGCCCGGACGGCGAACTGCCCGACGGGGCACCGGCGCCCGCCCCGGACCCGCGACCTGCTCCCGCCTGAGCCGCGCCCCGCAGGGCCCGGCGGCCGCGCCGCCTACCGCCGGGCCCTCTTCGTGAACCGGGTCGCCTCCACCGTCGTGGGGTCCTGCGGCCACGGATGCTTCGGATAGCGGCCGCGCAGTTCCGCCCGCACGGCCCGGTAGCCGTCCCGCCAGAACGACGCCAGATCCGCGGTGACGGCCGCGGGGCGGCCGGCGGGGGACAGCAGATGGACCAGCACCGGCACCCCGGCCACCGTCGGGGTCTCCTGCAGGCCGAACAGCTCCTGGAGCTTCACCGCGAGTACGGGCTGCGCCCCGCCGTACTCGACCCTGATACGGGAGCCGCTCGGCACCTCGATCCGCTCCGGAGCCAGCTCGTCCAGCCGCGCCGCCTCACCGGTCGCCCACGGCAGCAGCCGCCGCAACGCCTGCCCCGCGTCGATCCGCGCGAGATCCGAGCGCCGCCGCGCCCGAGACAACTCGGGCTCCAGCCACTCCTCGGTACCCTCCAGCAGCGCACCGTCCGACACGTCCGGCCAGGGCGCGCCCAACGTCCGGTGCAGAAAGGCGAGCCGCTCCCGCAACTGCTCGGTCTCACGCGTTCGGCGCAGCAGCCCGAGCCCTTCGCGCCGCAGACCCTCGACCAGCGCCTCGCGCACCAGCTCGGGCGCCGGCTCCTTCAACGGGCGCACCGACAGCTCGACGGCACCCAGCCGCTCCACCCTGCGGGCGACCACATCGCCGTCGGCCCAGCGGACCTCCTCGCCCGTGCACCACAGATGTCCGGCGGCCGTCCGCGCCGTGTCCTCGTCGATGACGGCGGCGAGGCGCACCCGCGCGGACGCCGAATGCGCCGGCCGGTCGGCGACCGCGACCGCCAGCCACGGCGCGCCGCGCAGCCCCGAGCCGTCCCGCACCTGCGCACCCGTACCCGACGCCATCAGGAACGCCCCCTCGCCCCGGGCCCGCGCCACCCGCTCCGGGAACGCCAGGGCGGCCACCAGACCGACGGCTCCGTCGTCCGGGCCCGAACCCCCGCCCGCGTCCTGGACCGAGGAGGAGAGCCGCCGGACCTCCTGCCGCCAGCGCGCCGCATACCCGTCCCCGCCGCGCCGGGCGGTCCGCAGCGCGGCCGCCAGATCGTCCCCGTACTCCCGCGGCGGCTCCTCGCTCAGCAGCGCCACCACCTCGGCCGCCCGCCGCCCGCCCACCTCGACGGCGCCGTCCAGCAGCGCCCGCGCCAGCCGCGGATGCAGACCCAGCCGGGACATCCGTACGCCCCGGTCGGTGACCCGGCCGTCCGCGTCCACCGCGCCGACCGCCCTCAGCACCTCGCGCGCCGCGCCCATCGCGCCCGCGGGCGGCGGATCGAGCAGTGCCAGCCCCGACGCGTCCGGATCGCCCCAGCACGCCGCCTGCAACGCGAAAGCCGCCAGATCCGCGACTTCGATCTCCGGGGACGGGAACCGCGCGAGCCGCCCGTCCTCCGCCTGCTCCCAGCACCGGTACACCGCCCCCGGCGCCTCACGCCCGGCCCGGCCCGCCCGCTGCCTCCCCGCCGCCTGCGACGCCCGCACCGTCGTCAGCGCGCTCAGCCCCCGCGCGTGATCGGTGCGCGGCTCCCTGGCCAGCCCCGAGTCGACGACGATCCGCACCCCGGGCACCGTCAGGGACGACTCCGCCACCGAGGTCGCCAGCACCACCCGCCGGCTCCCGGACGACCCGGCCAGCACAGCGTCCTGCACCGCGGCCGGAGCCCGCCCGTGCACCTGGAGCACCTCGGCCCCCACCCCCGCAAGCTGCCCCGCCACCCGCCCGATCTCGCCGACACCGGGCAGGAAGCACAGCACATCGCCGTCCCGCTCGGCGAGTGCCCGGCGCACCGTGGCCGCGACATGCGTCAGCAGCGCCGGATCGACCCTCATCCCGTGCGGCGGCCTCACCGGGGTGGCGGGCGGTGCCCAGACCACCTCCACCGGATGCGAGACACCCCGTGCCTCCACCACGGGGGCATCACCCAGCAGCCGCGCCCAGCCCGCGGCGTCCGTCGTCGCCGACGCGGCCACCAGCCGCAGGTCGGGCCGGATCGCCGCCCGCACGTCGAGAAGGAACGCGGCGACCGTGTCCGCGTCCAGGTGCCGCTCATGGCACTCGTCGATGATCACCGCGTCGACCCCGGCCAGCTCCTGGTCGCGCTGCAGCCGCTGAAGCAGCACCCCGGTGGTCACCACCTCCACCACGGTGTCGCGCCCCACCACCCGCTCTCCGCGGACCGTGAACCCCACCCGCCCGCCGGCCCGCTCCCCGATGAGCCACGCCATCCGCCGCGCCGCCGCCCGCGCCGCGATCCGCCGCGGCTCGGCGACCACCACCCGGCGCACCGGCCCGCCGCCGGTCAGACCGGCCAGGACCAGCGGTACGAGGGTCGTCTTGCCGGTGCCGGGCGGCGCGCAGAGCACCGCGACACCGCGGTCGTCGAGCGCCCGCTCCAGGGCGGGCACAGCCGTGCGTACGGGCAACTGGTCCAGGGCGTCGGTACGGATCACGCCCCCAGTCTCGTACGAGGAACCGGGGCTCCCTCACCCCGGGACCGGGCCCAGGACCCCCGTGGCCCAGGATCTCCGTGTCAGTCCCGTTCGCAGACGAAGATCGCCGTGCCCGGGATCAGGTTCCCGCGCAGCGGGGACCAGCCGCCCCACTCCTGGTGGTTCCAGGCGGGCCATTCCGGCTCGACCAGATCGACCAGGCGGAAACCGCCGGCCACCACGTCCCGCACCCGGTCGCCCAGCGTCCGGTGGTGCTCGACGTACACGGCGTTGCCCTGTTCGTCCTGCTCGACGTAGGGGGTGCGGTCGAAGTACGACGCCGCGACCGAGAGCCCCTCGGGTCCGGGCTCGTCCGGGAACGCCCAGCGGATCGGATGCGTCACCGAGAAGACCCAGCGGCCCCCGGGGCGCAGCACCCGGTGCACCTCGCGGAACACCTGCACCGGGGAGGCGACGAAGGGCACAGCGCCGTATGCGGAGCACGCCACGTCGAAGGAGCCGTCCCGGAAGGGCAGCACGCCGGCGTCCGCCTCCACCAGGGGGAGCCCACCGCCGATCCGCAGCGCGTGCTGCAGCTGCCGGTGCGAGAGGTCGAGGGCCACCGGACGGGCTCCCCTGGCGGCGAGCCAGCGCGAGCACTGCGCCGCGCCCGCGCCGATCTCCAGGACGTCCAGGCCCCTCAGCGACTCGGCGGGGCCGAGCAGACCGGCCTCGGCCTCGTCGAGCCCCTCCGGCCCCCAGATGAAACGGTCGTCGCCGAGGAAGGCGCCGTGGTCGCTCTGGTACTCGTCGGCGTTCCGGTCCCACCAGCCGCGACTGGCCCGGGTGCTCTCGGTTTCCGAGGCGTCGCGGCGAGTCGCTTCGGGTTCGGCCGCGTAGATCTCTTGGCTCATCGTGCCCGTCGTTGTAGTTTGCCTTCACCCCGCCGCACGCGGTATGTACCCAGGGGCAGCTGTCCGTACGGCTCCGTACCCACGGATTATCTCCTGGGGCCGATGTGGCCTCGGGGAACACGAATTGTGCCGGATATGGGCTGTTGCGCCCCGGGTGTGCGCCTTCGCGCATTGACCGTGCCCGGCTGCCCCCGTATGCTACAAGTTGCGCTGCGAGCCTGCGCGCCTCAGACCTAGCAGGCCGCGCTCGCGTCTGTTGCATGTCCCCTCGGTTCACGAGGTGCCTCCCGTTCGGCGGGTGCGGTGCTTCCCGGGCTGTCCGGCTTCAGCGGAGGCGATACGGGCTCCCGGCGTAGCAGTACCTACGACTCTCTGTCCGTACCGGAGCCCTTTCCCACATGACGAGCAGCACCGAGACCACCGCCACCACCCCGCAGGTAGCGGTCAACGACATCGGTAACGAGGAAGCCTTCCTCGCCGCGATCGACGAGACGATCAAGTACTTCAACGACGGCGACATCGTCGACGGCGTCATCGTGAAGGTCGACCGGGACGAGGTCCTGCTCGACATCGGTTACAAGACCGAAGGCGTCATCCCGTCCCGCGAGCTTTCGATCAAGCACGACGTCGACCCCAACGAGGTCGTCAAGGTCGGCGACGAGATCGAGGCCCTGGTTCTCCAGAAGGAGGACAAGGAAGGCCGCCTCATCCTGTCCAAGAAGCGCGCTCAGTACGAGCGTGCCTGGGGCACGATCGAGAAGATCAAGGAAGAGGACGGCATCGTCACCGGTACCGTCATCGAGGTCGTCAAGGGTGGTCTCATCCTCGACATCGGCCTCCGTGGCTTCCTGCCGGCCTCCCTCGTCGAGATGCGCCGCGTCCGCGACCTCCAGCCCTACGTGGGCAAGGAGCTCGAGGCCAAGATCATCGAGCTGGACAAGAACCGCAACAACGTGGTCCTGTCCCGCCGTGCCTGGCTGGAGCAGACCCAGAGCGAGGTTCGCCAGACGTTCCTCACGACCCTGCAGAAGGGCCAGGTCCGCTCCGGCGTCGTCTCCTCGATCGTCAACTTCGGTGCGTTCGTGGACCTCGGCGGCGTCGACGGTCTCGTGCACGTCTCCGAGCTGTCCTGGAAGCACATCGACCACCCCTCCGAGGTTGTCGAGGTCGGCCAGGAGGTCACCGTCGAGGTTCTCGACGTCGACATGGACCGCGAGCGCGTCTCGCTGTCGCTCAAGGCGACGCAGGAAGACCCGTGGCAGCAGTTCGCCCGTACGCACCAGATCGGGCAGGTCGTTCCCGGTAAGGTCACCAAGCTCGTTCCGTTCGGTGCGTTCGTGCGCGTCGACGAGGGCATCGAGGGTCTGGTCCACATCTCCGAGCTGGCCGAGCGCCACGTGGAGATCCCGGAGCAGGTCGTCCAGGTCAACGACGAGATCTTCGTCAAGGTCATCGACATCGACCTGGAGCGTCGCCGCATCAGCCTCTCGCTGAAGCAGGCCAACGAGTCCTTCGGTGCCGACCCGGCGTCGGTCGAGTTCGACCCGACCCTGTACGGCATGGCCGCGTCCTACGACGACCAGGGCAACTACATCTACCCCGAGGGCTTCGACCCCGAGACCAACGACTGGCTCGAGGGCTACGAGACCCAGCGCGAGGCGTGGGAGACGCAGTACGCCGAGGCGCAGCAGCGCTTCGAGCAGCACCAGGCCCAGGTCATCAAGTCCCGCGAGGCCGACGAGGCCGCTGCTGCCGAGGGCGCTGCCGCCCCGGCCGGTGGCGCCCCGGCTGCCTCCGGCGGCAGCGGTGGCGGCTCGTACTCCTCGGAGTCCGCGGACAACTCCGGCGCCCTGGCGTCGGACGAGGCCCTGGCTGCCCTGCGCGAGAAGCTGGCGGGCGGCCAGAGCTGACGCTCTGCCCCTCCGGCCGGTGATTGATCGCCGTAGCTGAAAGGTGAGGCCCGTTCCCCTCGGGGAGCGGGCCTCACTCGTGTCCGTGGCCGTCCGCGCGAGTCGTTACGGCGTGACGGTGATGTTGGTCAAGCCCTTGCCGCCGGTCACCGTGTTGCTGCTGTAGACGGTGGTCGGGCAGCTCGTGCTGTAGTTGGTGACGTTGAACGCGATCTGCTTGTCGCCCTTGGCGCCGGACAGGTCCGAGGTGTTGTTGCGGAAGACGGTGCCGCAGCCCCAGCCGCCCTGCTGGGTGTGGGTCTCGTAGCCGTTGTTGGTCGTACGGGTCCCCTTGTTGCCTTCGACCAGGACGTTGTTGCCCTTCACGTCGACCCAGGAGTCGTCGTAGTTGGCGCCGGTCAGCCCGCTGCCGTCGAAGGTGTTGCCGATGATCCTCGCTCCGGTGGTGCCTTCCTTGATGTCGACGTTCTCGCCGCCGACCCCCGGCCCGATCGTGTTGTTGAGGATCTGGACCTGGTCGCTCTTGTCGGAGAGGTCGCCCGCCGTGCCGACGTAGACGCCCTCGCCCATGCCGCGGCCGTCGTGCCCGGTGTCGTGGATCCGTGAGTTCTTGATGACGCCGTTCTTGCTGGACTTGCGGAAATGGACGCCCTCCATGTCCAGGTCGTGCACGGTCACCGAGTCGATCACGACTCCGGTGGCGGTGTCGGCCATGATGCCCTTCTGGCCGCCGGTGATCGTGATGCCTTGGACGGTCCAGTAGGAGGCGCCGTTGAGGTGCAGTCCGTAGCCGCCGCCGGCGGTGAGGACGGCTCCGGCGGAACCGGTGAGGGTGATCCGGGCGGAGGCGGTGCCGGGGACGGTCGCCTTGAAGTTGCCGGTGTACGTGCCATCGGCGAGCCGGATCGTGTCGCCGGGGGACGCGGCGGCGAGGGCGGACTTCAGCTGGGCCGTGGTGCTCACATTGATGACGGCCGCCGCGTCCGCGTCGGTGGCGGAGGCGAGGGCGAGACCGCCGGTGGCGAGCGCGGCGGCCAGCAGGGCGGGGAGCGACGTACGGATGCGCATGGGGGTGCCTTCCGTCGAAGGAGTTCAAGACGTTCTCGTACATGAATGTGGGGCGAGTGTCTGAACGTGCTGCCCAGTGACGGTAGGGATGGGGTGTGGGCGTGTCAAGGTATGGACCATTGTTCGTGGGGCATCGGACGGGGCGAAGAGGGGAAAACAGCGCAATGCACAAATAACTGATGGTTCGTAACAGGTTCTGGTCGGGATCTCGGCAACCTCAACGGCCGAAGGCGAGCGGGGGCGTGACGCATGCTTCGCGTAACTCGCCCGGGATGCCAAGTGCGAGTCATCGTGCGCTTGCTTCCGTGCGACACCGGCTTCATCGGTGCCGCAGGCGCGATGTTCGCGACGACAAAGCCCTCGGCCTCGCCCCCCCCCACCGCTCGGGCGGCCGACAGTGAACCCGCCCTTCCGCTGTTGCGAACGCGGCGTTCCCATCGCGGTGTTCACCGATGTGAATGTCAACTTCCCTGTCTTCGAAGCGAAGACAGGGGCGGGGGCACCGGTGCGCCACCGTGCCGCCGGGCACGTCCCCTTCGCGAGTGACCACCTCGGCCCCACGGGCGCCTGGCGGCACGGCACGTTCACCTCTGCGCGGAAGAGGTGACGGCGCTCCACGCCCGTGTTCTCACAAAGGTTCCGGCATGAACCGCCGGGTGACGGGGCACGGTCCGGGAATGCCCGTGCCCTGTCGGACGTTCTGCTCTAGTGCTGTGGCCGGAAAGGTTTGCCGGGAGGCTCGCGGCGTCCGGTGCGGTGCGTCGCAAGGCGGAGGATCGCCCTCGTGCCGGCCGCACTCGGGTGATGCGACAACGCGGCGAGATGCCGTACCGGGCGCCGCGAGCCGGTGAACCTTTCCGGCCACAGCACTAGGAACACGAGGAGGAGCGGTAACCGTGCCTGATCCGCAGAGTTTGTACGAATGGGAGCCGAAGGGGCTGGCCGTCGTCGACATGGCGCTCGCCCAGGAGTCGGCCGGCCTGGTCATGCTCTACCACTTCGACGGATACATCGACGCGGGTGAGACGGGCGAGCAGATCGTCGACGGACTGCTCGAAACGCTGCCGCACCAGGTCGTCGCCAGCTTCGACCACGACCGGCTCGTCGACTACCGCGCGCGGCGCCCGCTGCTGACCTTCCGGCGCGACCGCTGGGCGGCCTACGAGACCCCGACGCTCGACGTCCGGGTCGTCCAGGACGCCACCGGCGCGCCCTTCCTGCTGCTTTCCGGGCCCGAGCCCGATGTGGAGTGGGAGCGCTTCGCCGCCGCCGTCGAGCAGATCGTCGAGCGCCTCGGTGTCCGCCTGGCGGTGAATTTCCACGGCATCCCGATGGGCGTCCCGCACACCCGTCCCGTCGGCGTGACCCCGCACGGCAACCGCACGGACCTCGTGCCCGGCCACCGCAGCCCGTTCGACGAGGCGCAGGTGCCCGGCTCGGCCGAGTCCCTGGTGGAGTACCGGCTGATGGAGGCCGGGCACGACGTCCTGGGCGTCGCCGCCCACGTGCCGCACTACGTCGCCCGCTCCGCCTATCCGGACGCGGCGCTCACCGCCCTGGAGTCGATCACGGCCGCCACCGGCCTGGTCCTGCCGGCCGTCGCCCACGCGCTGCGCACGGAGGCCCACCGGACCCAGACCGAGATCGACCGGCAGATCGACCAGGGTGACGAGGAGCTCGTCGCGCTCGTCGAGGGCCTTGAGCACCAGTACGACGCGGTCGCGGGCTCCGAGACCCGGGGCAATCTGGTCGCGGAGCCGGTCGAACTGCCGTCCGCCGACGAGATCGGCCGCGAATTCGAGCGGTTCCTCGCGGAGCGTGAGGGAGACGCCTGACCGGCCGACGGTTCCTCGTGGAGCGTGGGCAGGACATCGGACCGGCCGCCCCGGTCCGCCCTTCGTACTAGGCTTCCCGGCATGCTGAAAGTGGGCCTGACCGGTGGGATCGGCGCCGGCAAGAGTGAAGTGTCGCGGCTGCTCGTCGGATACGGAGCGGTGCTGATCGACGCGGATCGGATCGCCCGGGAGGTCGTCGAGCCGGGGACGCCCGGACTCGCCGCCGTCGTCGACGCGTTCGGCGAAGGCATCCTGACCGCCGACGGCACCCTGGACCGGCCGAAGCTCGGCTCGATCGTCTTCTCCGACGCCGACCGGCTCGCCACCCTCAACGCGATCGTCCACCCGCTGGTCGGCGCCCGCTCCGCCGAACTGGAGCGGGCCGCGGGCCCCGACTCGGTCGTCGTCCACGACGTCCCCCTCCTCGCCGAGAACGGCCTCGCGCCGCTCTACGACCTGGTCGTCGTCGTGGACGCCGGGCCGCAGACCCAGCTCGACCGGCTCGTACGGCTGCGCGGCATGACCGAGCCCGAGGCTCGCGCCCGGATGGCGGCACAGGTCACCCGGGAGGAGCGGCGAGCCGTGGCCGATCTGATCATCGACAACGACGGGTCGCTGGAAGCGCTGGAGCCGCAGGTCCGCAAGGTCTGGTCGGAGCTGACACAACGGGCCGCGGCCGGCTGATCCCCGAGCCGGTCCGGTCCGTGTCGGACCGCTCTCCACCGGAATAGTGGAAGCCGGTCGGACGTTGGGGATCCGATACTGAAGGGAAGGATGCGATCGTGCCCGAGAGGACCCCGGAAACAGATGTCATCGACTTCCGCGCGGCCGAACACCTGCTGGCGGCCCGCGACCCCCGGGGCGCGGTGAAGCTCCTGGACTCGGTGATCGCGGTCCATCCGGAGAACACCGCGGCCCGTCTGCTGCGGGCCCGAGCCTTCTTCGCCGCCGCCCAACTGCGTCCTGCCGAACTCGAATTCGAACTCGTCCTGGAGCGCGAGCCGGACAACGCCTTCGCGCACTTCGCGCTCGCCCGCACCTTCGAGCGCTCCGGCCGCTCCGACCGGGCCGCGCGGCACTTCCGGCTGGCCGCCGCGCTCGATCCGAACCCCGAGTATCTGAAGGCGGCCCGCTTCCGTACGGAGGACTGACCCCTCCGCGCCGACCGGCCGAGGCCCGCCGGGTACGCGTCCGTGCCCGGCATCCTTCAGTGCCCGTACCGGCCGTGCCCGCCGTGATCGGGTTCGTAGGGCGGGATGTTGCGTCCCGGCTGATAGTGCGGTCCCTGGTGGATGTGGTGGACGATCACCGCGATGTCCACCAGGACGAGCAGGAGCAGCAGCCCGCAGGCGGCGGCCCAGCCCGGCCGGCCGGTCAGCGTGAAGGCCGCCAGGCCGAAGACGGCCCAGACCAGCCCCCATAGACTCAGGCAGAGCCGCAGCCGCAGAGGACTGCGGGCAGTCATCGGTTCATTGCCGGTACGCATGGCGATCGCCTCTCCTACCCAGAATGGACCCGCGATGGCCTTTTCGGGGATGCCGACGTCGGATTTCGATCGAGGGGATCGTGCGTGAACAGCACATCGTGGGGGGACCGCAACGGCCGCAGGGCGAGGGTCCGTGGCTGTCTGCTGGGCGGGGCGATCGGGGACGCCCTGGGAAATCCGGTGGAGTTCCTTTCGCTCGCCGGTATCCGCCGCGCGCACGGTGAACAGGGTGTGCAGGGGCTTCTCGCGGACGACGAAGGGGTCGTCGGACGTGTCACGGACGATACGCAGATGACCCTGTTCACGGCCGAGGGGCTGATCAGGGCCCATTCCCGGGCGATGTCGAAGGGGATGGGCGGCGCCGAGATCGGCGTCGTGCGGAACGCCTATCTGCGCTGGCTCGACACCCAGTACCACCCGGCTCCGCCGGCCCGCGGCGGCGACAACCCGGTGCGGACCGGCTGGCTGAGGCAGGAGGCCTGGCTCTACGCGCGACGGGCTCCCGGGAATGCCTGTCTGACCGGGCTCGCGGCCGGCCATGTGCCGGAACCCACGGAAACGCTCGGTACGCCCGGTCCCGTGAACACGGGGTCCAAGGGCTGCGGCACGGTGATGCGGTCCGCCCCCTTCGGGCTGGTCGGTGGGGACGCCCGGAGGGGCTTCCGGCTCGCCCACTGGTGCGCGCAGATCACGCACGGTCACCCGACCGGTGCGTACGCGGCAGGGGCGTTCGCCGCGATCGTCACCCATCTTCTGGAGGGGGACTCGATGGCGGGCGCGGTCCTGCGGGCCATGGAGCTGTTGGGCCGTCATCCGGGACACGAGGAGACGACGGCGGCTCTGCGCGCGGCCGTCGACCTGGCCGCCGAGGGCGAACCGACCGCCGAGAAGGTGGAGACGCTGGGCGCGGGCTGGGTCGCGGAGGAGGCGCTCGCGATCGCCGTGTACTGCGCCCTGGTGCTGCCGACCGCCGACCAGGTGGCCCAGTCGCTGCTGCTCTCGGTCAACCACTCGGGCGACAGCGACTCCACGGGCGCGATCTGCGGCAATCTGCTCGGAGCCCGTCACGGGGACGTGCACCTTCCGCCGTCCTGGCTGGTGGCGACCGAAGGACGAGCGGTGATCACCGAGGTGGCCGACGATCTGTGCCTGGAGTTCGAGCACGCGGTCGCGTGGCCGGCGGACCGCTATCCGGCGTACTGACGAGTGCCCCGCGTCCCGCGCGCCGACGGTCCGCCGACGTGGCGGACGGGCTGAGCGGGCGGGCGCGGTACGTCGGCGCGAACGGTGCTGACGCCCCGTCCGTTCGTCGCCCCGTCAGCATCCTCAGGGTGGAGGCGGCTGCCGTCGACCGCAGTCCCGAGGATGCGAGGGCGGGGGGCGCGACCGTGCCGAAGCGGCCGCGGAGCGCGGTACGTCCGAGGGCCGGGAAGCGATGAGTTCCGGACCGCGGACGGGTCTACCTCTTCGTAAGCGACACACTGCGAAGCTTCCCGAGGAGACCCGGATGACCGAGTCCACAGCGGCCCACCACAACCCTGCTGCCACCCTTGGCGCCCCCGCCGACACCCGGGCCGGGGGCCGGGGCGGCGGGGCCGCGGCACTGACCGTCGCACGCGTCGTACTCGCCCTGTTCTTCGGCTTCAGCGCGTTCGCCAAGCTGATCGCCCATGAGACGGCGATCGAGTCCTTCGACCGGATGGGCTGGAACCAGGCGGCGATGTACATCATCGGAGGGCTGGAGATGGCGGGAGCCGTCGCCCTGTTGATCCCGGTTCTGGCCGGAGTGGCGGCCATGGCCTTCTGCGGACTGATGGCGGGCGCCTCCATCGTCCAGCTGACACTCCTCGACCGGGTGAACGCGATCATGCCGGCCCTGCTCATCGTGCTGCTCGTGCTGATCGCCAGGGAGCGCCGGGACCGTACGGCGGATCTGTTCGCGCTCATCCGGAGACACGCATAGCGCGTGGCCCGCGTCCGGGCTCCGTGCGCCGTGGGTCAGTGGACCGTGCTGAAGCTGCGCCACGGCAGGGCGCCGGTCCCGTTGACGTCGGTGAATGTGGTCGCGAGGTATGTCGTACCCGGCCCGGTGCAGTTGGGCGTGCGGTACAGGATGATGTCGATCAGGGTGCCGTTGATCACTTCCCTGGCGCCCGAGGGAGCGAGCCGGTGGCAGCCCTTCACCGAGGGGCTGTTCACCGTGATCACGGCGTCCCGCTCGGTGGTGTAGGTGACCGGCCCGACCGCGGTCCGGCCGAGGCCGGAACAGCCTGCGACGGTGAGGGTCAGGAGCGCGGTCGCGGCTGCGATGCCGAGGCGGCGGCGCCGGTGGTCGATCACGGGCATGGCAGGTCCTCGTCTGTCTCGTCCGGCTCGTCCGTCAGCCCGCCGCGGACCACGCACCGCGTACGCCGCGTGAGAACGTGCTGACGCTGGTCACCCTGCCCGCTCCCGGGACCCCCGGCATCCGGTGCACGGCCGGGCGGGCGACAGCCGGGGCCGGAGGCTCCCAGACGATGTTCATATCGGTTGATAGTGGGCATACCGTGGTAATAGCAACTGATTGATTCCTGTATTCAGGTGTTCCCGGCGTTCAGGGGGCCGTCATGGTCCAGGAGCTTGTAATCGCGGCAGTGGCGGGGGCTTCGGCAGGTGCGCTGTACCTGATGGCCGCAGCCAAGATCGTCAAGCAGTACGAGCGGGGCGTCGTGCTGAGGCTCGGCAGGCTCCGTGAGGGCGTGCGAGGGCCCGGCTTCACCATGGTCCTCCCCGGTGTCGAGCGGCTGCGCAAGGTCAATATGCAGATCGTGACGATGCCGGTGCCCGCGCAGGACGGGATCACGCGGGACAACGTGACGGTGCGGGTGGACGCGGTCATCTACTTCAAGGTGGTCGACGCGGCGAGTGCGGTGATCCAGGTGGAGGACTACCGGTTCGCGGTCTCGCAGATGGCGCAGACCTCACTGCGGTCGATCATCGGCAAGAGCGATCTGGACGACCTGCTGTCCAACCGCGAGAAGCTGAATCAGGGCCTTGAACTGATGATCGACAGTCCGGCGGTCGGCTGGGGCGTGCAGATCGACCGGGTGGAGATCAAGGACGTCTCGCTGCCGGAGACGATGAAGCGCTCCATGGCCCGGCAGGCGGAGGCCGACCGTGAGCGGCGGGCCCGTGTCATCAACGCGGACGCCGAGCTCCAGGCGTCGAAGAAACTCGCCGAGGCGGCGAAGGAGATGTCCTCCCAGCCGGCCGCGCTCCAGTTGCGCCTGCTGCAGACGGTGGTGGCGGTCGCTGCCGAGAAGAACTCCACGCTGGTGCTGCCGTTCCCGGTGGAGTTGCTCCGCTTCCTGGAGAGGGCGCAGCAGCCCGCGCAGCAGCCGGCGACGCAGCCGCAGCAGGCCGTGCAGCCGCCCGTGCAGCCGCAGCGTCCGGTCCAGACGCAGCCGCGTCCGCGGCCCCAGCCCCGTCGGCCTCAGCCGTCTCCGTCGACGACTCCGGCGCCCTCGCCGGCGTCCATGCCCGGCGTGACCCCGGCCGCCACGCCCGCGCCGCCCTCCCGCTCCAAGCCGCTCGCCAGGCACTGACCGACGAGGCGCGCCGAGCCCTCGAAGGGCGTCGGCGTTTCCCGTCGGGAAGGTCCGTTCTCCGGGCCGACCCGGTCCGCTCCCTGGACCGGCAGGCCTCTCTCATATCGCCTCTGACGTGCTGGAACGCAGGTGCCCCACTGGTTGTCAGACCCCCCGCCTAGACTCGCAGGAGTCATGAGGATCCAGACGATCAAGAGGATCAGGGCCGGAGGGGAGGGGACCGATGACCACGGCACAACAGCAGTCGGACGCGTCGGCCGTCCGCCTCCTGAGCTGCGCGGCCGTCTTCCTTCCCGCGTCGCTGCCGAGAGACGGACGCGTCGCCTTCTGGGATCCCGACGGCGGCCCGCTCCCGGAGCCCGGTGACTTCTCCGGGAACGCCGCGGATCCCGAGGGATCCGTACCCGACGCGGTCGCGCGGGAGATCACCGTCGTCCGCGGACACGGCCGGGAGAACGCCATCCGCCGGTGTGCGGTGCCCGCCGTCCTGATGGCCGTGACCGATGCCCTGCCACTGCTGGTCCGCGCCCGGCATCAGCGGTCCGCCCACCCCGCCAGCCGCGCCTGGGGCGCCGCCGCGCTCCAGGCGCTCAACCTGGTGGCGCGCGGCAGGCTGCTCCCCGGCCTGACGGGCGAGGACCACGACGCCTGGCGGGCCGGACCGCGCGACGCCGAGGACATCGCCCACCTCCGGGCGATCGCCGCCGCCCTGCCCGCCGAGGGGTACGCGGTCCCGCTGCCGGGCCGCACACCGCTCCAGGTCCCGGAGCCGGAGTGGCTGATCGGGGCGTTCCTCGACGCGGTCGCCGACACCCTGCCCCGTACACCCGCGGCGGCGTACGCGATGGGGGCGCCCTTCGCGGCCCGTGCGGCCCAGCATCTGCCACAGGCCCGGGACTGGGCCGTCGAGGTCGCGGCCGGGCTCGACGCGGGCGTACGGATCTCGCTGCGCCTCGACCTCTCGGCCTACGAACTCTTCGACACGGCCGATACGTACGACAGCCCCGACGAGTCCGACGACACCGACACCGGAGCCGACACAGGCCGGGCGGCCGCGGACGCCCGTCGCGGCGCGGCGCGGCACGCCGCCGCGGCCGTCACCCAGGTGCACAGCCTGGCCGACCCGACCTATGTCGTCGACGCCGCCGCGCTGTGGAACGGCGGGGCGGGAGAGCCGTTCGGCCCGCGCGCCAGGATCGATGCCGTGCTCGCGTTGCGCCGCGCCGCCCGTGTCTGGGCACCGCTGGAGCGATTGCTCGACCAGCCGGTGCCCGATGTCCTCGCACTCGAAGAGGACGAGCTGTACGAGCTGCTGAGCGATGCCGGAGCCCGGCTGGCGGCGGCCGGGGTCGACGTCCACTGGCCCAGGGAGCTGGCCCGTTCCCTCACCGCCGCAGCCGTCGTGCGGTCCGCTCCGGGCTCGGCCACCGACGGCACCTCGTTCTTCGACGCCGAGCAGCTCTTCTCCTTCAACTGGCAGCTCTCACTGGGCGACGAGCAGCTCACCGAGGCGGAGATGGATGTGCTCGCGGAGGCCCACCGGCCGGTGGTGCGACTGCGGGACCAGTGGGTCGTCGTCGACCCCGCGCTCGTACGCAAGGCACGCAAGCGGGAGCTGGGCCTGCTCGATCCGGTGGACGCCCTCGCCGTCGCGCTGACCGGCAGCGCCGAGGTCGACGGCGAACAGGTCGACGCGGTGCCCGTCGGGGCACTGGCCGCGCTCCGGGCCCGCATCACCGCCGACGACACCACCATCGCCCCGCCGCCCGGACTCGACGCCACGCTCCGCGACTACCAGCTGCGCGGCCTCGCCTGGCTGGACCGGATGACCTCACTCGGTCTCGGCGGCTGCCTCGCCGACGACATGGGCCTGGGCAAGACGATCACCCTCATCGCGCTCCATCTGCACCGCGCCCACCCCGCGCCCACCCTGGTGATCTGCCCCGCCTCCCTCCTGGGCAACTGGCACCGGGAGATCAACCGCTTCGCCCCCGGCGTCCCGGTGCGCCGCTTCCACGGCGCCGACCGCACCCTCGCCGAACCCGACGGCGGCTTCGTCCTCACCACGTACGGCACGATGCGTTCGAGCGCGGCGCAACTCGCCGACCACACCTGGGGGCTGATCGTCGCCGACGAGGCCCAGCACGTGAAGAACCCGCATTCCTCCACGGCGAAGGCGCTGCGCACCATCCCGGCCCCGGCCAGAATCGCTCTCACCGGCACCCCCGTGGAGAACAACCTCTCCGAACTGTGGGCCCTGCTGGACTGGACCACCCCCGGACTGCTGGGCCCTCTCAAGGCGTTCCGGGCCCGCCACGCCCGCATCGTCGAGAGCACCGGGACGGCTGCCGGCCTCGCCAACGACGAAGCGGTCGAACGGCTCTCCCGGCTGGTCCGGCCCTTCCTCCTGCGCCGCAAGAAGTCCGACCCGGGTATCGCCCCCGAACTGCCGCCGAAGACAGAGACCGACCACCCCGTCTTCCTGACGCGCGAGCAGGCCACCCTCTACGAGGCGGCGGTCCGCGAGACGATGGCGTTCATCGAAGCCTCGGAAGGCATCGCCCGACGCGGTCTGATCATGAAGCTGCTGGCCTCGCTGAAGCAGATCTGCAACCACCCCGCGCAGTACCTGAAGGAGGAGCCGACCCGGCTCGACGGCCGTTCGGGAAAGCTCGCCCTGCTCGACGAACTCCTGGACACGATCCTCGCCGAGGACGGCTCGGTCCTCATCTTCACCCAGTACGTGACGATGGCCCGGCTGCTCTCCGCCCACCTCGCCTCGCGCGCCATACCCTCCCAGCTCCTGCACGGCGGCACGCCGGTGACCGAACGTGAACGGATGGTGGACCGATTCCAGTCCGGCGAGGTCCCGGTCTTCCTGCTCTCCCTCAAAGCGGCGGGCACCGGACTGAATCTCACCAGAGCCGCCCACGTCATCCACTACGACCGCTGGTGGAACCCGGCCGTCGAGGAACAGGCCACGGACCGGGCGTACCGCATCGGCCAGACGCAACCCGTGCAGGTGCACCGGCTGATCGCGGAAGGCACGGTCGAGGACCGGATCGACGAGCTGTTGCGGTCCAAGCGGGTCCTGGCCGACGCGGTCCTCGGCACCGGGGAGACCGCGCTGACCGAGCTCAGCGACCGTGACCTGGCCGATCTCGTCTCGCTCCGGAGGCCGTCATGAGCCCCCGCCCCCGGTCCCTCGCGCACGACCGTTCCCAGTCCCGGCCGGTCGCCCGGCAACGCCCCGGCCCCGACGATCTGCGGCGCACCTTCGAGGCCGTGCCGCCCCGTACCTCCGGCGGCGACGAACCCTTCGCGGACAGCTGGTGGGGCCGCGCCTGGGTGGCCGCCCTGGAGTCCCTGTCGATGGACGAGGGACGGCTCTCCCGCGGTCGTACGTACGCCGACAGCGGCAAGGTCGCCGCGATCACGGTCACCCCCGGACGGGTCGTCGCCTACGTCCACGGCAGCCGCCCCCGCCCCTACCGCGCCGAACTGCGTCTGCGGCCGCTCGCCGACGCCGACTGGGAGACATTCCTGGACGCGGTCGCCGCCCGTCCCGGTCACCTCGCTGCGTTGCTCGGCAAGGAGATGCCGCACTCGCTCGTCGACACGGCGGCCGAGGCCGGTGTCGCACTGCTGCCCGCCGCGGGCGACCTCGACCCCGGATGTTCCTGCCCCGACCACGGCTGGCCCTGCAAACACGTGGCGGCCCTCTGCTACCAGATGGCCAGACTCCTGGACACCGATCCGTTCGTCCTTCTGCTGCTGCGCGGCCGGGGCGAGCGCGAGCTCCTCGAAGACCTGGGCCGTCGCAACGCCGCACACTCCGCCCGGGAACGTCCCTCGGCCCCCGCCATCCCCTCCGTGCCGGCTCACGAGGCCCTCGCCGACCGGTATGTCCCGCCGCTCCCCGCCCCGCTCCCACCCCTGCCGCATCCCGGGCAGCCGCCCTCGTACCCGAGTCTGCCCGGCGCCCGTGACCCGCTCGCCCTGGACCACCTGGCCACGGAGGCGGCCGTCCGTGCGCACACGCTCCTCGTCAGCGGCCTCGACCCGCTCGCCGGCCTCAGCCCCTGGCAGGACGCGGTACGCCTGGCCGCGTCCCGACCCACCGCAGGCCTGACCGCGACCACTCGCGCCCTCTACCGCGAGCTGGCGTACGCCACCGGCCGCACACCCACCGATCTGGCCCGAGCCGTCGCGGCCTGGCGGCAGGGCGGCGCCGAGGGGCTGGCCGTCCTCGAAACCCCCTGGGATCCTCCGGCCGGCCCCTTCGACCGGGCCCGGCCCGCACTCGCAGCCGCCGACTTCCCCCGCTTCCATCCCTGGCGCAACCACCTCACCCACCCCGGTGGCACTCTGCAGCTCCGCTTCGGACACGACGGCCGGTGGTACGGCTACGAGTCCGAGCCGGGCGAGGACGACTGGTGGCCCCGCGCCGCCCCGGACACCGATCCGGTGGGCGCGCTCATGGAATTGAGCGGAGGCTGACCCCGGCCCCGGCCCGTCCTCGGCCGCGGTACCGTGCCCGACTGCTCCGACTGCTCCGACTGCTTCGGCGGCCGGCCTCGGCGGGGGAGTACGGCATCGACGACTTCGCGGGCGTTGTCCCGTACTCGGTCCGGGAGGTCCGGGAGGCTCGGCGCTCCGGCGGCTGAGGGCGGCCGGTATCGGGGGTGGCGGTGTCGGCACGGCGGCAGCGGCGCCGGTGATCCTCCCGGTGACCGCCGCGGGGTGCACGGACCGGCGCCGGCTCGATCGGCCGCACGGGCGTGAGGCTCGTACGGCCGCGACCCGGTGGCCGGGTGACGGAGCCAGGTCGGCGGGCGATGTCAGAAGTCGGCGGTCGCGTGTTCCTCGATCCGGGCCACCGAGTCCTGGGCGTAAGCCTTCTCGTAGGCGTTCCGGATCCGCTCGATCTGGGCGTCGCGCAGGCGTGCTTCGGACGCCGGGTAGAGCAGGGTCAGTTCGTAACTGCGCTCCCGTTCGATCACGCCGTGGGAATCCCGCCACTGCCCCCGGCCGTCCTGGATGGTCACCCCGTTCGGGAAGCGCGGTGTGACCTCCTCGTCGATGAAGGCCAAGAATTGACGATCCGTCACACGTGCTCCGCCGTCGGAGCGTTCGGTGCCGAAGAACAGCCGGGTCTCGACGTAGGCCTTCCCCCGCGCGGCGATGGCCGCCGTCGGCTTCGAGGCGGTGGGGGCTTCGTCGCCGAGCGTGGCGTACGCGACAGGGGTGCCCATGGCCAGCACGGCCAGGGCGGCGGTGGTGCTGAGCGCGCTGGGCCGCTTGGGGCCGGTGAGGCCCTTCGCGCGGATGAGGAGGGGGAGACGAGGCACGGCAGGAACCTTTCTGCGGAGTCCGGGAGGGCGGAGGGCGGGAGCGCGGGGTTCACGTCGGAACGTGGCGTGGACACATCGACGCCTGGACGTGCGGGGCCACTGTGGCAAGCAGTCCCCGCCGAGCGGCGGCAGGACATGGGCATCCACCGGAAACCACCCGTATGGGCCGGTCGACGGGCTCGCCGAAATCCCGCTGCGGCTCGCGGCGCGGGCTGCCGGAATCGCCCGCGTGACCGAGCGGATCACCCGGATCGATCCGGACCAGCTGCACCCCACGCGCGGCTGTCACCACATCACCGTGGTGGAAGCGGGCCGGACCGCGTACCTGGCCGGGCAGTGCCCGCTCGACCGCTCCGGCACACGGGTGGGTCCGGGAGGCCTCGACGCCCGGATCGATCAAGTGGTGGCCAACTCCCTCGCCGATCTCGCCGCCGTGGGAGCGTTGCCGGGCCCGGTGAGAACCGATCGGAGGCCGGCAGGTCCCAGCGACTCGCTGCTGATCACGCTCGCGCAGATGGTCGCTTCTGGGAATTGCGGAGCGGTTCACCGAGGGGCATGTGTGGGCTGCGAGGCGGGCGAGGCCCCGGGCGACGGGATTTTCGCGGGCCGGGCGGTAGTCGGTGCGCGGCCACAGATGCATCAGACCGGTGTCGCTGGCGGCGGTGGCGGCCTTGCGTAGCGGACCGGCGAGGTGGTGGAGGGCTGGGTAACCGAGCGGGGCGAGGGCGCCGCAGGTGTCGGTGAAGCGGTTGCGCAGAGCGCGGGCGGCCCCCCCCGGGGCATCACCGCCGTCCACGTGTGGACGTTCACCGGCTGGACCCACGAAGGCTGCAGAATTTTTCGCGGATCGCGACAACCTCGGGTGGGGCCGCACGTCTGGTGGGGTGAAAGGCGGTTTCCGGGACGGGATCTTCAGTCCCGGCGCTGCCCGACCTTCAGCGTTGTCTCTACTCTTTGGAGTCGTTTCCTATGCGGCACATCCGCGCCAAGAAGTCGAACCGTTCCCTGCGCACCTGGGTGCTGGGGTCGGCTGCCGGTCTCGCCCTGGTGATGGGCGGCGGCATCGCCGCTCAGGCTGCCAGCGCCGGCCACACGCACCCGGCCAAGTCGGGCACGTCGGCCACGGCCGACCCGATTCCGGTCCCGGGTGACGCGAACGGCAAGCCCTACCCGAAGCCCGTGCCTTCCACCTCGGGGAAGCAGGCCTCCGCCGACACCGACCCGATTCCGGTCCCGGGTGACGCGAACGGCAAGCCCTACCCGAAGCCCGTGCCTTCCACCTCGGGGAAGCAGGCCTCCGCCGACACCGACC
>NZ_JBIVON010000007.1:286552-484166 GCF_044754145.1 Streptomyces sp. NPDC093149
CCCGATTCCGGTCCCGGGTGACGCGAACGGCAAGCCCTACCCGGGTAACACCGGCCGCTGAGCCGCCGACCATACGTGTGGCGGGGCCGGACCGGAGCCGGCCCCGCCGTACTGCTGATGTGAACGAGGACAATGCAGCTCACCCTTGCCCTGCCCTGGTGGGCCCGGCTACTGCGCCGCGCCCGGACGACCTCCTCCGCTCCGGCGTCGGGCGCGCCGCACCCCGGCCGACGATTCCGGCACCTGCGTTCGGTGGCCGACCGGGACGGCGAGGAAGATTCCCCCACACTCGCCGATCTGTACCGGACCCGGCGGCTCGACATGGTCCGGCTGGCGGCCTTCCTGGTGGACGACCTGCACACCGCCGAGGACGTCGTCCAGGATGCCTTCGCCGCCGTCTGCCGTCGGCACGGCGAACGGCTGGACGACCTCCAGGACGCGCATGCCTACCTCCACACCGCGGTGGTCAACGCCGCCCGCTCGGTGCTGCGTCGGCGGCGCACCGCGCGCGCGTACACCCCGCCGTACCAGGGCCCGGGGGCGTCGGTCGACGAGCTGCTGCTGCTCGCCGAGGAGCACCGGGAGGTCTTCGACGCGCTGGCGCAGCTCACCGGACGCCAGCGCGAGGTACTCGTCCTGCGTTACTGGTCCGACCTGACCGAGGCGCAGATCGCAGAGACCCTCGGCGTGTCCCGTGGCACCGTTAAGTCGACCGCGAGCCGCGCGCTCGCCACTCTGGAGAAACTTTTGGAGGAGGACCGATGAGTAATCGGGCGCCGCTCGAGGAACGGCTGCGTGCTGCGCTTGAAGCGCGCGGGCGGCTCATCAGCGCCCACGACCTGTCACCGGCCCGCCCGCCCACCGGAAGTACCTGGGGCACACGCCGGGTTCGGCAGGTGCTGTCCGTTGCCGTCGCCGCCACCGCGGCGGCCGCAGCCGCCGTCGTCCTGCTGCTGTCCTCCAACAGCCCGGACCGCCTCCGCCCGGCACCGCCCGCACGACATTCCAGCCCCACCGTCGCCCCTACCTCCACCGTCCCGCACCCGGTGCCCTCCACTGTCCCGCACCCGGTGCCCTCCGCCGTCGCGTCCGGACCCTAGTGCCCCTCCCGGCAAGCTTTGCCCCGTCGCGCCGTCCAGCACGCACGCTCGCGGCGTTGGCCAAAAATCCTGGTAGCTCCGCTACAAGGACTTCCGGCCGCCTTGCGATCGCACGCACTGGACGACACTCCTTACGGGGCAAACATTGCCGGTCACGGCACTAGTACTACAGCCGGTTGTTCACGTGACGTGACGGCGGGTGCCTCGTTGCTCCATTCGTGGGACTGATGTTGACGCTGGGCGTGGTGCAGACGGGTGAGCTGCACGAGTTCGAGATCCGGTCACTGGATGGGGAGTTGGAAGCGCCGTGCGCCTCGGTGGACGATGTGTTCGCGCGTCCAGCCTCGCGGGAGAACCTGCGGGCGATGGTGCGCGGGCTGCTGAGCGAGGTGCCGCGCGAGAACATGTCCACCGGCCCCGGCGCGACTCTGGCCGCGCTGGTGACGGCCGCCGGGCAGCGCTGGATGGTGGAGGAGTCGTTCCAGGTGGCCAAGGGGCAGGTGGGGCTGGACGAGCACGAGGTGCGCAAGCGGTGCTCCTGGTAGCGGCACGCAACCGTGTGCATGCTCGCCATGGCCTTCCTGGTCGCCGTCCGGAGTCGGCTGATATCCCGGCGGCCGCCGACACCCGGGCTCCGACCGTGAATGAGATCCGCCGCCTGTACGACCGAATCGTCCTCGCCCCCGCCCGCGCCGCACGGACCTGGTCGGCCATGCACTGGCACCGCTGGCGCACCCGCCACCAGATCCTGGCCCGGACCAGCCACTACCGTGCCCGAGCTGCACGAACTCACTCACCGTGAAAACACCGGCCGTAACACTAAGGGCTGTCCCGTAACCCCTGGTGGAGCAGCGCGCGGCGTCGGATGCGGTGCATCGCAAGGCGTAGGGACGTCCGCATACTGGATGTATGCGGATGTTCCGACAACGCGGCGAGGTGCCGTAGGTGTCGTCGTGCGCCCGCCAGGGGTTACGGGACAGTCCTTAGTGGTGCCAAGCTTGCCCGCCCGTGTTATGGATGAACCGCTGCAACACCTTGAGGGTGGTCAGGTACTCCTCGTCGGAGATACCCGCGTGCCGTTCCGCCCAGAGCTCGTTCTGAAGGGCCGCGGCCTTGTCGTAGAACCCCCTGCCGTCAGCCGTGATACCCAGGCGTCCCTCGGCATCCTCGGTGATCCAGCCCTGGGCGATGATCGTGTCGATCTCCGACTCCATGGTTTCCGGGCCGACGTCGAGGTAGTGCCGAAGGAGGCGGGACACTTCGTCACGGGTCTTGACGGAGTCGGCCCTTGCCACCTGTGCGAGGGCCCACCATTGCGGTTGGGTGGTGCCGATCCCGGCGAGGGCGGCCCGGGTTCTGGCGATGACGGCCTTATAGGCCGCCCAACTCCAGTAGCCGATGGGCTGCTTGACCAGGTCGGTGTCACTGTGCGAATACTTCATGGCCGAAACCCCTGTCGTTGTCTGAGTCGGTTCGACGAGATCGACCGTAGAAACTCAACTGGACTTGAGGTCAAGGGCGTACCGGTTGATTCGTCCGAGAGGTCGCCTACTTGTTGCTCATGGGCCGGCAACCGGTCACTGGCGCCCCGCCCTCCAGCGCGGCGAGGGGTGCGGGACGGCGACCTTCGGCATGCGTTTGGACCGTATTGACCACCGCAGGAGGCGTGGGTGAGGTGCCGGGCGACATAGCCGCCCGTGTACCAGGCGTCGACATCAGCTTGTGTGCAGTCGGTGAGGGCCCTTCCACGCTTGGCAAGTTGATCGAGGAAGGCGGTCGCCAGGTGGATTTCACTGCGAAGCCTGCTGGATCTGCTTGCCGGTGAGTGGGCCGCGGCCAGACAGGGTGTTCAGGCGGCGCTGGATGTGCCAGGTGGCGAAAGGTGTGTCATTCGTTGGGGAGTAGGGTGCCGGTCGGCCGGCCGGTCGGTTTCCGTCTGGGGACGTGGGCGCGGTAGGGGCTGACGGTGGGGTCGCCGTCAATCCAGAAGCGCCAGGGGGTGGTTGCGCCCGCGCCGGAGACGCCGGTGCGCGGGCCAGTGCGGATGAGCGCGGTGGCGGCGGGTGTGCCGGTCAGAACGTTGAAGGGTATGCCGTCTCCGCAGGCATCGGCTCCGTTGAAGTTCCCCTTGACGCCGAGGGCCACGGTCAGTCTGGCGGGGCCCCGGGCGAGTTCATGGTCCCGGCGCGCGGTGGGGCGACGCTTGCGGGCAAGTTCGACACCGTCCAGGACCTCGCCCGCGCGCAGTAGCACGGCCGAGGAGTGTCCGTCCTGGCTGGTGACGAGGTTCATGCAGAAGTGCATACCGTAGGTGAAGTAGACGTAGATATGGCCGGGCGGCCCGAACATGACCTCATTGCGCGGGGTGCGGCCCCGGTAGGCATGTGAGCCGGGGTCGTCCCGGCCGTTGTACGCCTCGACTTCGGTAAGGCGCAGGGCGATCGTTCCCTCGGGCAGCGTGCAGACGAGGACGCGGCCCAGCAAGTCGGGTGCGACCTCGGCAACATGACGGTCGAAGAATTCACGGCCGAGCGGATGGTAGCCATCCGCCAGTGCGTCCTCACGGCATGGGCCACCGCTTTGAAGATCGTCAGACATGACCGAAAGGGTAACCTCCGCGCAACCTCAACCAACCCGTCTCAGGCGGGCGCCGGGACCGAAGCTGCGTACTTCCACGTACCCCGTGTCCCGTGATCAGGCCCCGACCCTGTACCCAGCCAACCCACGGCGACCGCACCACGGGTGCGGTCGGCTCTCCGGCGGGCGGCACGTTCCTGCTGTCCCTGGTGACGCGTGCTGTCCACCCGATCCGGCACTACGGTGTCTGCTCGGGCGCGGTCAACGGGGCGGAGAAGAAGGCGAATTCCCTGTCGAAACCGACCAGTAGCCCGCTGCCTGGCACCACCAGCAACGCCCCGACAGACTCGGGGAAGGACCAGAGGCGGGAGGTGACCTGCTCGCCGGTGGTCAGGTCCCACACCCGGACCATACGGTCCCGGCTGCCGGTGACGGCGACCGGCCGGCCATCGAGCACCGCCGTTGTCACGGAGCGTACTCCGCCGGTGTGGCCGGCAAGAGGCTCGCCGATCTGCTGGCCGGTGGTCAAGTCCCACACCCGCGCCGTGTTGTCCTTGCTGCCGGTGACGGCGACGGGTCGCTTGTCGATCACCGTCGTCGCGAGCACACCAACCATGTCGGTGTGGCCGGTGAGGGGTTCACCGACCTGCTGCCGGGTGGTCAAGTCCCATATCCGCACCGTATGGTCCTCGTTGCCGGTGACGGCGACGGGCCGGCCGTCCAGCGACGCGGTCGCCAGCGCATCCACCGAGCCGACGTGGGCGAGGGGTTCGCCGGACGGCTTCCTGGTGGTCAGGTCCCATATTCGCATGCCATCGAAGCTGCCGGTGACGGCGACGGGCCGGCCGTCGACCATCGCCGTCGCCACCCCGAGCACGATGCCGGTATGCCCGGCCAGGGGCCTGCCGAGGGGTCTGCCGGTGATCAGGTTCCACACCCGCACCTTCTTGTCCCAGCTGCCGGTGACGGCGACCGGTCGGCCGTTGACCACTGCCGTCGCCACCGCGCACACCCAGCCGGTGTGACCCACAAGGGGTTCACCGACGGGCCGGCCAGTCGTCGGGTCCCACATCCGCACCGTCTCGTCGGCGCTGCCGGTGACAGCGACGCAGCGTCCGTCCACCGTCGCTGTCGCCGCCCCGAGCACCGCGCCGGTATGGCTGGTCACGGGATTGCCAGCGGGCTGGCCAGTGGCCAGGTTCCACACTCGCAACACGTCATCCCGACCGCCGGTGACGGCGACGGGTCGGCCATCGACCACTGCTGTCGCCGCCCCGAGTACCCAGCCGGTGTGGCCGGTGAGCGGTTCGCCGACGGGCTGCCCGGTGGCCAGGTCCCACACCCGCACCGTCCCATCGACGCTGCCGGTCACGGCGACACATCGACCGTCCACGATCGCCGTCGCAACCGCATACACCCAGTGAGTGTGGCCGGCGAGAGGCTCGCCGACCTGCTGGCCAGTGGTCAGATCCCACAGCCGCACCGTGGCGTCGTCACTCCCGGTGACGGCGACCGGGCGGCCGTCCAGGACCGCGGTAGCCACCGCACGCACCACGTCGGTGTGGCCGGTGAGAGGCTCGCCCACTTGCTGGCCGTCAGCCAGATCCCACACTCGCACTTTCTTGTCACCGCCGCCCGTGACGGCGACCGGGCGCCCGTCCACCATCGCCGTCGCCACCGCCCACACATCGTTGGTGTGGCCGGTCAGGGGTTTGCCGATGGGCTGCCTGGTGGTCAGGTCCCACATTCGCACCTTCTTGTCACAGCTACCGGTGACGGCGACCGGGCGCCCGTCCACCATCGCCGTCGCCACCGCCCACACCGGGTGAGCGTGGCCCGTGAGGGGTTCGCCGATCTGCTTCCCTGTGGTCAGGTCCCACACCCGCGCGGTATCGTCATCGCCGCCGCTGACGGCGATGGGTCGACCGTCCAGCACCGTTGTGGCCACGGCACAGACCGTGCCGGTGTGGCCGGTGAGGGGTTCACCGATCTGCTTCCCGCTGGCCAGGTCCCACACCCGCACCGTTCTGTCCCAACTGCCGGTGACCGCGACCGGACGGCCGTCCAACGACGTGGTCGCTACCGCCTGCACGAAGTCGACGTGGCCCGTGAGGGCATGCCGGAACCGCGATGAAACCAGGCCACCCGTGGCCCATTCCACCCCCCATGGCGCTGTCGGTTTGCCCGCCACCGGCACAGCCGCGATCCGCGCCGACAACGCCACGTCTCCGTACCGGGCGGCGTCCAGCCCCAGCAACTGCCGCCGCACCCAGCTCTCCGCACCCTGGTGCAGGTGCGCAGAAGCCCGGTACACCGCCGCTGCCAACAGCTCCTCCGGCCCCAAGGCACCGTCGAGCATCGCCATGCCCCGCTCCGGATCGGTGTTCACCAGCCACTCCGGATCGGCCAACCACCCACCCGTCACGGCAACTTCATGACCCGGGCTATTGCTTTGGAGTTCGTCAGACATGATTGGCACGGTACCCGCCCCCACGCACCAACCCGCCCCCCAAGCACGCACCGGGAACGAAGTCGAGTACTTCTACGCACCCTTGCTACCAGCCACCAGCCACCAGCCACCAGCCCGGCCACGGGCGTCAGTACCGTACCCCCAAGCCTACAGCGCTGACCGCCCCAACCACACGCAATGATCACATTGAGTAACGACTGCCGGACTGCAGCACGGCCCCAATCGATCACCCCGACCGGCCTATTCGCGCGAGTTGTTACTCGTCCAGGTCAGGGCGCCCTTCGGGCGGCGCGTCTGCCGCAGGGCGTCAAACCTCGGAAACAGCTCGGCGCGGATGGAGCCGGTGCCGCTGTCAAGGAGGTCGTGGAGGCGTTCGGTCAGCACACATTGGCCGCAGATTCCTCGCCGGTAGCGCCTTGCTTCTCGTCCACACTGTTCGCAAGTGAAGTCGCCGAGGCTGCCGGCGCAGTCGGTGCAGAGCTTGCCACCGTCCGGCGCGAGGCCGGGAGTCAACCGCTCAGCACCGCAGGTGACGCAGGCACCGAAGGCCTCCAGCGCGTGGTCGTAGCAGGCGGCGCAGAGGTGGCCTTCGGGCCAGTGAGCCGTCCCGAGGCGGACGGCGCGGTGGCGGCGGGCGCAGAACAGGTCCTCGACGCGGAACCTGCCGCCCGCGAGCGGTCGGGCATTGCGCCAGGCCAGGCGGTGGTCGGACCTCTGATCAGCGTCTCCGACGGCACCCCTCGGGCCCGGTGACACCCCCCAGGTCATCAACTTCGACAGGGGGCAACAGCCGTGCCGGGCCCGGAGGCCAGCGGTCCTCTCGCAGGACCGCGAAAGACATATCGGGTCCTCCATGGTGCGGGCGGTCCGTTCGCAGGGCTGGCTCCGCAAAATCCGGTAGTTCTGCGGGACTTGGCGTTGATAGGTTCTTCGACGTGGCGAAACTCAATCAGATCATCGCAGTGGAGAAGGGCGTCAAGGCCAAGGCTCACCAGGACCTGACGGCGGCGCATCACGGCCTCCAGAAGACCGGTCTGCTGGCCGGGATCTCCCGGACGTATCAGCCCAAGGACGAGGAGGGCGAGCAGCTGCCGCCCGAGTCGACCCTGGTGCAGATCAAGGCCGAGGACGTGCTGCGGGAGACCGCGACGACCCTGACCCGGCTCTTCGATGTGACCGCCACGAAGGACTGGGCGAACTGCTCGGCCCGCGCGGACGTGAAGGTCGACGGACGGGTGCTCGTGAGCGAGGTGCCGGTGTCGTACCTGCTCTTCCTGGAGAAGCAGCTGACGGACCTCACCACCTTTGTCCGCAAGCTTCCGGTGCTCGACGCCTCCGAGGCCTGGACGCAGGACCCGTCTACGGACTCCTGGAAGACCGAGCCGGTGAAGACCCTCCGTACGAAGAAGGTGCCCCGCAACCACGTGAAGGCGGAGGCCACCGACAAGCATCCGGCGCAGGTCGAGGTGTACTACGAGGACATTCCGATCGGGTACTGGACGACGGTGAAGTTCTCCGGAGCCCTTCCCGCGCGACGGGTCAATGAACTGCTGGACCGGGTGGAGAAGCTCCAGCAGGCCGTGAAGTTCGCCCGTGAGGAGGCCAACGGCATGGACGTCAGCGACCAGCGGGTGGGTGATGCGGTATTCGGTTACCTCTTCGGGTGACCGACCATGGATTCCCCGGCCGTTCATTACGGCCGGGGTGCGCGAGGAGCGCAAGCTGAAACTGAGGCTTGTCGTGACGACGCGGTTCCAGTGGAGGTTCGAGTCCTCCCCCCGGCATTCGGTGCGTTCCCCGCACACGGACGGGCCGGGGTGGCCCAAATGGCAGAGGCAGACCGCGATCAATCTCAGACTCTTGCTCCAGACTCAGCATTCGCCACCGATCGCCGAATCAATCGGGCCCGTGCCCATGGGCGTCGAGATGCCGGTTCGACTCCGGCCCGCGGAGCTTCGATCTGCGGTCGTCTAAAGGCAGGACGCGACGACATAAACCTGACACGGGTCCTTAAAAGTGTCGGCGTGCCGTATGGGTGGCATCTACAGGGCTCGGGGGCCGGCTACGCCCCCGGGCCCGCTCCCGTTTCCGCGGGCGTCCCGCTCACGCCACCGCGGGCATCGACACACCGCGCCCCGCGAAGAAACCCTCGAAGTCGGGCAGCGCAAGCTCCCCGGCCCGCGTCCCCGCCGTCGTGCCGGACGGGTTGTGGAAATGGACGCCGGTGCCGTCGGCCGTACGGGACGTCAGCAGCACCAGATGCCCGCCCCGCCCCGGAGCGGGCCGCTGCGGATGCCGGATGCCGGGGTGCACCGAGGCCATGACCGTCCGGCCGCCGTCCAGCAGGCCGAGGATCTCCTGCGTCGAGAGATGGCGGTGGACCGTGGCGTCGAGGCCGTGCGCCTCCCGTGCGTACTGCGCGAAGGGGGCGTAGATCAGGCCCCGGATCACCCCTTCCGCATCCTCGGTGTACGCGCCGTACTTGAGCGCCCCGTCGCGCAGTGCGAACAGGGACGGGGCCCCGGCGCCGAGCGCCATGCGCAGGCAGGTCATACCGCAGAGATGTCCCGACCAGCGCGCGTACTCGGCCGGTGATGCCGCGCCCGAATCCGCCCAGGCAGGATCGGTGGCCGGATCGAGTCCGCCCTCCACGATCGGGCCGACGAGTTCGGGCGAGGCGAACTGGGTGTGGACGGGAACACGGCAGGCTGGGCAGGTCACCGGGGGCATCCGATCACTGGCGGTATCCGGTCAGGAAGCGGCCGATGCGGCTGATCGCCGCGTCGAGATCGTCAGCGTACGGGAGCGTCAGGATCCGGAAGTGGTCGGGGCGCGGCCAGTTGAAGCCCGTGCCCTGCACGACCTGGATCTTCTCCCGCAACAACAGATCCAGGACGAACTTCTCGTCGTCGACGATCCGATGCACCTTCGGGTCGATGCGCGGAAACGCGTACAGCGCGCCCTTCGGCTTCACGCACGACACGCCGGGGATCTCGTTCAGCTTCTCCCAGGCCCGGTTGCGCTGCTCGTAGAGCCTGCCGCCGGGCGCCACCAGTTCCCCGATCGACTGCCGGCCGCCGAGTGCCGCCTGAATGGCGTACTGCGCGGGCGCGTTGGGGCACAGACGCATGGAGGCGAGTGTGGTCAGCCCCTCCAGATAGCTGCGGGCGTGCTCCTGCGGTCCGGAGATCACCAGCCAGCCGGAGCGGAAGCCCGCCACGCGGTACGTCTTCGACAGGCCGCTGAAAGTGAGGCAGACCAGGTCGGGAGCGAGGGCCGCCACGCTGTGGTGCTCGGCGTCGTCGTAGAGGATCTGGTCGTAGATCTCGTCGGCGAACACCATCAGGCCGTGCCTGCGCGCCAGATCGAGGATTCCTTCGAGGACCTCGCGAGGATAGACCGCGCCGGTCGGGTTGTTCGGATTGATGATCACGACGGCCTTGGTGCGGTCGGTGATCTTCGAGGCCATGTCGGCGAGGTCGGGGTTCCAGTCCGAGGCCTCGTCACAGGTGTAGTGCACGGCCTTGCCGCCCGCGAGGGTGATCACCGCGGTCCACAACGGATAGTCGGGGGACGGGACGAGCACCTCGTCGCCGTCCTCCAGCAGCGCCTGGACGGCCATGGAGATCAGCTCGGAGACGCCGTTGCCGAGGAAGATGTCGTCGACCCCGACGTCCGCCAGCCCCATCGCCTGGTAGCGCTGCGCCACTGCCCGGCGGGCGGACAGGATGCCGCGCGAATCGGTGTAGCCGTGGGCCTGCGGAAGCATCCGGATCATGTCCTGGACGACCTCCTCCGGCGCCTCGAAGTCGAAGAGTGCCGGGTTGCCCGTGTTGAGGCGAAGGACGCTGTGGCCCGCCTCCTCCAGGGCGTTGGCGTGCTCGATGACCGGGCCCCGGATCTCGTAACAGACCTCGTCGAGCTTGCTGGACTGCCGGAATTCCATGCGGTGGCCTCCCCGACCTGATTGCGATACTTGGTTTTACCAAGCTCGGGCTTGGAAAGTCCAACAACATGTCTAGACTGCGTCGCATGCCACGTCAGCCACAGTCCCCAACCCGCCCGGCCCGCCGCCGGAGTTACGACCAGTTCTGTGCCACCGCACGCTCCCTCGACTTCGTGGGCGACCGGTGGACCCTGCTGATCGTCCGTGAACTGCTGGCGGGCCCCCGCCGCTACACCGACCTCCACGCCGACCTGCCGGGTGTCAGTACGGACGTCCTCGCCTCCCGGCTCAAGGACATGGAGCAGAGCGGACTGGTCACGCGCCGACGGCTTCCGCCGCCCGCCGCCGCCTCGGTGTACGAGTTGACGGAGCGCGGCCACGGGCTGCTGCCCGTGCTCGCCGCACTCGCCGAGTGGGGCGCGCCCGCGCTCACCGACCGGCGGCCCACGGACGCGGTGCGGGCGCACTGGTTCGCGCTTCCGCTGCTGCGCGCGCTGGACGGGCTGACCAATCCGGGAGTCGTCGAAGTCCGGCTGGACGAGGGCGTGTTCCATGTGCGAGCGGGTGGCGCCGAGGGCGGTGCCGCCGTGTACGGGGACGGCCCGGCCGCCCATGCCGATGTCCGTATCGCGCTCGACGTGGAGGTCTGCCTGGCGCTCGGACGGGGTGAGCTGACGCTCGCCGGGGCCGTCGAGGACGGACGTGTCGAGGTGTCGGGCGATGGGCCGCTCGCCACCGAACTGCGTGGCGGGTGACCGTCGATCAGCGAGGGTTCCGCCGATCAACTCAGGGGTAGCGTTGGGGCGTTCGGAATGTCCTGGGCACTTCCGGGGACGCTGAGGCAGAGGAGTCGCACATGAGGGACGGCGGGCGGCGGGGGAGCCGAGGACCGCGGATGAGGCAGGGGCGACTCGCCAAGTCCCTGGTCGTGGGCGGCTGTGTGGCCGCGCTCGGCTTCGTGCCGTCGGCGGCCGTCGCCACACCCGGCGGCGGGGTGAGCGGCACCGTGCTCGCGCAGGGCACATCGGCGGGGAAACTGAAGGTGAAGACCCCGAACGGCCCTACGGATGTGACCTTTCGGACCATCACCGTCGAGCCGGGCGGCTCCACCGGCTGGCACACCCACGGCGGACAGCTGATCGCAGTCGTCAAGTCCGGGACGCTGACGCGCACTCTGGACGACTGCTCGGTCGAGGTGACACCGGCGGGCTCGTCCTTCATCGAGCCGTCCGGCACCGGTCACCGCCACATCGGACGCAATCTGGGGACCGAGCCCGTCGTGCTCTGGGTGACCTATCTGCTGCCCGAGGGCAGCGCGCTCTCCGACGACGCCGACGCCGCGGACTGCGGCGCGAAGAAGCAGTGAGTACGGGGGCGAGGGGAGCGCACGGCCGTGGACGCGCGCGACGGGAGCGCACGGCTGTGGGCGCGGCGAGCCCGGAGGGCGACGCGAAGAGCGCGGATGATCTGGATCCGGCGCGACGCGACGCGTTCGCGCAGGCGCTGCTGCATGCGCTCGCCACCCACTGCCCCGGCTCGCGCGCTGAGCTGAAAGGCTCCCTCGCCCGTGGAACGGCCGATGCGTACAGCGACATCGACCTCGTCTGGACGGTGCCGGACGACCGCTTCGACGCCTGTGTCGCCGCCGCCGTGGAGGTGCTCGAAGCCGTCCGGCCCCTCGATTCCCTGCGTACGGATCCCGAGTTGCGGAACTCCCGTGAGCGGCGGCTGCTCTTTGCGGCCTTCCGCGGGCTTCCGCTCTTCTGGCGTGTGGATCTGGAGATCGGGGTGGCATCGGTCGCCCGGCCCGCCGGCCACGACCGGGACGGTCTCACGACGGACGATGACGACTGGTCGCGGCCGGCGAGCGCGCTGGCCAACGCGGTCGCCGCGACAAAGGCCGTACTGCGCGGGCAGCCGCAGACCGCCCGGGACCTGTTGGAGCGCGGCTACCGGCGTATCGACGCGCCGGACGCCGTCACCGGACGGTGGTGCGCCGACATCGGCCGTCTCGCAGAAGCCGCCGCCGACCGCGAACCGGGCCTGCGCTCCCTCGCCGATCGTGTGATGCGCTTGGCCGGGGATCACTTGGCGGGGGCCGATGAGGAAGAACGTGGCCAGGGGGACGGCCGGGGCCGGCGCACGGGGCAGGGGTGATGATGGTCGAGTGCGATGTGAAGCGATCACCTGGGAGCGGCTGGCCGAAGAGTTCGCCGCGCACGCCGACGGCCTGGGACCGGCCGACGCGAGCCCGTGGCTGAAGGTCGCCGTGGACGGCGCTCCGGCGGCCCGTACCGGGGAACTGGCCGGACAGGTCGCGCAGGCGCTGCGGGTCCGGGGACGCGCGGTGCTCGTCGTGTCCACCGAGGGGTTCCTGCGGCCCGCGAGCCTACGGTACGAGTACGGCAAACAGGACCCCGACTCGTACTACGACAGTTGGTTCGACACGGGCGCGCTGTGGCGTGAGGTGTTCGGGCCGCTGGAGGCGGGCGGGAGCGGGCGGGTGCTGCCCGACCTCTGGGATCCGGTGACGGACCGTGCCACGCGCAGTCCGTATCGGGCCCTGCCCGAGGGCGGTGTGCTGGTGGTGCACGGCCCGCTGCTGCTGGGGCACTGGTTCCCGTTCGATCTGAGCGTCCATCTGCGGTTGTCGCCGGGCGCGCTGCGGCGACGCACCGAGGAGGGCGAGCGGTGGACCCTGCCCGCCTTCGCGCGGTACGAGGACGAGGTGGCGCCCGGCGGCCGCGCGGCCGCGGTCGTACGGGCCGACGACCCGCTGCACCCCGCCTGGACCGGGTGGCGACGGGAGGAGTAGGGGCCGGGAGCCGTGGTGCGCCCGGTACGTCACGGACCGGGGCGGCCCCCCACGGTGGTGACCGCCTCCGCCCCCGACCGGCAGCCCGCCGCCACGGCCGAGGCGTCGTCCGCCCCCGACAGCCGGGCCGCGAGGAATCCGCCGGTGAACGCGTCGCCCGCCCCCGTCGTATCGACGGCGCCCCGCATCGGAACCGCCGGGATGCGCCGGGTCACCGCGCCCGCGGCGGCCAGCAGGGCGCCGTGGGCGCCGAGTGTGACGACCACCCGGGGCACCTGAAGGCTCAGCTCGGCAGCGGCCTCCGCCGGTTCGGGGAGTCCGGTCAGCAGCCGGGCCTCGTCCGCGTTGGGCAGCAGCAGATCCACGCCCTCCACCGAGGCCAGGAACCGGTCGGCGCCCAGCTCGGCGAGGAAGCCGGCCGAAGCCGGGTCGACGCTCACCGTGATCCGCCGCCGCCGGGCCTCCCGCAGGGCGAGCAGGGCCGTGGCCCGGCTCGTCGCGGCGAAGAGAAGGTACCCGGAGAGATGGAGATGGGCGATGCCGTCGAGCATCGACGGCGACCAGTCGTCGGGGGAGAGCCGGAGCACGGCGCCGCTGTCGGTGAGGAAGGTGCGCTCGGCGGCGGAATCGACGAGGGCGACGACGGTGGCGGTCGGTACGTCGTCGTCCACGGCCAGCAGGCAACGGACCCCTGCCCTGCGCAGTGCGTCCCGGTGCCAGGCCGCGCTGTCGGCGCCGACCCGGGCCAGCAGCCGTACGTCGCGGCAGCCCGAACGCGCCGCCCAGCAGGCGACGTTGGCGCCCGCCCCGCCGGGGAGGGTACGGATCCGGGCCGCGGTGTCCGTGCCGTGGATCAGGGCCCTTCCGTGGCGGGCCACCACGTCGGTGACCACGTCGCCGACGACGAGGAGGCCGCCGTCGGTCATCGGCCGGCCGCCGGACGGCGGGGCGATGCGGAATCCCGCGCGTCCGGGTGCGTCGCCGTGTCCTGGGCGGTGGCGGCCCACGCCGCGGAGATCCGCGCGGCTAGCGATACGTTCCCGCGCACGGCCGCCAGATTGGCCTCCAGCGAGGCGCCCCCGGTGCCCCGCATCAACCGGTCCAGCAGGAACGGCGTGACGGCCTGGCCCGCGATGCCGCGTTCCCGGCACGCGGCGAGTGCCTCGGCCAGCACACGGTCATGGAGTGCGGGATCCAACTGGTCCTCGACGGATACGGGGTTGGCCACGATCAGTGCCGAGCCGGGACCCTTGAGCGCGTCCTGGGCGCGCATCACCTCCGCGACCTCCTCGGGCGTCCGCACCGTCCAGTCGACCGGTTCGCCCGAGCTGTTCAGATAGAAGCCGGGGAAGCGGTCGGTGCCGTAGCCGAGCACCCCGACGCCGAGCGTTTCCAGACGCTGCAGCGTGGCGGGCACATCCAGGATCGACTTCACCCCCGCGCACACCACGGTGATGCCGGTCCGCGCGAGGAGCCGGAGGTCCGCGGACTCGTCCTGGGTCCGCGTCCATTCCCGGTGCACACCGCCGAGACCGCCGGTCGCGAAGACGCGCAGGCCCGCGCGCGCGGCCAGGAACGCCGTCGCGGACACGGTCGTCGCCCCGCTCGCTCCCGTCGCCAGGGCCGGTGCGAGGTCCCGGTGGCCCAGCTTCCGCATCGCCGGGTCGGCGGCGACCCGTTCCAACTGGTCCTTGCCCAGACCGATGTGGGCCCGGCCGTCGAGTACGGCGATCGTGGCGGGCACCGCGCCCGCGGACCGTACGAGCTCTTCGAGCTCCTCGGCGACCCGCAGATTGCGGGGGCGCGGCAGACCGTGGGCGATGATCGTCGACTCCAGGGCCACGACGGCGTGGTGCGTGGCGAGGGCGGCCCGGACCTCGGCGGAGAGGACGGGGGCGTAGGAGGACTGCGCGCCGTGCGACGCATTGAATGACATGTCCACATCCCTGTCGCGGGTGCGCCGACCTCAAACGTGCGGCCGGGACACCGGCCGGAAAGCCCACCGTCCGGCAGCGTTTCCCGGTCCTGGGGCGTGTTTCGAAACCGGCGTCGTCCGCCCGCAGGGCGGGCCAGGCGGCGTCCGGTGCGTGTGATCGCAAGGCGGAGGGTCGCCCCGATACCGGTCGTATCGGGGCGAGCCAGACAATGCAGCGAGCGTGCGTGCCGGACGCCGCCTGGCAGGCGGGACTTTCGAAACACGCCCTAGTGCCGAGCGGCCTCGAAGCGGTCGCTAGGGTGACCGGCCATGACCACATTTGATCAAGCTCCCGCCTCGTTCGCCGTCCACATTCCCGACGCCGAACTCGAACCGGAACCGCTCGACCCGGCACAGATCGTCTCGGGCGAGCCCGTGGTGACCGGCAAGGTGCTCTGGGAGTCGCCCGACGGCAAGCAGGTGCGCGGGATCTGGCAGATCACGCCCGGCGTGGTCACCGACACGGAGGCCAACGAGCTGTTCGTGGTCGTGAGCGGGCGTGCGACCGTGGTGGTCGAGGGCGGAGCGACGCTGGAGATCGGGCCGGGGGACGCCTGCGTGCTGCGCGAGGGCGACCGCACGACGTGGACCGTGCACGAGACGCTGCGCAAGGCGTATCACATCAGCCTCTGAGCCCTCAGGGTTCGGTGGGCGCAGTCGCTGCTGTCGGTGTGTCGGGTGTGGCGGGCACGGCCGGTGCGGCCGATCGTGTGAGCACCCGGCGCAGTGCGAGTGCTGCCATCGGAAGAAGCAGGCATGCTGCGACCGCGTTCAGCCAGCCGTAGCTCGCTCGGGCGACGATCACCCCGGCGATCACGCCGCCGACGCCCGCCGCCGTGTTCATGGTCAGGTCCGACAGGCCCTGCACGGCGGCGCGGGCGGGCTGCGGTACGGAGTCGGTGAGCAGCGCCGAGCCGGCGACCAGCCCGGCCGACCAGCCGAGCCCGAGCAGGAACAGGCCTGCCGCGGTCCGGCCGTGGCTCGGACCCGCGGTGCCGGCCAGAAGCGCGGCACAGGACAGCAGTCCGACCGCCAGACCGATCACGGTGAGCCGGCCGAAGCGGTCGGACAGCCAGCCCATCACCGGCGAGAACGCGTACATACCCGCGATGTGGCCGCTGATGACCAGGCCGATGAGCTGGAGACCGGCGCCGTGATGGCCCAGATCGACCGGGGTCATCACCATGATCGAGACCATCGCTGTGTGCGAGACGGCCACCGTGACCAGGGCGAGCCGCGCCGGCGCGGACGCCCGGACCGCCGCGATGCCGGACCGCAGTGAACGGCCCGAGGTGGACTCGTCGTTCTGCGGCGCCAACGCCCGTGCAGTGAGCAGTGGGTCCGGCCTCAGGAGCACCCCGACCACTACGGCGGCCAGCAGGAAGATCCCTGCCGCGAAGAAGAAGGGACCGGCCTTCTCGGATATCGCGGTGCCGCGGAAGACCTGTCCCACCGGCGCCGCTATGTTCGGCCCCAGAACCGAACCGATCGTCGTGGCCCAGATGACGGTGGAGATCGCCCGGCCGCGCCGGCCGGGCTCGACCAGATCCGCGGCGGCGAACCGGGCCTGCAGATTGGCCGAGGACCCGGCACCGAACCCGGCCATGCCGAGCAGCAGCAGCGGGAAGCTCTCCACGAGGGTGGACAGGACCACGAGTCCCGCACCGAGCGCACCGATCAGATACGCCAGTACGAGACCGGGGCGTCGGCCGCGCGAGGTCATCAGCGCCGCGAGCGGCAGTGAAAGCAGTGCTGTACCCGTCACCGACGCGGTCGGGGCCAGACCGGACAGTGCCTCGGAGCCGCTCACCTCCGTGGCGAGGACCGGGGCCAGGGCGATCCCGATGGGCACGCCGAGGCCGCCGAGTATCTGGCTGGCTATGAGTACCGCGGATGTTCTGCGCCGCAGCCGGGGCAGCTCGGCCGCCGTGACCCGGCCGGGGCCGTCGGGGGTGTCAGGTGCGTCGGAGGTGTTGGTCACTGACGCAGTGTGCCAGCCCGCACACGGGCACGAAACCGGGGCCGGGCCGCCGGGGACAAAGGATCAGGAGCGGCACGGTCGCCGGAGCCCGGATCGGAACGGTGGCGGGTGGCCGGGATCCCGATCGGGCAGCGGCAGGTCACCGGGATCCGGATCAGCACAGCGGCCGGGTCGGAAAAGCGGCCGGGTCGGAGTGCGGCCGGGTCAGAAGAGCGGTTGGGGAAGCACGCCCTCCAGCGCCAGCAGCTTCCGTTTGGTTTCGCGACCACCGCCGAACCCGCCGAGTCCGCCGTCGCTCTCCACCACGCGATGGCACGGCACCACCACCGGCAGGGGATTGGACCCCATGGCCGCCCCGACCGCCTGTGCCGCCCCCGGCTGCCCCACGCGCTCGGCGAGATCGCCGTACCCGACGACCGTCCCGTACGGCACCCCCGTCGCCAGCTCGCGGAGCACCTGGCGGTTGAAGCCGGACGTCAGCGACCAGTCCAGGTCGAGCGAGAACTCCCGCGACGCGCCCGCGAAGTACTCCGTGAGCTGGCGTATCGGCTCGGCGAGCCGCGCGGAGCCGGGACTCTCCTCCGGCTCCGCACCGAGTCGCGTCCGCAGCTGCTCGACCGCCCTCCTCCGCACCTCGGGACGGGCGTGGAACACCACGCTCACCAGGCCCGCGTCGGTCGCGGCGAGCAGCAGCGGGCCGATGTCGCTCTCGACGACGGCCCACTCGACGACCCCGTTGCTGTTCATGGGGACCACCGTACGACCGGCCACTGACAATGCGCTGTGGTGGCGGGGCGGTGGCGCTGTCAGCCCGTGGCCCCGCGCACCACGTCAGGGGTGTTGGTGATGATCCCGTCGACGCCGAAGCCCGCCACCCTGGTCGCGTTCGCCGCGTCGTTGACCGTCCAGGTGTTGACCCGCAGCTTCTTGCCGTGTGCGCCCTTCAGGGCGTGCACCGCCTTCACATAGTCGGCGGAGATCGATGTGTACGAGGGGTTGATCTGGTCGGTGAACGCCGCGTACGAGGGCAGATCGGTCACCGGGGGAGTGCCGAGGAAACCGGTCGTGACGTCCGGACGCCGCTGGTGCACCTTCTTCACACTGTCCGCGCCGAAACTCTGGATGACGAGCCTGTTCCTGACGTGGTCGCGGTCGAGCCACCCCTTCCGGCTCAGCACCCGCAGGGTCTCCTTCTCGATGCCCGGGTAGAGCTCCGGGCTCTTGATCTCCAGCAGCAGCTTCTGGTGATTGCGCTCGATCCGGTCCAGGTACTGCTTGAGGGTGGGCACCCGGGTTCCGGCGAACTGCGGACCGAACCAGCTGCCCGCGTCCAGCCGGGCGATCTCGGCGGCCGTGAAGTCCTTGACCGCCCACGGCGCGCGGTCCGGGAAGACCTCCTCCACATCGGTGGTCCGCTTCAGATCGGTGTCGTGCACGACCACCAGCACGCCGTCCTTGGTGAACTGGACGTCGTTCTCCACCCAGTCGAAGCCCAGGGCGTCGGCCTTGTCGACGGCGGCCAGGGTGTTCTCCGGCGCGTAGGCCGAGGCACCCCGGTGGGCGACGACGACCGGGGCGGCCCCCTTCATGTCCGTGGTCCGGGCACTGACGGTCCGAAGACCCGTGACCGTGCCCGTGTGCCCGGCTGCGGCCCGGCCCGTCGTCTGCGTGTCGGCGGTCGACATCAGCAACGCGCCGGCGCCCATGAGGGCGGCGGCTGCGACGGCGGCGGTGGCGGTGCGTGCGTACACGTGTACTCCTCGCGTCAGAGTTACGGACGGGCCGAGAGTGGCAGCCACCGCCGGACAAAGGACAGACGAAGGATGGCCACAACGTGAACGCCGCTGTTGAGACCGGGTCACGGGCCGATTTCCTTGTCGATAAAATGCGGCTGATCTGTTTGTCTGCCGGGCCGCGCGCCTTAGGGTCACCCCGAACCCGGGCTTCCGCGAAGGGCGTACGAGCATGCAGGGCACGATCGACGGTTTCAGCTACGGAGCGGTGACGCCCGTCGTGGCCTTCCTCATGGCCTGCCTCGGCGCGGCCCTCGGGCTGCGCTGCACGACCCGTTCGGTGCGCACCGGACGCTCCTTCAGGGCCGGCTGGCTGGCCCTCGGCGCGACCTCCATCGGCTCCGGCATATGGACGATGCACTTCATCGCGATGATGGGCTTCTCCGTCGAAGGGGTCACCATCGGCTACGACAAGCCGATCACCTTCGCCAGCCTCGCGGTCGCGATCGGCATGGTCGCCATCGGCATCTTCATCGTCGGGTACCGGGGCGCCACCCGTATGGCACTGGTGACGGGTGGCACGATCACCGGGCTGGGGGTCGCCACCATGCACTACCTGGGCATGGCCGGAATGCGCCTCGAAGGACAGTTCGAGTACGACACCGTCACCGTGGCCCTCTCCGTCGTCATCGCCGTGGTGGCCGCCACGACCGCGCTCTGGGCGGCCGTCTCCATCCACGGCTTCCTGTCCAGCCTCGGCGCCGCGGTCGTGATGGGCGTCGCGGTGAGCGGCATGCACTACACGGCCATGGCCGCGCTCAGCGTCCATCTGCACCCCGGCGCCCTCGCCGGCACCGCTTCGGCCGAGGGGCGCGGCGCCTCCCTCGTCCCCCTGCTGATCGGCCCGGGCTGCTTCCTGTTCCTGGCCGCGGTGGTCGTGATGTTCGACCCCCTGATGGTGATGGGCACCCCGGACCGGGACGAGCCCGGAGCCGCGAACGGGGCCGGACGCCCCCTCGGGATCCCGGCACAGCGGCACGTCCCGCGGTTCGGTACACACGCCGATCCGGCGTCGTTCCATTCCCGGCCGCGCGATCCCGCGCCGCCGTCGGAACGGTGACCCCGCTCCGGCACGACGGCTGACCCGGCCCGGTTGTCAGTGGGGGGTCGTACGGTGGTTGCATGCGGCCCGTTTCGAAGATCGAACGTTCGGTGGCGCCTTTCGAGGTCGTCAGTCCCTACCAGCCCAGCGGCGACCAGCCCGCGGCCATCGCCGAGCTGGAGCGACGCATTCGCGCGGACGAGAAGGATGTCGTCCTGCTCGGTGCGACCGGCACCGGCAAGTCGGCCACCACCGCCTGGATGATCGAGAAGCTGCAGCGCCCCACCCTCGTCATGGCGCCGAACAAGACGCTCGCGGCCCAGCTGGCGAACGAGTTCCGCGAGCTGCTCCCCAACAACGCCGTCGAGTACTTCGTCTCGTACTACGACTACTACCAGCCCGAGGCGTACGTCCCGCAGTCGGACACCTACATCGAGAAGGACTCCTCGATCAACGAGGAGGTCGAGCGGCTGCGTCACTCCGCGACGAATTCGCTGCTCACCCGGCGCGATGTCGTCGTGGTCGCCTCCGTCTCCTGCATCTACGGCCTGGGTACGCCCCAGGAGTACGTGGACCGGATGGTCCAGCTCAAGGTCGGCGACGAGATCGACCGCGACCAGCTGCTGCGCCGCTTCGTCGAGATCCAGTACACCCGCAATGACCTCGCGTTCACCCGCGGCACCTTCCGGGTGCGAGGCGACACCATCGAGATCTTCCCGGTCTACGAGGAGCTCGCCGTCCGCATCGAGATGTTCGGTGACGAGATCGAGGCGCTCTCCACCCTCCACCCGCTGACCGGCGAGGTCATCAGCGAGGACCAGTCCCTCCATGTCTTCCCCGCCAGCCACTACGTCGCGGGCCCCGAGCGCATGGAGAAGGCGGTCAACGGCATCGAGCGGGAGCTGGAGCAGCGACTCGCCGAGCTGGAGAAGCAGGGCAAGATGCTGGAGGCCCAGCGGCTGCGGATGCGCACCACGTACGACATCGAGATGCTCCGGCAGATCGGCACCTGCTCCGGTGTCGAGAACTACTCGATGCACTTCGACGGCCGCTCGCCCGGCACCGCCCCCAACACCCTCCTCGACTACTTCCCCGAGGACTTCCTCCTCGTTCTCGACGAGTCGCACGTCACCGTGCCGCAGATCGGAGCGATGTACGAGGGCGACGCCTCCCGAAAGCGCACCCTCGTCGACCACGGCTTCCGGCTCCCCTCCGCGCTCGACAACCGCCCGCTGAAGTGGGAGGAGTTCCTCGGCCGGATCGGCCAGACCGTCTATCTCTCCGCCACGCCGGGAAAGTACGAGCTGTCCAGGGGCGACGGCTTCGTGGAGCAGATCATCCGTCCCACCGGTCTCGTCGACCCGGAGGTCGTGGTCAAGCCCACCGAGGGCCAGATCGACGATCTGGTGCACGAGATCCGCACGCGCGCGGAGAAGGACGAGCGGGTCCTGGTCACCACTCTCACCAAGAAGATGGCCGAGGACCTCACCGACTACTTCCTGGAGCTCGGCATCCAGGTCCGCTACCTGCACAGCGACGTCGACACACTGCGCCGCATCGAGCTGCTGCGGGAGCTGCGCTCCGGCGAGTACGACGTACTGGTCGGCATCAACCTCCTGCGCGAGGGCCTGGACCTGCCCGAGGTGTCGCTCGTCGCCATCCTCGACGCGGACAAGCAGGGCTTCCTGCGCTCCGGGACGTCCCTGATCCAGACCATCGGGCGCGCCGCCCGAAACGTGTCGGGGCAGGTCCATATGTACGCGGACAAGATCACCCCGGCGATGGCGCAGGCCATCGACGAGACCAACCGCCGTCGCGAGAAGCAGATCGCCTACAACACCGAGCGCGGTCTCGACCCGCAGCCGCTGCGCAAGAAGATCAACGACATCGTCGCGACGATCGCCCGCGAGGAGGTCGACACCGAGCAACTGCTCGGCACCGGCTACCGCCAGGGGAAGGGGACCAAGGCCCCCGTACCCACGCTGGGCGCGAAGACGGCCGGAACCAAGAAGGCCACAACCAGGAAGGCCGGGGCTGCCGGTGCCGTGGTCACCGACCGTCCCGCCGCCGAACTCGCCGGGATCATCGAGGAGATGACCGACCGGATGCGAGCGGCCGCCGCGGACCTGCAGTTCGAGGTGGCGGCCCGACTGCGCGACGAGGTCGGTGAGTTGAAGAAGGAGCTGCGGCAGATGCGGGAGGCGGGTCTCGCCTGACCCTGCCACGTCCTGTGTGTTGCAGGACCGACACAAAAACGCCCCGAGCGGCCGTGCCTCCGGCGCGACTGCGTAGGGTGCTGGAAAGCCGCGCACGGACGGGCGCGGGGAAAGCGGAGAGGGGACAGCGCGTGACGGTCAACATGACCAAGGGTCAGGCCATCAGCCTGCAGAAGAACGACGGGGGGACCCTGACCGCGGTACGGATGGGGCTCGGCTGGCAGGCGGCGCCACGCCGTGGTCTGTTCGGTTCGCGTACGCGGGAGATCGACCTCGATGCGTCGGCGGTGCTGTTCGCCGACAAGCAGCCGGTCGACGTGGTCTTCTTCCGTCACCTGGTCAGTGACGACGGTTCGGTCAAGCACACCGGTGACAACCTGGTCGGCGGCGCCGGTTCGGGCGGGGACGACGAGGCGATCCTCGTCGACCTGCAGCGGGTGCCGGTCCACATCGACCAGATCGTCTTCACGGTGAACTCCTTCACCGGCCAGACGTTCCAGGAGGTACAGAACGCCTTCTGCCGCATCGTCGACGAGACCAACGGCCAGGAGCTCGCCCGCTACACGCTGGACGGCGGCGGGCAGTACACGGCCCAGATCATGGCGAAGGTGCACCGCGCGGGGAACGGCTGGCAGATGACCGCCCTCGGCAACCCGGCCAACGGCCGCACCTTCCAGGACCTGATGCCGGCGATCCTGCCGCACCTGTAGGCACGGCCGGACCGACCGGTCGACATCGGTACGCGCAGCTCCCGGAGGCATCGGCCGCCGGGAGCTGCATCACATGGCACCACGCCGCACCGCACCGCGCGGCGGCGACTCATCGAGGGGACAGAGCAATGACGGCCGAGCTGGTCCGAGGGCAGAACCACACCTTGCCCCAGACCCGTCTGGAGATCCGGGTATCGGCCGGCACGCCCGTCGTGGCCGGTGCCACGCTCGGCGACGAGCACGGCACCGTGCACGGCACCGAGGCGGTCGCGCACCCGGGGTCGCCCCAGTTGCCCGGGCTCGAAGTGTCCAGGCAGGCGGCGGCGGACCACCGGCTCGCTGTGGACCTCGATGCCCTGTCCCCTTCTGTGCACCGGGTCACCGTGCTGCTGGCCCTGCCCACGGGCGTCGGCGGCCCGGCCCGGTTCGGCGCGGTCTCCGCGCCGTTCGTCGCCGTCACCGGCCTCGACGGCACCGAGATCGCCACCTTCACCCTCACCGGCCTGGACACCGAGTCCGCGGTCTCCGCACTGGAGCTCTATCGCCGCCAGGGCGCCTGGAAGGTCCGCGCCGTCGGCCAGGGCTACGCGGGCGGCCTCGCCGCCATGCTCGCCGACCAGGGCCTGGCCCAGGCGGCCGAGCTGGCCCGCTCGATCCAGGACGCCGTCGCCCGGGGGATGGCCCGTTCGGTCGCTCCGCCCCCGCCGCGCACCCCGGGCGCGGACAGGGTCGGCCACGGCACGGGCTCCGTACCGCCCTCGGACGGCCGCAGGCCTCCCGTCGCACCGACGACGGCCGCGCAGCCCTCCCAGCCGCTCGCCGAGCCCGCCACCCCGACGCCCACGGCCGCTACGGGCGGCCCCATCGACTACACGCACCCGCGCCGCCAGACCTCCGCGCCCCCGCCGCCCCCGCCCACCGCGCCGCCCGCCGAGCCGGGCCGCCCCGCCCGACCCGTCGCCGGAGACGCGACCGGCTGGTCCATGGAGGAGCGCCTCTACAACCAGATCTGGGGCATGTTCGAAGACCTGGCCCGCACCACCGCCGCGTACCGCAGCGCCGTGGACTTCGCCGAGTCCCGCATGGACCAGGAGCTCGACCGGACGCTGTCCGATCCGCGCAACCGGATCGGCGGCGCCGGTGACCGGGCCCGCGAGCAGGCCCGCGCCAAGCGCGACGAGCTGACGGCCCGGGCCCGCGAGGTCCTCGACCGGGACCTCGCCCAGCTCGCGGCCGAGTCCGCCGTGGTCGAACCCGCTCTGCCCGCCGCGTTCGCGGGCTGGGACAACCCCGTCTGGCACGCCTATCGCGTCCCGATGGAGATCCCCATGGCGCTGCGCATCGGCGACCTCCATCTGCCCGAGAACACCGGGCTGCGCATCCCGCTGCTGGTCAGGCTCCCCCTGGAGCGCGGGCTCTGGATCGACAGCAGCCGTACGGCGTCCGAGGCCGCGTCCGTCATGGACAGCGCCCGACTGCGCCACCTGGCCATGGAGAACGCGGTCGCGCACGCGGCCCGGCTGCTGGCCGTGTACCCGGCCGACGAGTTCTCCGTCCACGTCATCGACCCCGCGGGTTCGGCGGCCGGAGCCCTCGCGCCGCTGGTCGGATCGGGGGCCCTCGCCGGGCCGCCCGCCACCGGAGCCGGGGGAGTGGCCCCGGTCCTCGCCCAGCTCACCCGGCGCGTCGACCTGGTGCAGATGGCGATCCGGGCCGGCGCCGCCGATTCGCTGCCGCCGGACCTGGACCTGGGCCAGCAACTGCTGATCGTCAACGACTTCCCGCACGGATTCGACGACCGGTCCGTCACCCAGCTGCGCTACCTGGCCGATGAGGGGCCCTCGGTCGGCGTCCATCTCCTGATGGTCGCGGACCGGGCGGACGCCAGTGCGTACGGGCCGGTGCTCGACCCCCTGTGGCGCTCGCTGCTCCGGATCACGCCGGTCGCCGACGACCACCTGGCCGATCCCTGGGTGGGCCACGCCTGGACGTACGAGCCGCTGAGGATGCCGCCCGGCAGCCGGGTCCTCGAACAGGTGCTCGCCAGCGTGGCCGCGGCTCGACGCCCCCGGCGACCCTGAGGTGTGACTGCGGCACTTCATCCTCTCCGACCTGCCCTTTTGGAGGATCTTTACCCTTCTCTTTACCTTTCCTTGGTGTTCCCTGTACTGTTCTTTGAGCGGAGGGGAGTACTCCCATACGCGGCGTGCCCGTCAGTACGGACTGTGACCGGTCCCGGGGCGCCGGCCCGTGGCGCGCAGCCCGTGCGCCCGGGTGGAAGAGACCTCCGGCAGCGACGACGCTGATCAGTAGCCGTAGCGAACTGCCGGAGGCGCAGTGGACGTTTCATGGACCCTTTGGGTGCTGACCATTCTCGGTCTGTCAGCCCTTGTCGCCGTCGACTTCTTCATCGGGCGCAAGCCCCATGACGTGACGACCAAGGAAGCCGGAATCTGGACGATCGTCTGGATCGCGCTGGCCGCGCTCTTCGGAATCGGTCTCCTGGTGTTCGGCGCGAGCCAGGCCTCGGGCGAGTTCTTCGCCGGCTTCATCACCGAGAAGTCGCTCAGCGTCGACAACCTCTTCGTCTTCGTCCTGATCATGGCGAAGTTCTCGGTCCCCTCCCACCTCCAGCAACGGGTGCTGCTCGTCGGTGTGCTGATCGCGCTGGTGCTGCGGGCGGTGTTCATCGCCGCCGGCGCGGCCGTCATCGCCAACTTCTCGTGGGTCTTCTACATCTTCGGCGCGTTCCTGATCTACACCGCCTGGAAGCTCATCCAGGAGGCGCGGGCCGACGAGGACGAGGAGGAGTTCGAGGAGAACCGCCTTCTCAAGACGATCGAGCGCCGCTTCGGCGTCGCCGACCGGTACCACGGCACCAAGCTCTTCATCCGTAACAACGGCAAGCGCGTCCTGACGCCGCTGATGGTCGTCATGCTCGCCATCGGTACGACCGATGTGCTGTTCGCGCTGGACTCCATCCCCGCGATCTTCGGCCTGACCCAGGACCCGTACATCGTCTTCACCGCCAACGCCTTCGCCCTGATGGGGCTGCGGCAGCTGTACTTCCTGATCGGCGGCCTGCTGAAGAAGCTGGTCCACCTCAGCTACGGCCTCTCGGTCATCCTCGGCTTCATCGGCGTGAAGCTGGTGCTGCACGCACTGCACGAGTCCGGAGTGCACGTTCCCGAGATCTCCATCCCGGTCTCGCTCGGCGTCATCTGCGGCGTACTGGTGATCACCACGATCACCAGCCTCGTCGCCAACAAGAAGCGGGAGCGGGCCGAGGCTGCCGCGGAAGCGGACGGGCCCGCGCACCGGGGTTCCAGCATCGACGCCTGATCGGGGCGGACGGGAACCGGCACCGGCCGGGGCGGACGACGGGTGGTCGCCCGCCCCGGCCGGTGCTCGTACGGGTGGAGAGCCCCCGGTCCGGGGGCGGTGGCCCATCGGCGGCGCTCAACTCCCGCGCGGGCCCGTCGGCCGCGGTACGGCTGCCGTCACCAGCCGCGGGCGCGCCACTGCGGCAGCTGCGGACGCTCGTCGCCGAGCGTGGTGTCGTGACCGTGGCCCGGGTAGACCCAGGTCTCGTCGGGCAACTGGTCGAAGAGCTTGGTCTCCACATCGTGGAGCAGGTTCGCGAAGGCTTCGGGGTCCCGATGGGTGTTGCCGACCCCGCCCGGGAAGAGGCAGTCCCCGGTGAACAGGTGCGGAGCGCCGTGCGGGTCGTCGTAGACCAGCGCGATGGAGCCCGGGGTGTGGCCGACGAGGTGACGGGCGGTCAGACGGACCCGGCCCACCTGGATCGTGTCGTCGTCGTCGACCAGGACATCGGTCGGGACCGGGATGCCCTCCGCGTCGTACCGCCCGGCGTACGTACGCGCGCCGGTGGCGGCCACCACCTCGCCGAGCGCCTGCCAGTGGTCGCCGTGCCGGTGGGTGGTGACGACGGAGGCGATGCCGTCGTCACCGATCAGCCGCAGCAGGGTCCCGGCCTCGTTGGCCGCGTCGATCAGGAGCTGCTCGCCGGTGGCCCGGCAGCGCAGCAGATAGGCGTTGTTGTCCATCGGGCCGACGGCGACCTTCGAGATCATCAGATCCGTCAACTCGTGTACATCCGCACGACCGCCGACCTTGACCGCTCCGCTGTACGTCATGCGTCTCAGCCTATAGCGGGGGCAGCGCGGGGAGGGGGCCGCCTTCGACGGTCAGCGCCGACCCGTCGCGACGCCCGCAGAGCCAGCCGAGCAGCTCGGGGGCCGTACCGCGGACCGAGACCGGACCGCCCTCCGCTCCGCCGCCCGTCGTCCACACCCGGCCCTCGTCGTCGGCCACGGCCGTGGACACGACATCGGGGTGACCGCCGAACCGCTCGGCGAGGAAGTCGATCTCCCGGGCGACGAACTCGTCGGAAAGATCCTCCAGCTCGTAACCGATTCCCAGGTCGACATGGTGCAGCTCGACCTCGACGCGGCGGCGGAAGGGGACCCGGGAGGCCGAGTCCGTCACGCCGTTGCGCAGTGTGACCGTGCGCGACCAGTCGGCCGGGGCCGAAGCGGCGGCCGCGAAGCGGGCCGCGCTCTCGGCCAGGTCGGCCAGCTGTCCGGCCCTCGGCCGGGTCGCGTCGCGCTCGATGTCGCGGTCGCGGGTTTCGCTGTCTGCGTACATGGGCCGGCCGTGGAGAACATTTACGAGCGCGTCGGCGTTACGAGAGAGGTGCGCAACGACATGGCCCCGGCTCCAGCCCGGCAGACGCGAGGGCCCGGCGAGCGAGGCGTCGTCCAATTTCCCTGTGGCGCTGAGCAGTCGATCAGTCGCTTCACGTAGGGCTTCCAGGTCGTGCGCGTGATCAATCATGGGGCTGAGCCTAGCCTCGCCACTCATTCGGGTGAAGGAGTCCATGGGCGTCCGTAAATCGAATGTGCGTGCTATACGCTCGGAGTCGAAAGCTTCGTACATCGCTGTGGCGCCCCCCATACCCTGGGACAGGGGCTCAGTTCCCCCATTTCTCTCTAGAAAGGTGCGGACCGGCGTGGCCGACCGTCTCATCGTCCGTGGCGCTCGCGAGCACAACCTCAAGAACGTCTCGCTCGACCTTCCCCGCGACTCCCTCATCGTCTTCACCGGGCTTTCCGGGTCGGGTAAGTCGTCTCTCGCGTTCGACACGATTTTCGCCGAGGGCCAGCGACGCTACGTGGAGTCCCTCTCCTCGTACGCCCGCCAGTTCCTCGGCCAGATGGACAAGCCGGACGTCGACTTCATCGAGGGCCTCTCGCCCGCCGTCTCCATCGACCAGAAGTCGACCTCGCGCAACCCGCGCTCGACGGTCGGCACCATCACCGAGGTCTACGACTACCTCCGGCTGCTCTTCGCCCGGATCGGCAAGCCGCACTGCCCCGAGTGCGGGCGGCCCATCTCGCGCCAGTCGCCGCAGGCCATCGTCGACAAGGTGCTCGGTCTGCCCGAGGGCAGCCGTTTCCAGGTGCTCTCGCCCCTGGTGCGCGAACGCAAGGGCGAGTTCGTCGATCTCTTCGCCGATCTGCAGACCAAGGGCTACAGCCGGGCCCGGGTCGACGGCGAGACCGTCCAGCTCTCCGAGCCGCCCAAGCTGAAGAAGCAGGAGAAGCACACCATCGAGGTGGTCATCGACCGTCTCACGGTGAAGGACAGCGCCAAGCGCCGGCTGACCGACTCGGTCGAGACCGCGCTCGGGCTCTCCGGCGGCATGGTCGTGCTCGACTTCGTCGACCTCCCCGAGGACGACCCCGAGCGTGAGCGGATGTACTCCGAGCATCTCTACTGCCCGTACGACGACCTCTCCTTCGAGGAGCTGGAGCCGCGATCCTTCTCCTTCAACTCACCCTTCGGCGCCTGCCCCGACTGCACGGGTATCGGTACGCGGATGGAGGTCGACCCGGAGCTGGTCGTCCCCGACGAGGAGAGGTCGCTCGACGCGGGCGCGATCCACCCCTGGTCGCACGGCCACACCAAGGAGTACTTCGGCCGGCTGATCGGCGCGCTCGCCGAGGCGCTCGGATTCCGTACGGACATCCCATGGGCCGGGCTGCCGCAGCGCGCCAAGAAGGCCCTGCTCTTCGGCCACAAGATCCAGACCGAGGTCCGCTACCGCAACCGCTACGGGCGCGAGCGCGCCTACACCACCCCCGCCTTCGAGGGCGCGGTCCAGTTCGTCAAGCGGCGGCACTCCGAGGCCGAGAGCGACTCCAGCCGGGAGCGCTTCGAGGGCTATATGCGTGAGGTGCCCTGCCCGACCTGTGAGGGCACCAGGCTCAAGCCCATCGTCCTCGCGGTGACGGTGATGGAGAAGTCCATCGCCGAGGTCTCCGCGATGTCGATCAGCGAGTGCGCCGAATTCCTCGGCCGGATGAAGCTGAACGCCCGCGACAAGAAGATCGCCGAGCGGGTGCTGAAGGAGGTCAACGAACGGCTGAGGTTCCTGGTCGACGTCGGCCTCGACTACCTCTCGCTGAACCGCGCGGCAGGCACCCTGTCCGGCGGCGAGGCCCAGCGCATCCGGCTGGCCACCCAGATCGGCTCCGGCCTGGTCGGCGTGCTGTACGTGCTGGACGAACCGTCCATCGGCCTGCACCAGCGGGACAACCACCGGTTGATCGAGACCCTGGTCCGGCTCCGTGACATGGGCAACACGCTCATCGTCGTCGAGCACGACGAGGACACCATCAAGGTCGCCGACTGGGTCGTCGACATCGGCCCCGGCGCCGGTGAGCACGGCGGGAAGGTGGTCCACTCCGGATCGCTCAAGGAACTGCTGGGCAACGACGATTCGATCACCGGCCAGTACCTGAACGGCAAGAAGTCGATCGCGATGCCCGACATCCGGCGCCCCGTCGACCCGGCGCGCAGGCTCACGGTGCACGGTGCCCGCGAGAACAACCTCCAGGACATCGACGTCTCCTTCCCGCTCGGTGTGCTCACGGCCGTCACGGGCGTCTCGGGTTCGGGGAAGTCGACGCTGGTCAACGACATCCTCTACACCCACCTGGCCCGCGAGCTGAACGGCGCGAAGTCGGTCCCCGGGCGGCACACCCGGGTCGACGGGGACGACCAGGTCGACAAGGTGGTCCACGTCGACCAGTCGCCCATCGGCCGTACGCCCCGGTCCAACCCGGCCACGTACACCGGTGTCTTCGACCACGTCCGCAAGCTGTTCGCGGAGACGATGGAGGCGAAGGTGCGCGGCTATCTGCCGGGCCGCTTCTCCTTCAACGTCAAGGGCGGCCGCTGCGAGAACTGCTCCGGCGACGGCACGATCAAGATCGAGATGAACTTCCTGCCGGATGTGTACGTCCCGTGCGAGGTCTGCCACGGGGCGCGCTACAACCGCGAGACCCTGGAGGTCCACTACAAGGGCAAGTCCATCGCCGAGGTGCTGGACATGCCGATCGAGGAGGGCCTGGAGTTCTTCGAGGCCGTCCCGACGATCGCCCGTCACCTCCGTACGCTGCACGAGGTCGGCCTCGGATACGTCAGGCTCGGCCAGTCCGCGCCGACGCTCTCCGGTGGTGAGGCCCAGCGTGTGAAGCTCGCGAGCGAGCTGCAGAAGCGCTCCACCGGCCGCACGGTCTACGTACTGGACGAGCCGACCACGGGTCTGCACTTCGAGGACATCAGCAAGCTCATCAAGGTGCTCTCCGGGCTGGTCGACAAGGGGAACTCGGTGATCGTCATCGAGCACAACCTCGATGTGATCAAGACCGCGGACTGGGTCATCGACATGGGCCCCGAAGGAGGCAACGGCGGCGGTCTGGTCGTCGCCGAGGGGACACCGGAGCAGGTCGCCGGGGTTCCGGCCAGCCACACCGGCAAGTTCCTCCAGGGCATCCTGGACCCGGACCGGGTGAGCGAAGCAGCGGTGCCCGCGGCCCGCAAGCCGGTGCGGAACGTGGTGGCGAAGAAGGCCGTCGCCGCGAAGTCGGCCCCGGCCAGGAAGACGGCCACGGCCAGGACGAGCGCGGGCCAGCCCGCCAAGTCCGCCACTGCCGGGACCGCCAAGACGGCAGCCGCGAAGAAGCCGGCTGCGAAGAAGGCGACGCGCAAGGCCTGAGGCCCGCGTACGGGCGGCGGCTCCGGAATCCGGGGCCGCCGCTTTCGTCGGCACGGGGGCGCCCCGGTGCTCGTTGTTGCGGCCGAGCGCCCCACAACACTCCGATCCGGGGCATACGACCCCTCCTGACCAGGGACGACCCGTCCGGGGTGGCCCGGCCGACGGGCCCCTGGTCCCCGCCGGTATCGTCGCTTCTGTCACCGATGGCGCTGATACCCGCGGTACCTCCGGTATTCGCGGTGCCTCAGTCGCCCGCGGTAACTCTCTGCACCCTGCACCCTCTGACCAGTGGAGACCGCATGCCCGGCCAGCCCGCCGCCCGCCGTACCGTGCTGAAGGGTGCCGCGCTCGCCGGCGCCGCCGGGCTGGGAGTCGCCGCCTGCTCGACCGAGTCGAAGCTCGGCCACGCCGTGACGCCGACGCCGACCGCGCCCGTCGAACTCGGTGCGCCGGAAGAGGTTCCGGTCGGCGGATCCAAGCTCTACCGGGACCAGCGGGTCATCGTCAGCTGCCCGGCCAAAGGGCAGTACAAGGCGTTCAGCGCCCAGTGCACCCACGCGGGCTGCCTGCTGAACAAGATCGAGGACAACGTGGGGGAGTGCCCCTGCCACGGCAGCCACTTCGACACGACCACCGGCGAGGCGCTGCACGGCCCGGCGACCGTGCCGCTGCCCGCGGTGCCGGTCCGGCTGGAGGGCGGGAAGCTCATCGCGGGCCCCGAGGCCTGACCTCCGCCGCGAACGGACTCACTCCCAGTCCCAGTCGATGCCGACCAGGCCGGGCCGTACCCCCTGCTCCACCAGGTGAACGGTCCGGTGCCGGCCGGTGAGGGTGAGATCCGTACGGGCACCGCGCGGTGCGCCCGCCGAGACCTGGGCGAAGCTCCGGCACCGCACCGGCAGCGCGGCCTCGTCGAATCCCACCTGCAGCACGTACTGTCCGCCGCCGAAGCTGAAGCCGCGGACGTACTCGCGGCACGGTCCTCCCGTCGCGTCGTCGAAGCCATAGCCGAAGAGGTACGTGTCACCCGGTCTCAGCCGGGTGTCGAAGAGCAGCTCCGCGACGAGCACCCCCGTCCCCCGGTCCCAGCGGACCCGCCCCGTCCGGCAGTTCTCCCGGGCCGACACCCCCACCCGCGCCGGATCGCAGCCCGGATCGCCCCGGTGGACGGCGAGATAGCGGTCGATGCCGTCCCGGTGCGCGCGCACCACATGCTGCGACCCCCGCCGCCGCAGCTCCCGGCCGGGCCCGATCCACACCCGCTCGTGATGCCCCACCGTGTGCAGCCCACCGTCCACCGGCGACCCCATCGCGGCGAGCAGCCGCTCCACCGCCCCGGACGCCTCCATCAGGGAACGGTAGGAACGCGCGGCCGGCCGGTCGGCATCCACACGCCCGCTCCCCAGCAGCCGCAGCAGCGAGTTCCCCGGTAGTTCCAGCACCTCCTCCAGCGCCTTCACGGCCCGCAGCGACTCGGCGCGCTGCGGACGCCTGGCCCCCTGTTGCCAGTAACTCAGGCTGGTCACCCCGACCTTGACCCCACGGTGTGCGAGATGGTGCTGCACCCGCTGGAGCGGCAGCCCGCGCACCGCGAGTGCGGTGCGCAGCGCCAGATGGAACGGGCCGGTGTGCAGCACCTGCGCCAGTTCGGCCTCGGTGTGCTGCATGAGGTCCTCCAGGTGAACGTTCACGACGCGGGGCCGGGAGACCACGTCGGTGCGGGGCGGTGCCGCAGGTGGCCGGGGCGGATCCGTTCACGTATCCGCCGCGCCGTTCACACCGCGCTGTTCCCCCGCATTGAAGCGTGTTGACCCGTCCCCGACAACGGTTGATGCTCCTCGAACAGCGTCCGGACGCGCTCCTCCGATCACACACCCCCTGCATTGGGAGGAACGCCATGCGCAACCGAAGAATCCGACCGGGACGACTCCCGGTCACGGCCGTCCTCGCAGCCGTCCTGCTCGCCGTACCGACGGCGACCGCCTCGGCGGAGCAGACTCCCGCCACGACCACCTCGGCGGCACGGCCCACCACCACCACCGCCGGCAGCGGCATCGCCGCCACCCAGCGTCTGAACATCACCATGCAGGCGCAGCAGAAGACCAACTGGTGCTGGGCGGCGTCCGGCAACACCATCGCCACCTGGTTCGGCCGCAACTACTCGCAGAACCAGTTCTGCAACGCCGCCTTCGGGCGTGCCCAGGGCTATGAGTGCCCCAACTCGCAGGCCACGCTGGGCAATGTCCAGAACGGACTCGACTGGGCCGGGATCAACCCCGGTTCGTACGTCACCGGCTGGCTGCGCTACCCCACCGTCCAGGCCGAGATCGCCGCGGGACGCCCCGTCGAGACCCGGATCCAGTGGTCGTCGGGCGGCGGTCACATGCATGTCCTGTACGGGTACGACGACGCGAACAGCTGGGCCTACTGGGGCGACCCCTGGCCCTCCGGCAACCGCTACAACTGGGCCTCGCACGCCTGGTACGTGAGCAACAACGAGTTCTCCTGGACCCATTCGCTCTACCGGATCGGAGCGTGACGAAATGATCTCCAGGACCACACGCACCGCTCGGTCCGCGGCCGCCGCGGCGGCCGCCACCGGTGTTCTGGCCGGTGCCGCCCTGCTGACCGTCACGGCTCCGCGGGCGGCAGCCGCCACCGGCCCCGCGTCCGATCCGGCCGCCCTGAGCGCCGCCCGCCGGGCGGCCACCGACCCCGCGACCCTGGACATCCTGTCCCGGTTCTTCGCCCGCGAGGGCACGATCACCCGGTCGGCGGCCGCACCGCGCATCGTGGGACCCGTCGTCCCGGTGCGCAGCCTCGCTCCGGACTTCGTCGCCGGGAAACCGGGAGCGCCCGTCGCCCGGCTGGACCACCTCGCCACCACGGCCGTCTCCTCGGACGGCCGGAAGGCATCCCTGTGGACCCTTCCGACGGAGGGGAAGGACGGCGCCTGGCAGGTGGTGAACATCGCCACCGGCAACGACGAGGCGCGGTACGCCGCCGCGGGCGCCCGCAAGCTCCCGGGCGGGACGGTGTTCCATGAGCCGCAGACGGACGCCTGGTACGTCCAGAAGGGGTCCAGGGTGCTCCCCCTGGACGACGACGCGGTCCGCGCGGTCGGTGCCCGCGGCACCACCCTGGCCGCCTACCGCACCCGGGTGCGGCGGGCCTACGGCGACAAGCTCCCGGGCTCCGGTTACGCCCACTCGGGCAAGGCGGGCGGCTACGGACCGTCCACCGGCACCTCCGGCCCCCGGGAGGACGCCGGAGGGGACCACGGGGTGGCGGCCGCGGGCGCGGCCTCCGACACGGCCCTGACCGCCACGTCGGCCGCCGCCGGAGCGGGGGCCCTCGCCGTGCTCGCCCTCGGCGGCCTCACGGCCCTGCGCAACCGTCGCCGCCACCGGGCAGCCCCCTGACCGGCGACCGCGCCCGTACCCCCTGACCCGTGCTCCGGGGCGCGTTTTCCCGTCCGCGCCCCGGAGCACGGCTCCACCGCCGACGGACAGCACTGTCACTGCCCGCAAGTAGGGTGGGACACATGGCAGACCCCTCCAGCTACCGCCCCAAGCCGGGACAGATCCCCGACTCCCCGGGGGTCTACAAATTCCGCGACGAACACCGCCGGGTGATCTACGTCGGCAAGGCCAAGAACCTGCGCCAGCGCCTGGCCAACTACTTCCAGGACCTGGCCGCGCTCCACCCGCGTACGCGCACGATGGTCACCACGGCCGCCTCGGTGGAGTGGACGGTCGTCTCCACGGAGGTCGAGGCGCTCCAGCTGGAGTACTCCTGGATCAAGGAGTTCGACCCCCGGTTCAACGTCAAGTACCGCGACGACAAGAGCTATCCGTATCTCGCGGTCACACTCAACGAGGAATTCCCGCGAGTCCAGGTCATGCGCGGGGCCAAGAAGAAGGGCGTGCGCTACTTCGGCCCCTACGGGCACGCCTGGGCGATCCGCGAGACGGTCGACCTGATGCTCCGGGTCTTCCCGGTGCGTACGTGCTCGGCAGGGGTCTTCAAGAACGCCGCCAGGACCGGCCGCCCGTGCCTCCTCGGCTACATCGGCAAGTGCTCGGCCCCCTGCGTGGGCCGGGTCACCCCCGAGGAGCACCGCGAACTCGCGGTCGACTTCTGCGACTTCATGGCCGGCCGCACCGGTACGTACATCCGCCGCCTGGAGAAGGACATGATGGCGGCGGCCGAGGAGATGGAGTACGAGCGGGCGGCCCGGCTCCGCGACGACGTGGAGGCCCTCAAGCGGGCCATGGAGAAGAGCGCCGTCGTCCTCGCCGACGCCACCGACGCCGACCTGATCGCGGTCGCCGAGGACGAACTCGAAGCCGCCGTCCAGATCTTCCATGTGCGCGGCGGGCGGGTGCGCGGTCAGCGCGGCTGGGTCACCGACAAGGTCGAGAACGTCGACACCCCGGGCCTGGTCGAGCACGCCCTGCAGCAGCTGTACGGCGAGGAGACGGGCGACTCCGTCCCCAAGGAGGTGCTCGTCCCGGCCCTCCCCGAGGACCCCGACTCGATCTCCCAGTGGCTCGCCGACCGCCGGGGCTCCCACGTCAGCCTGCGCATCCCGCAGCGCGGTGACAAGAAGGACCTGATGGCGACGGTCCAGCGCAACGCCCAGCAGGCCCTGGGGCTGCACAAGACCAAGCGCGCCTCGGACCTGACGACCCGCTCCCGCGCCCTGGAGGAGATCGCCGAGGCGCTCGGCCTCGACACGGCCCCGCTGCGCATCGAGTGCTTCGACATCTCCCACCTCCAGGGCGACGACGTGGTCGCGTCCATGGTCGTCTTCGAGGACGGACTGGCCCGCAAGAGCGAGTACCGCCGCTTCCAGATCAAGGGCTTCGAGGGCCAGGACGACGTCCGGTCGATGCACGAGGTGATCGGCCGCCGTTTCAAGCGCTACCTCCAGGAGAAGGAGCGGACGGGGGAGTGGGAGGAGACCCTCGCCCCGACCGGCCCCGTCCCGGCCGCCGACGGCGACACGGCCGCTCCCACCGGGGCCGCACGGGGTACGGGCACGGCTCTCCTCCCGGCCGTCGCCCCCGGCACGGACACCTCTCCCGGTCCGGGGACCGCACCCACCGGGGAGACCGTCCCCGGACCGGGTACCGGCCCCTTCCCGGACGGTGCCCCGGACCCGGACGCCGAGCCCCGTGAGGACGACGGCCGGCCCAAGCGGTTCGCGTATCCGCCGCAGCTCGTCGTGGTAGACGGCGGTCAGCCACAGGTCGCCGCGGCCAAGCGGGCCCTCGACGAGCTGGGGATCGACGACATCGCCGTCTGCGGCCTCGCCAAGCGCCTCGAAGAGGTCTGGCTGCCCGATGACGACGACCCCGTCGTCCTGCCCCGCTCCAGCGAGGGCCTCTACCTCCTCCAGCGCGTCCGCGACGAGGCCCACCGCTTCGCGATCACGTATCAGCGCGCCAAGCGGGCCAAGCGCATCCGTTCCAGCCCCCTGGACGCGGTCGCAGGCCTCGGAGAGACCCGGAAGCAGGCGTTGATCAAGCATTTCGGCTCCGTGAAGAAGCTGAGGCAGGCGACAATCGACGAGATCTGCGAGGTTCCGGGGATAGGCCGCAGAACGGCGGAATCAGTGGCTGTCGCCCTGGCCTCGGCCGCCCCGGCCGCGCCCGCCGTGAACACGGCGACAGGAGAGATCATTGAAGAGGACGACGGGGGCAGCACGCCATGACTGAGCACGAACACGAACACGAACGCGAACACGACATCGAGCAGGAACGCGATGCCGAGCACGAAAGCACCGACCGAACAGACGGAGCGGGACACGTGAGTACGGGCACCACCATCGACCCGGGCGACGGGAACGCGGCCATCCCCGAGCTGGTGATCATCTCGGGGATGTCGGGCGCCGGACGCAGCACGGCGGCCAAGTGTCTGGAGGACCTCGGCTGGTTCGTCGTCGACAACCTGCCACCCGCCCTGATCCCCACCATGGTCGAGCTCGGCGCCCGCTCGCAGGGCAACGTGGCCCGTATCGCCGTCGTCGTCGACGTGCGTGGCCGCCGCTTCTTCGACAACCTCCGTGACTCCCTCGCCGACCTGGAGGCCAAGCACGTCACCCGGCGGATCGTCTTCCTGGAGTCCTCCGACGACGCCCTGGTCCGCCGCTTCGAATCGGTCCGCCGCCCGCACCCGCTCCAGGGTGACGGCCGGATCGTCGACGGCATCGCCGCCGAGCGCGACCTGCTGCGCGAGCTGCGCGGCGACGCCGACCTGGTGATCGACACCTCCAGCCTCAATGTGCACGAACTACGCGCCAAGATGGATGCCCAGTTCGCCGGCGACGAGGAGCCGGAGCTGCGCGCCACGGTGATGTCCTTCGGCTTCAAGTACGGCCTGCCGGTCGACGCCGACCTGGTGGTCGACTGCCGCTTCCTGCCCAACCCGCACTGGGTTCCCGAGCTGCGGCCGTTCACCGGGCTCAACGAAGAGGTCTCCGCCTACGTCTTCGACCAGCCCGGCGCCAAGGAATTCCTCAACCAGTACACGGAACTGCTCCAGCTCATCGCCGCCGGGTACCGCCGCGAGGGCAAGCGCTACGTGACGATCGCCGTCGGCTGCACGGGCGGCAAGCACCGCTCCGTGGCCATGTCGGAGAAGCTCGCGGCCAGACTCGCGACCGAAGGCATCGAGACCGTCCTCGTCCACCGGGACATGGGGCGCGAGTGACCAGCCGTAATCTGCGCCTGCGGCGGCTGCGCAGAGCCACCGCAGCGCTGCCCGGCCGCAAGCGCGGCGCGCAGCCCAAGGTCGTCGCGCTCGGCGGCGGCATGGGTCTGTCCGCGTCCCTCGCCGCGCTCCGCCGGATCACCGGCGATCTCACGGCCGTGGTCACCGTCGCCGACGACGGCGGCTCCAGCGGCCGGCTCCGCGAGGAGCTCGGCGTCCTGCCGCCCGGCGACCTGCGCAAGGCGCTCGCCGCCCTGTGCGGTGACGACGACTGGGGCCAGACCTGGGCCCGGGTCATCCAGCACCGTTTCCAGTCCAAGGGCGATCTGCACGAGCACGCGGTCGGCAATCTGCTGATCGTCGCCCTGTGGGAGCAGCTCGGTGACCACGTCCAGGCCCTGGACCTGGTCGGCAAGCTCCTCGGGGCGCACGGCCGGGTGCTGCCCATGTCCGCCGTGCCGCTGGAGCTCCAGGCGCTCGTACGGGGCCACGACCCGGACCGCCCGGACGACGTGGACACGGTGCGCGGCCAGGCCACCGTGGCGCTCACCCCGGGCGAGGTGCAGTCCGTCCATCTCGTCCCGCACGACCCGCCGGCCGTTCCCGAGGCCGTCGCCGCCGTCCTGGACGCCGACTGGGTGGTGCTCGGTCCGGGGTCCTGGTTCTCCTCCGTGATCCCGCATCTGCTCGTCCCGGAACTGCTCGACGCGCTCGTCGAGACCAAGGCCCGCAAGGTCCTCTCGCTCAACCTCGCACCGCAACCCGGCGAAACTGATGGCTTCTCTCCGCAGCGTCATTTGGAGGTTTTGGGACGACACGCCCCTAAACTCGCCATGGACGTGGTGCTGGCCGACGAAGCCGCCGTGCCCGATCGTGAGTCCCTCGCCGACGCCGCCAAGCGGCTCGGCGCCGCGGTCGAGCTGGCGCCGGTGGCCTCACCCGACGGCGTTCCGATCCATGATCCGGAGCTGTTGGCCGCCGCGTACGACCGTATTTTTCGGATGCATGGAAGGATCGGCCCATGGCGATGACGCCGGCGGTGAAGGACGAAATCTCTCGGCTTCCCGTGACCCGGACCTGCTGCAGGAAGGCAGAAGTCTCGGCGATCCTCCGGTTCGCCGGCGGGCTGCACCTGGTGAGCGGTCGGATCGTGATCGAGGCGGAGCTGGACACCGCGATGGCGGCCCGTCGGCTGAAGCGGGACATCCTCGAGATCTTCGGGCACAGCTCGGAGCTGATCGTGATGGCTCCCGGCGGGCTGCGGCGCGGCTCCCGCTATGTCGTCCGGGTGGTGGCGGGAGGCGACCAGCTGGCCCGCCAGACCGGCCTGGTGGACGGTCGCGGCCGGCCCATCCGCGGTCTGCCGCCGCAGGTGGTCTCGGGGGCCACCTGCGATGCCGAGGCCGCCTGGCGCGGGGCCTTCCTGGCCCATGGCTCGCTCACCGAACCGGGCCGCTCCTCCTCGCTGGAGGTGACCTGCCCCGGTCCGGAAGCGGCTCTCGCGCTGGTCGGTGCAGCCCGCAGGCTCTCCATCGCGGCGAAGGCCCGCGAGGTGCGGGGGGTGGACCGCGTCGTCGTCCGCGACGGCGACGCGATCGGTGCGCTGCTCACCCGGCTCGGCGCCCATGAGTCGGTGCTGGCCTGGGAGGAGCGGCGGATGCGCCGCGAGGTCCGCGCCACGGCCAACCGGCTCGCCAACTTCGACGACGCCAACCTGCGCCGTTCCGCGCGGGCCGCGGTCGCCGCGGGCGCCCGGGTGGGGCGCGCGCTGGAGATCCTCGGCGAGGAGGTGCCCGAGCACCTCGCGGCGGCCGGACGGCTGCGCATGGAGCACAAGCAGGCCTCCCTGGAGGAGCTGGGCGCGCTCGCCGACCCGCCGCTGACGAAGGACGCGGTCGCCGGCCGGATCCGCCGACTCCTGGCGATGGCCGACAAGCGGGCCCAGGACCTGGGTATCCCGGGGACGGAATCGACCCTCAGCGAGGAGCTCGCCGACGGACTGGTGGGGTGACCCGCGAAGGCTGTGAAATCGGCCGAATTCAGAACGCCGGGAAATCCCCGGGGTGTTGACGATCCGTATTCGTGACTGCGTGTTCGACCGGGTATTCGCAGGCCCGTACCCCTACCGAGGGGTACGGGCCTTTGCGGCTCTTCCGGCCCCGCTCGATGTCACTCCCGCGCCATCGGAGAGGTAGGGTCGGAGGCGGTCGGGGACATCCCATACAACTCGCCGGCGTCGAAAACCGGCGTACCTAACGAGGAGATCGGTTCGTGACGATCCGCGTAGGCATCAACGGCTTTGGCCGCATCGGACGTAACTACTTCCGCGCGCTGCTGGAGCAGGGTGCGGACATCGAGATCGTGGCTGTCAACGACCTGGGTGACACTGCGACCACGGCCCACCTGCTGAAGTACGACACCATTCTGGGTCGTCTGAAGGCAGAGGTCAGCCACACCACCGACACCATCACCGTCGATGGTCACACCATCAAGGTGCTCTCCGAGCGCAACCCGGCCGACATCCCCTGGGGCGAACTGGGCGTCGACATCGTCATCGAGTCGACCGGCATCTTCACCAAGAAGGCCGACGCCGAGAAGCACATCGCCGGCGGTGCCAAGAAGGTCCTCATCTCGGCTCCGGCCAAGGGCGAGGACATCACCATCGTGATGGGTGTCAACCAGGAGAAGTACGACGCGGCCAACCACCACGTCATCTCCAACGCCTCCTGCACCACCAACTGTGTCGCGCCGATGGCCAAGGTCCTGGACGAGAACTTCGGCATCGTCAAGGGCCTGATGACGACGGTCCACGCCTACACGAACGACCAGCGCATCCTGGACTTCCCGCACTCGGACCTGCGTCGCGCCCGCGCCGCCGCCGAGAACATCATCCCGACCACCACCGGCGCGGCCAAGGCCACCGCCCTGGTGCTCCCGCAGCTGAAGGGCAAGCTGGACGGCATCGCCATGCGCGTCCCGGTCCCGACCGGCTCGGCCACCGACCTGGTCGTGGAGCTGCAGCGCGAGGTCACCAAGGACGAGGTCAACGCCGCGTTCAAGAAGGCCGCCGACGACGGCGACCTCAAGGGCATCCTCTACTACACCGAGGACCCGATCGTGTCCTCGGACATCGTCGGCGACCCGGCGTCCTGCACCTTCGACTCCTCGCTGACGATGGTTCAGGAGGGCAAGTCGGTGAAGATCCTCGGCTGGTACGACAACGAGTGGGGTTACTCCAACCGCCTTGTCGACCTGACCGTCTTCGTCGGCAACCAGCTCTGACCTCCGGGTCGGCAGGCATCTCGATGTGAGCACGGGGCTCGAACAGCGCAACGCCGCGCCGTTCGAGCCCCGTTGCATGCTCCCTCGTCCTTCCAAGGAGTCCAGCAAGATGAAGACGATCGACGAACTTCTCGCCGAAGGGGTCACCGGCAAGCGCGTATTCGTCCGCGCCGACCTCAACGTGCCGCTGAGCGGCACCACCATCACCGACGACGGCCGCATCCGCGCCGTCCAGCCGACCGTGGAGAAGCTCGCCGCGGCCGGGGCGCGGGTCATCGTCGCCTCGCACCTGGGCCGTCCCAAGGGGGCACCGGACCCCGCCTTCTCCCTGGCGCCCGCCGCCGCCCGCCTCGGTGAGCTCCTCGGTGCCGACGTGGCCTTCGCGACCGACACGGTCGGCGAGTCCGCCCGCGCCACGGTCGCCGCGCTCACCGACGGCCGGGTCGCCGTCATCGAGAACCTCCGCTTCAACCCCGGTGAGACCTCCAAGGACGACGCCGAGCGCGGCGCGTTCGCCGACCAGCTCGCCGAGCTCGCCGACGTGTACGTGGGCGACGGCTTCGGAGCGGTTCACCGCAAGCACGCCTCGGTCTTCGACCTTCCGGCCCGGCTGCCGCACGCCGCCGGTGACCTGATCGCCACCGAGGTCGGCGTCCTGAAGAAGCTCACCGAGAACGTCGAGCGCCCCTACGCCGTCGTGCTCGGCGGCTCCAAGGTCTCGGACAAGCTCGGCGTCATCGACCACCTGCTGGAGCGCGCCGACCGCATTCTCATCGGCGGCGGCATGGCGTACACCTTCCTCAAGGCCCAGGGGCACGAGGTCGGCAGCTCCCTCCTCCAGGAGGACCAGATCCCGGCGGTGCTGGAGTACCTCAGGCGCGCCGAGGAGAAGGGCGTGGAGTTCGTGCTCCCCGTCGACGTCGTGGTCTCCGAGCAGTTCCCGGACCTCGGGGCCAAGGCCCCGACGCAGCACCGCACCGTGCCCGCGGACGCCATCCCGGCCGGTTTCATGGGGCTGGACAACGGTCCCGAGACCAACAAGCTGTACGCCTCGAAGCTCGCCGACGCCGTCACCGTCTTCTGGAACGGTCCGATGGGCGTCTTCGAGCACCCCGACTACGCCGAGGGCACCCGGGCCGTCGCCCAGGCCCTCGTCGACTCCTCGGGCTTCAGCGTCGTCGGCGGTGGTGACTCCGCCGCCGCCGTCCGCATCCTGGGCTTCGACGAAAACGCATTCGGACACATCTCGACCGGTGGCGGCGCCAGCCTCGAATACCTTGAGGGCAAGACGCTTCCCGGCCTCGCCGCACTGGAGGACTGACCTTTCATGACCACTCGCACCCCGCTGATGGCGGGCAACTGGAAGATGAACCTCAACCACCTCGAGGCCATCGCCCACGTCCAGAAGCTCGCCTTCGCCCTGGCCGACAAGGACTACGAAGCCGTCGAGGTCGCCGTCCTGCCGCCCTTCACCGACCTGCGCTCCGTGCAGACGCTGGTCGACGGCGACAAGCTGAAGATCAAGTACGGCGCCCAGGACATCTCGGCGCACGACTCCGGCGCGTACACCGGTGAGATCTCCGGCCCGATGCTCGCCAAGCTGAAGTGCACGTACGTCGCCGTCGGCCACAGTGAGCGCCGCCAGTACCACGGCGAGACCGACGAGATCTGCAACAGCAAGGTGAAGGCCGCCTACAAGCACGGCCTGACCCCGATCCTCTGCGTCGGCGAGGAACTGGAGGTCCGTGACGCGGGCAACCACGTCGCGCACACGCTCGCCCAGGTCGACGGCGGTCTGCGGGACATCCCGGCCGACCAGGCCGAGTCGATCGTGATCGCGTACGAGCCGGTCTGGGCGATCGGGACCGGCAAGGTCTGCGGCGCCGACGACGCCCAGGAGGTCTGCGCGGCGATCCGTGGCCGCCTCGCCGAGCTGTACTCCCAGGAGCTGGCCGACAAGGTCCGCATCCAGTACGGCGGCTCCGTGAAGTCCGGGAACGTCGCCGAGATCATGTCGAAGCCGGATGTGGACGGCGCCCTCGTCGGCGGCGCGGCGCTGGACGCCGACGAGTTCGTCAAGATCGTCCGCTTCCGCGACCAGTGAGTATGCGGTAGCGCGGATCCGTCGTACCCTTGCGGGGGCCGGGGGAGGTGTAGCCTCCCGGCCCCCGTTGTTCGCACATGCAGTCCAGAGGAATTCCGGAAAGTAGGGACCAGCCGTGATTTTGGGGTTCGAGATCGCCCTGATCGTCTTCAGCCTGCTGCTGATGCTGCTGGTGCTGATGCACAAGGGAAAGGGCGGCGGTCTCTCCGACATGTTCGGTGGCGGCATGCAGTCGTCCGTGGGTGGCTCCTCGGTCGCCGAGCGGAACCTCGACCGGATCACCGTGTTCATCGGTCTGGCCTGGTTCGCGTGCATTGTTGTGCTTGGTCTGCTGATCAAGCTGGACAACTGACCCGTCGTACGCGATTCCCGGTGAGGGTGTAACTCCTTTCACTGGACGCGCGTTGGGCCTTACGTAGACTGGGGCATCTTCGAGCACCATCACGCAGGGAGTTACGACCGTGGCAAGTGGCAACGCGATCCGGGGAAGCCGGGTCGGAGCGGGGCCGATGGGGGAGGCCGAGCGTGGCGAGTCCGCGCCACGTCTCCGCATCTCCTTCTGGTGCTCGAACGGGCACGAGACGCAGCCGAGCTTCGCCAGTGACGCGCAGGTACCGGAGACTTGGGACTGTCCGCGCTGTGGTTTCCCGGCCGGCCAGGACCGGGACAGCCCGCCGGCCCCGCCGCGCACCGAGCCGTACAAGACGCACCTCGCGTACGTACGTGAGCGGCGGAGCGACGCGGACGGCGAGGCCATCCTCGCCGAGGCCCTGGCGAAACTCCGGGGCGAAATCTAGTGCCCCTCCCGGCAAGCTTTGCCCCGGGCAGGCATTGCCGGTCACGGCACTAGCGCCTCGCACCGGAAGTTCACCGGCCGGGCACCCACAGGGTGCCCGGCCGGACTGCTTTTGCCGTGCCGCAGCTTCCCATTGTCTCGTCAACCCCTCTGATCAATTAAGTTGGAGAGGCAGCGGGGCATCTGCAGGCACGAGAAGAAGTGGGCTGATATCCGGGATGAATACACTTAGCCGAACCAGGCTCAACCAGACGCCCGAATGGAACGCTCTGGGCAAGCACCGTGAGCAGCTCGGGACCACACATCTGCGGCAGCTCTTCGCGGACAATCCGCAGCGCGGTACCGGATACACCCTCCGGGTCGGCGATCTGTATGTCGACTACTCCAAGCACCTGGTCACCGACGAGACGCTCCGGCTGCTGCGCGAACTGGCCGCCACCACCGGGGTGGCACAGCTGCGGGACGCGATGTTCCGCGGCGAGAAGATCAACACCACCGAGGACCGCGCCGTCCTGCACACCGCGCTGCGTGCCCCGCGCGATGCGGTGATCGAGGTCGACGGCGAGAACGTGGTGCCCGGTGTGCACGCTGTGCTCGACAAGATGGCGTCCTTCTCCGACCGCATCAGGTCGGGGGAGTGGACCGGTCACACCGGCAAGCGCATCAAGAACGTCGTCAACATCGGCATCGGCGGCTCCGACCTCGGACCCGCCATGGCGTACGAGGTGCTGCGCTCCTTCACGGACCGCTCGCTCACCGTCCGCTTCGTGTCGAACGTCGACGGCGCCGACCTCCACGAGGCCGTGCGCGATCTCGACCCGGCCGAGACGCTCTTCGTCATCGCGTCGAAGACCTTCACCACGATCGAGACCATCACCAACGCCACCTCCGCCCGCGACTGGCTGCTGACCGGTCTGAGGGCCGGTCAGGAAGCGGTCGCCAAGCACTTCGTGGCGCTGTCGACGAACGCCGGCAAGGTCGCGGACTTCGGCATCGACACCGCCAACATGTTCGAGTTCTGGGACTGGGTCGGCGGCCGCTACTCGTACGACTCCGCCATCGGCCTCTCGCTGATGATCGCCATCGGTCCGGACCGGTTCCGCGAGATGCTCGACGGCTTCCACCTCGTCGACGAGCACTTCCGCACCGCCCCCGCCGAGGAGAACGTCCCGCTGCTGCTGGGCCTGTTGGGCGTCTGGTACGGAGCGTTCTTCGACGCCCAGTCGCACGCCGTGCTGCCGTACAGCCACTATCTGTCCAAGTTCACCGCGTACTTGCAGCAGCTGGACATGGAGTCCAACGGCAAGTCCGTGGACCGGGACGGCGAGCCGGTCGACTGGCAGACCGGACCGGTCGTCTGGGGCACCCCCGGCACCAACGGGCAGCACGCCTACTACCAGTTGATCCACCAGGGCACCAAGGTCATCCCGGCCGACTTCATCGGCTTCGCCGAGCCGGTCGCGGACCTGCTGCCCGGCCTGGTCGCCCAGCACGATCTGCTGATGGCCAACTTCTTCGCCCAGACGCAGGCGCTGGCCTTCGGCAAGACGCCGGACGAGGTCCGTGCCGAGGGCGTCGCCGAGGAGCTGGTGCCGCACAAGACCTTCAAGGGCAACCACCCGACGACGACGATCCTGGCCGACCGCCTGACCCCGTCCGTCCTCGGCCAGCTGATCGCCCTGTACGAGCACAAGGTCTTCGTCCAGGGCGCCGTCTGGAACATCGACTCCTTCGACCAGTGGGGCGTCGAACTGGGCAAGGTGCTCGCCAAGAGGATCGAGCCGGTGCTGACCGAAGGCCGGGGAGGCGAGGGGCTGGACAGCTCGACCGCCGCACTCGTCGAGGCGTACCGCGCCCGCAGGGGGCGCTGAGCCGATGACCACGGGGGAGCGGACGGTGCGGCTGAGGCCGCCGAACAGCACCCTGGACCCGAGGGCCGTCGGCTGGTGGCGGGCGCGGTGGCTGCTGCTGACCGCGGCACCGGTGGTGGTCCTGGTCGTGCTGGGCGCGCTCATCGAGTCCGCCCGGTTCTGGCTGCTGCTGCCCGCCGCGGTCCTCGCGGTCCTCGGCGGCGGCTGCGCCGTCCTCTTCCCCCTCTGGTGGTTCCGCACCCACCGCTGGGAGGTGACCGACGAAGCGGTGTACGTCAGAACCGGCGTGCTGCGTCAGGAGTGGCGGATCGTCCCGATGTCCCGGATCCAGACCGTGGACACCGTACGCGGCCCGCTCGAACAGCTCTACCGGCTCGCCACGGTCACCGTGACCACCGCGTCGTCCAAGGGCGCGGTGCGGATCGAGGGACTGGGCCATGAACCGGCGGCCGAGCTGGCCGAGCGGCTGACCCGGATAACCCAGGACACCCCCGGGGACGCCACATGAGCGCCGGGACGACCGTCTTCCCGGCGGCCGACGACGACGGCGCCGACGGCCCCGATGCCGCTGCCGACTGGCGGCGGCTGGACCGGCGTACGGTCCTCCTCAGCGCACTCCTCGCGGCCGGGGTGACGGCCGGCGCGGCCGTACCCACCACGCTGGGGCTCTCCGGGCGGTTCGGGTTCGGACCCGCGGTCGCCTGGGTACTGGCCGGTGCCGTCCTGCTGATCGCGGGCGCCGCGGCCGGCGACCACGTGCGGTGGCGCCGCACCCGCTACCGCATCGGAGCCGAACGGGTCGAACTCCACACCGGGCTGTTCCTGGTCAAGAAGCGCTCACTGGCCCGGCCGCGCATCCGCAGCGTCGACCTCACCGCCCACCTGCTGCAACGGGTCCTGGGCCTGGTCACGGTCCGCATCGGCACCGGCGAACACTCCGGCAGCGAATCCACCCTGGAACTGGACCCGGTCCCCAGGGCCGAGGGCGAACGGCTCCGCCGCGAACTGCTGGAACGTACGGCCACCGGAGCCCCGGGCACCCATCGCGAGGGCGAGCTCGCCGCCCTCGACCCGCGCTGGATCCGCTACGCACCGGTCTCGTTCGTCGCCCCCGCGCTCGGCGGCGCGGCGGCCGGCGGGGTGATGCAGGTCAGCGACTGGTTCGGGGCGCAGGGGCAGGTGATCGACTGGATCGGTGACCGGTTCCGGGACACCTCACTGATCACCATGATCGTGATCCTCGTCGTCGCCGCGGTCGCCGCCGGGGTCGTCGGCGCGCTCGGCCTGTGGGTCGAGATGTGGTGGGGCTACCGGCTGGAGCGCGAGCCCGGCGGCACCCTGCGCGTCCGAAGGGGACTGCTGACCTCCCGCTCCGTCTCCATCGAGGAGCGGCGGCTGCGCGGTGTCGACCTCGTCGAACCGCTCGGCGTGCGGCTGTTCGGCGCCGCCAGGGTCGACGCGATCACCACCGGGCTCGCCAAGGACGACGAGGAGCAGCACGGCGACCACAACACCCTGCTGCCCGCAGCGCCGCGCCGCGTCGCCGACGCGGTGGCCGCCGACGTCCTGCGCGAGGTCACGTCCCCGACGGGCGCCCCGCTGACCGGACACCCCCGCGCGGCCCGGGGCCGGCGGTTGCGCCGGGCGTGCGGGGCCGTCGTCGCCCCCGTCGCCGTCCTCGTCCTCCTGGGGGTGCTGCTGACACCCGTCCTGTTCTGGATCGCGCTCGCCTGCGCCGTGGTCGGGCTGCCCGTCGGGGTGCTCCTCGCCCGGGACGCGTACCGCGGCCTGGGACACACCGTCAACGGCGACTACCTGGTGGTCCGGTCCGGCACGGTGCGGCGCTCGACCGCCGCCCTGGAGCGGGCCGGTGTCATCGGCTGGACGGTCGGGCAGACGTACTTCCAGCGGCGGGCCGGGGTGCTGAGCCTCACCGCGACGACGGCCGCCGGAGCGGGCGCGTACACGGCGTACGACGCGGACGCGAACGAGGGGCTCGACTTCGCCTCCAAGGCTGTTCCGGGCCTGCTGGAGCCCTTCCTGGAGCGCACTCCGCCCGCCGGGTGACGGCGGGGTGAAGCCGTGCGCCGGTTCGACGAGCAGAGCCCGTCCGACGCCCTCGGCGCGTGTGCGTGTGCGTGTGCGTGCGTGCGTGCGGTGCCGGACCGGGTCCGGCCCCTGCTGAATCCCGCCGCTGACGCACACCGCGCCCGTCACCGCGGTCGCACCCGGGCCGTGCCCGGCACGCCACAGGCCCGGTTCGCTCCGAGGAACGAACCGGGCCTGTGCACAACGGCTGACGACCGCTCAGGAAGAGGCGGGCGGATACAGCGCGCGCGGCAGCCGCGAGGCCGCCGCCGCGTCCAGCAGCCACAGGGTGCGGCCGCGTCCGTACGCACCGGCCGCCGGGGCCTGGATCTCCCCGGCGCCCGAGAGCGCGATCTCCGCGGCCTCCGCCTTGTCCTCACCCGCGGCGAGCAGCCACACCTCGCGCGCCGCCCGGATCGCGGGCAGCGTGAGCGAGATGCGGGTGGGCGGCGGCTTGGGGGCGCCGTGCACACCGACGACGGTGCGCTCGGTCTCCCGTACCGCGGGCAGCTCCGGGAAGAGCGACGCGACATGCGTGTCCGGACCGACGCCCAGCATCAGGACGTCGAACGTCGGCACCGGACCGTGGTCCTCGGGGCCGGCCGCGGCGGCCAGTTCAGCGGCGTACGAGGCCGCCGCCGCGTCGGCGTCACCGCCGCACGGACCGTCCGAGGCGGGCATCGCGTGCACCCGTGACGGGGTCAGCGGCACCGAGTCCAGCAGGGCCTCGCGGGCCTGCGTGACATTGCGCTCCGGATCGCCCTCCGGCAGGAACCGCTCGTCGCCCCACCACAGGTCGAGCCGCGACCAGTCGATCGCGTCCCGGGCGGGCGCGTCGGCGAGGGCGGCCAGCAGGCCGTTGCCGTTGCGCCCGCCGGTGAGGACCACCGAGGCGTAACCGCGCGCCGCCTGGGCGTCCACGATCCTCGTGATCAGCCGGGCCGCGGCGGCCTGCGCCATCAGCTCCTTGTCGCGGTGCACGACAAGCTGAGGGGCACTCACTTCGCCGCCGCCTTCTTGGCCGCGGTCTTCTTCGCGGGGGCCGGGGCGGCGGCGGGAGCGGGCTCGGACGGCTTCTGTTCCGGTCCGGCGAGCTTCTCCACGCCGAACTTCACCGATGCCGCATAGGTGTTGTCCGGGTCCAGGCGCCGCAGCTCCTCGGCGAGCAGCTCGGCCGTGTCCCGCCGCTTGAGCGCCACCGCACGGTCCGGCTGGCCCTGCATCGAGAGCGTGGCCAGCGAACCGTCCGGCCGGTCCAGCACGATGACGCCGTTCTTGGTCTCCATCCGCACGGCCGTCAGACCGGGACCGTCGGACAGGGTGCGTGCCACCGGAACCTGGAGCCGGTCAGCGAGCCACATGGCGAGCAGCTCGCAGCTCGGGTTCTCCGACTCGCCCTCGACCGTCGCCGAGACCACCTCGACCTGCTGCTGGTCGAGCGCGGCCGCCAGCATCGAGCGCCACGGCGTGATGCGGGTCCAGGCCAGATCGGTGTCGCCCGGGGTGTACGACCGGGCGCGCACCGCGAGTTCGTCACCCGGGTGCTCCGAGGCGTACGCGTCGGTGATCCGGCGCTGGGCGAGTGCGCCCAGCGGGTCCTTCGCCGGGTCGTCGGGCGCGTCCTCGGGCCACCAGACCACGACCGGGGCGTCCGGCAGCAGCAGCGGCAGGACCACGGACTGGGCGTGGTTGGCCAGCTCGCCGTGGAGGCGCAGGACGACGGTCTCGCCGGTGCCGGCGTCGGAGCCGACCCGCACCTCGGCGTCGAGCCGGGCGTCGCGGCGGCTGCGCGGCGAGCGGCTGTGCCGCTTGATCACCGCGATGATCCGCGAGGGGTGCTCGCGCGAGGCGTCACCGGCCGACTTGAGCGCGTCGTACGCGTTCTCCTCGTCGGTGACGATGACCAGGGTCAGCACCATGCCGATGGCCGGGGTGCCGATGGCACGGCGGGCCGACACCAGCGCCTGGTTGATCTTGCTGGAAGTGGTTTCCGTGAGATCGATCTTCATGGCCGGCGCCAGCTCCGTCCGTCTCGTGCAAGCATCTCGTCCGCCTCGGCCGGGCCCCAGGTGCCCGCCGGGTACTGCGCGGGCTTGCCGTGCTTGTCCCAGTACTCCTCGATCGGGTCGAGGATGTTCCAGGAGAGTTCGACCTCCTGGTGCCGCGGGAAGAGGTTGGCGTCGCCGAGCAGCACATCGAGGATGAGCCGCTCGTACGCCTCCGGGCTGGACTCCGTGAAGGACTCGCCGTACGCGAAGTCCATCGTGACGTCCCGCACCTCCATCGAGGTGCCGGGCACCTTGGAGCCGAACCGCACGGTCACGCCCTCGTCCGGCTGGACCCGGATGACCAGGGCGTTGCCGCCCAGCTCCTCCGTCGCGCCGGACTCGAAGGGCAGGTACGGGGCGCGCTTGAAGACGACCGCGATCTCCGTGACCCGGCGGCCGAGCCGCTTTCCGGTCCGGAGGTAGAACGGCACGCCCGCCCAGCGGCGGTTGTTGATCGTCAGCTTGATCGCGGCGAAGGTGTCGGTCGTCGACTTGGGGTCGATGCCGTCCTCCTCCAGATAGCCGAGGACCTCCTCGCCGCCCTGCCACGCGTGCGCGTACTGGCCGCGCACCGTGTGCTTGCCCAGGTCCTCCGGCAGCTCCACCGCCGTGAGCACCTTGAGCTTCTCGGCGACCAGGGCCTTCGGGTGGAAGGAGCCGGGCTCCTCCATCGCCGTCAGCGCCAGCAGCTGGAGCAGGTGGTTCTGGATGACGTCACGGGCGGCGCCGATGCCGTCGTAGTAGCCGGCCCGGCCACCGATGCCGATGTCCTCGGCCATCGTGATCTGGACGTGGTCGACGTACGACCTGTTCCAGATCGGCTCGAACATCGTGTTGGCGAATCGCAGTGCCAGGATGTTCTGGACCGTCTCCTTGCCCAGGTAGTGGTCGATCCGGAAGACCTCGTTGGGCGGGAACACGTCGTGGACGATCTGGTTGAGCTCCTGTGCGCTCTTGAGATCGTGGCCGAAGGGCTTCTCGATGACGGCACGCCGCCAGGAGCCCTCCTTCTGGTCGGCGAGCCCGTGCTTCTTGAGCTGCTGGACGACCTTGGGGAAGAACTTCGGCGGCACGGAGAGGTAGAAGGCGAAGTTGCCGCCCGTGCCCTGTGCCTTGTCGAGGTCCTGGATCGTGGCCTTCAGGGTCTCGAAGGCGTCGTCGTCGTCGAAGTTGCCCTGGACGAAGCGCATCCCCTGGATGAGCTGCTGCCAGACCTCTTCACGGAACGGCGTACGCGCGTGTTGCTTGACGGCGTCGTGGACCTCCTGTGCGAAGTCCTCGTCGTGCCACTCGCGGCGCGCGAAGCCGATGAGGGAGAAGCCCGGCGGCAGCAGGCCGCGGTTGGCCAGGTCGTAGACGGCGGGCATCAGCTTTTTACGGGACAAATCGCCCGTGACGCCAAAGATCACCAGGCCCGACGGTCCCGCGATGCGCGGGAGCCGTCGGTCCTGGGGGTCACGAAGCGGGTTGGCTCCGGGAACACCAGACAAGGTGGTCAGCCCTCCGAAGGAGCGAGGCGCTTGAGCTCCGCCTCGGTCGAGTTGAGCAGGTCGATCCAGGACGCCTCGAACTTCTCGACGCCCTCGTCCTCGAGGAGCTGGACGACGTCGTCGTAGGAGATCCCGAGCTTCGCGACAGCGTCGAGCTCGGCACGGGCCTGCTCGTAGGTGCCGGCGATGGTGTTGCCCGTGATCTGCCCGTGGTCCGCCGTGGCGTCCAAAGTGGCCTCGGGCATGGTGTTCACCGTGCCGGGGGCGACCAGGTCGTCGACGTACAGGGTGTCCTTGTACGCGGGGTCCTTGACACCGGTCGAGGCCCACAGCGGACGCTGCTTGTTGGCCTGCGCCTTGTCCAGCGCGGCCCAGCGCTCCGAGCCGAAGACCTCTTCGTACGCCTGGTAGGCGAGCCGGGCGTTGGCGAGTGCCGCCTTGCCCTTGAGGGCCTTGGCCTCGTCGGTGCCGATCGCGTCGAGACGCTTGTCGATCTCGGTGTCCACGCGGGACACGAAGAAGGAGGCCACCGAGTGGATCTTGGAGAGGTCCAGGCCCGCGGCCTTCGCCTTCTCCAGACCCGCCAGGTAGGCGTCCATGACCTCGCGGTAGCGCTCCAGCGAGAAGATCAGCGTGACGTTGACGCTGATGCCCTTGCCGATGACCTCGGTGATCGCCGGGAGACCGGCCTTCGTCGCCGGGATCTTGATGAGCGTGTTGGGCCGGTCCACCAGCCACGCCAGCTGCTTGGCCTCGGCGACGGTGGCGGCGGTGCGGTGCGCCAGACGCGGGTCGACCTCGATGGAGACCCGGCCGTCCTGGCCGTCCGTGGCGTCGAAGACCGGACGCAGGATGTCCGCCGCATCCCGTACATCGGCCGTCGTGATCATGCGGATGGCCTCGTCGACCGTGACCTTGCGGGTGGCGAGGTCGGTGAGCTGCTGCTCGTAGCCGTCGCCGTGCGAGATCGCCTTCTGGAAGATCGACGGGTTGGTGGTGACGCCCACGACGTGCTGCTCGTCGATCAGCTCGGCGAGGTTGCCCGAGGTGATCCGCTTGCGCGACAGGTCATCGAGCCAGATCGCCACGCCCTCGTCGGAGAGGCGCTTGAGTGCGTCTGTCATGAGAATTGCATCTCCTACTAGTCGTATAACGGCGTCAGCGCGTGGCGGCGGCGAGAGATTCCCGCGCTGCGGCGGCGACGTGCTCGCCGGTGAAGCCGAACTCACGGAAGAGGACCTTGGCGTCGGCCGAGGCACCGAAGTGCTCCAGCGAGACGATCCGGCCTGCGTCTCCCACGTAACGGTGCCAGGTCAGACCGATACCGGCCTCGACCGCGACCCGGGCCTTCACGGACGGCGGCAGAACGCTGTCCTTGTAGGCCTGGTCCTGCTCCTCGAACCACTCGACCGACGGCATCGACACCACCCGGGTCGGGACGCCGGCCGCCTGCAGCCCCTCGCGCGCCTCGACGGCGAGGTGCACCTCGGAGCCCGTGCCGATCAGGAGGACCTGGGGCGCCGCGTTCTGCCCGTCGGGCCCTTCGGCCTCGAAGAGCACGTAGCCGCCCTTGGCCGCGTCCTCGTTCGCCTCGTACGTCGGCACGCCCTGGCGGGTCAGCGCCAGACCGTGCGGGGCCCCCTTGCCGAACACCTTGGTGTAGCGGCGCAGGATCTCGCGCCAGGCGATGGAGGTCTCGTTGGCGTCGGCCGGGCGGACGATGTTCAGGCCCGGGATGGCGCGCAGCGAGGCCAGGTGCTCGACCGGCTGGTGGGTCGGGCCGTCCTCGCCGAGACCGATCGAGTCGTGCGTCCACACGTACGTCACCGGCAGGTGCATCAGCGCGGACAGCCGAACGGCGTTGCGCATGTAGTCGGAGAACACCAGGAACGTGCCGCCGTAGATGCGGGTGTGGCCGTGCAGCGCGATACCGTTCATGGCCGCGGCCATGGCGTGCTCGCGGATGCCGAAGTGGATCGTGCGGCCGTACGGGTCGGCGCCGGGCAGCGGGTTGCCCGCCGGGAGGAACGACGACGTCTTGTCGATCGTCGTGTTGTTCGAGCCCGCAAGGTCGGCGGAGCCGCCCCACAGCTCGGGGATGACCTCGCCGAGCGACTGGAGCACCTTGCCGGAGGCGGCACGGGTGGCGACGCTCTTGCCCGGCTCGAAGACCGGAAGCCTGTCCTCCCAGCCCGTGGGCAGCTCGCCCGCGGAGATCCGGTCGAACTCGGCGGCGCGCTCCGGGTTGGCGGTGCGCCAGGCGGCGAGGGACTTCTCCCACTCGGCCTTGGCCTCGCGGCCGCGGTCCAGCGCCTGACGGGTGTGGGAGATGACCTCGTCGGAGACCTCGAAGGACTTCTCCGGGTCGAAGCCGAGGACCTTCTTCGTCGCGGCAACCTCTTCGTCACCGAGCGCCGAGCCGTGCGAGGCCTCGGTGTTCTGGGCGTTGGGGGCGGGCCAGGCGATGATCGAGCGGGCCGCGATGAACGAGGGGCGCCCGGTCTCGGCCTTGGCGGCCTGCAGCGCCTCGTACAGACCCGCCGCGTCCAGGTCGCCGCTGGGCAGCTGGTCGACGCGCTGGACGTGCCAGCCGTACGCCTCGTAACGCTTCAGGGTGTCCTCGGAGACCGCGGTCTCCGTGTCGCCCTCGATGGAGATGTGGTTGTCGTCCCACAGCACGACCAGGTTGCCGAGCTTCTGGTGGCCGGCCAGCGAGGACGCCTCCGCGGAGATGCCCTCCTGGAGGCAGCCGTCACCGGCGACGACCCAGACCATGTGGTCGAACGGGGAGGTGCCGGGGGCCGCCTCCGGGTCGAACAGGCCACGCTCGTAACGGGCGGCCATCGCCATGCCGACGGCGTTGGCGACACCCTGGCCCAGCGGGCCCGTGGTCGTCTCGACGCCGGTGGTGTGGCCGTACTCCGGGTGACCGGGGGTCTTCGAGCCCCAGGTGCGGAAGGCCTTGAGGTCGTCGAGCTCCAGGCCGTAGCCGGCCAGGTAGAGCTGGATGTAGAGGGTCAGGCTGCTGTGACCCGCGGAGAGCACGAACCGGTCGCGACCGGTCCACTCCGCGTCGGCGGGGTCGTGCCGCATCACCTTCTGGAAGAGGGTGTACGCGGCGGGAGCCAGGCTCATCGCCGTGCCCGGGTGGCCGTTTCCGACCTTCTGTACGGCGTCGGCGGCAAGGACGCGGACAGTGTCCACGGCCCGCTGGTCCAATTCGGTCCACTGGAGATCTGTGGTGGTCGGCTTGGTGCTCACCCTGAGTCAGGGCTCCTCTCCACTGTTTGAAAACCGGTGACTGTGACCGCACCGGGCGTTGTCGAGCCTACCCCCGTCGGAACACGCATTTTCCGGCTGCTTTCCAGGGTGCAGGCGGCCCGCGGAGTTCGCCTCCCGTATGAGCGCAACGGCTCACTTCTGGGCCCTCCGATGAGCGCACCCCGTTACCGATGCGCCCTCCGATGAGCGCATCCTCCTACTGATGCGCATCGACGGGCTTGTCCCCTTATCGGCGGTCTCCGCGTCCGGCTCCCCGCTCCCGCGTCGCTCCGGCGAGCGCGGGCACGCCTGCCCCCGCGCCACTCCGACGAGCCGGACGCCGTGCTCCCGCGCCACTTCAACACGACCCCACCCCCGCGAAGGGTGGCCTGTCCGCCAACGTCTACAGTGGTCTGGTTCGCGCAAGTCTTTACCGGGCCCTCACGCCCGGAGCTTGCTGGGATTTCTCTGTCAGGGGTGTGCGTGACGGCCGTCGAGTCCCGACCCGCAGGGGTCGCCTTGACTCCCAGCCCGGGGGGCCACCGCCCGTTCGGGGCCCGTGTCAAGGCATTCGTGGCGCTGACCAAGCCTCGGATCATCGAGCTGTTGCTGATCACCACTGTTCCGGTGATGTTCCTGGCCGCTCAGGGTGTACCCGATCTGTGGCTCGTTCTCACCACCACCATCGGGGGGTATCTCTCCGCGGGCGGCGCCAACGCGCTGAACATGTACATCGACCGCGACATCGACGCGTTGATGGACCGTACCTCGCAACGCCCGCTGGTCACCGGCATGGTGAGCCCGCGTGAGTGCCTGGCCTTCGGGTTCGCCCTCGCGGTGATCTCCACGGTCTGGTTCGGGGTGTTCGTCAACTGGCTGTCGGCCGCGCTCGCGCTCGGCGCGCTGCTGTTCTACGTCGTCGGCTACACGATGCTGCTGAAGCGCCGCACCTCGCAGAACATCGTCTGGGGCGGCATCGCCGGCTGCCTTCCGGTCCTCATCGGCTGGTCCGCCGTGACCAACTCGATGTCCTGGGCCGCGGTCATCCTCTTCGCCGTGATGTTCTTCTGGACGCCGCCGCACTACTGGCCGCTGTCCATGAAGGTGAAGGAGGACTACGCCAGGGTCGGTGTCCCGATGCTGCCGGTCATCGCCTCCAACCGGGTGGTGGCCCGCCAGATCGTCGTCTACAGCTGGGTGATGGTCGCCGTCTCACTGCTGCTGACCCCGCTGGGTTACACCGGCTGGTTCTACACGGCGGTGGCGCTGCTGACCGGTGGGTTCTGGCTCTGGGAGGCGCACGCCCTGCTCAACCGGGCCAAGGCCGGAGTGACCGGCGGGAAGCTCAAGGAGATGCGGCTGTTCCACTGGTCGATCACCTATGTCTCGCTGCTCTTCGTCGCCGTGGCGATCGACCCCTTCCTGCGGTAGTCCCGCTTCCTCGACTCCTGCCGACGGGCGGGGTACGTGGCCCACGCCACGTGCCCCGCCCGTCGCACGTCGATCTACCCGTCGGTAGCATCCTGAGCATGGCAGAGACGGCAGAGACCCAGGTGGAGAGCGGCAGGCAGGCGGCCCGCGCGGAGCGCAGGGCGGCGAGGCTCGCCAAGCAGATCGGTGCCTTCGCCAAGGCGCACGGCGGCGCGGAGGGCCAGCTCGCCTACATCGGGCAGATGGGCACCCGCATCGTTCTCGTGGGCGAGGACGGCGGCTGGGGCGATCTGGTGGCCCCGTCGTACGCGGTCGCCGAGAGCGCCACGCGCAAGGCCGGGATCACGATGCACGAGTCCTTCGACGGCGATTTCGCCGCGAAGGTCCGTACCGGCCCGTACGAGTGGACGCGAATGGCGGGCATCCAGGTGGGCGGTCCCTCCGACAAGGCCTGAGCGAACGGACCCCCATACGTCGATCGCCGGACGGACCCGCGTACGGGTCCGTCCGGCGATCGACGTATGGGGAGGGCTTCCGGGCGCCCGGAGCTCAGCCCGCCGCGGCGGGCTCCGGCTGCTCGGCGGCGGCGCCGGGTACCGGGGGGACGGCCACCGGGCGCTCACGCAGCGACAGCAGCACCCGCACGACCGCGATCCACACCAGGCACGAGCCGAACATGTGCAGGCCGACGAGGATCTCGGGGGTGTCGGTGAAGTACTGGACGTAACCGATGACGCCCTGACCCATCAGCACCAGGAAGAGGTCACGGGCGCGGTGGAGCGGGCCGATGGGTGCGTCCACCGCCTTCAGCACGAACCAGAGGGCCACGGTGAGCGCCACGACGGCCCAGGCCAGATCGGCGTGCAGCTGCGTGATCATCTTCCAGTCGATCGGGATGCGGTGGACGTCGCTGGAGTCACCCGCGTGCCGTCCGGCGCCGGTGACGACCGTGCCCACCGCGACCAGCAGCCCCGCCACGACCGCGAGCAGCCAGGCCAGCTGCGACACCGCCTTGCCCACCAGCGGACGCGGTGCGAAGTCCCCCTCGCGGACCCGCTGCCAGGTCACCATCGCGACGGTGAGCAGCGCCGTGGACAGCAGGAAGTGCGCCGCGACGGTGTACGGGTTGAGGCCGACCAGCACCACGATGCCGCCGAGCACCGCGTTGCCCATGACGACCCAGAACTGCGTCCAGCCGAGCCGGGTGAGGCTGCGGCGCCAGGGCTTCGCGGACCGGGCGGCGATGATCGCCCACCCGACGGCCGCGCACAGGACGTACGTCAGCATCCGGTTGCCGAACTCGATGGCGCCGTGGAAGCCCATCGCGCTCGTCGCCGTCAGGCTCTCGTCGGTGCACTTGGGCCAGGTCGGGCAGCCGAGGCCGGAGCCGGTCAGCCGCACCGCGCCGCCGGTCACGACGATGAGCACGGCCATGACGACGGCCGACATGGCCGCACGGCGCACCGTGCGGGGGGACGGAGTCCATCGCTCGGCGATGAAGAGGAGCGGGTTCCGCGCGGCTTGAGCGACTTCGGCTCGGGTCAGCTTGGGCACGCGCACCATCGTAGGCGGCGGCTTGTGCAAGCTTTCACGAGGGGGACGAGTTACCCCGAACCGGCGACGGAGCGCGCCCACGGGCTCACTCCCGGCCGAGGCGCCGGCTCACTCCCAGCGGAAGAACCGGGCCGCCGCGCCCAGCCCGAGCACCGCCCACGCCGCGAGGACGCCGAGGTCGCCCCACGGCATCGACGCGCCGTGCTGGAGCACGTCGCGCAGCCCGTCCGACAGGGCCGCGATCGGCAGCACGCCCAGCGCCGACTGCGCGGCGTCCGGGAACTTGTCGAGGGGCACGACGACCCCGCCGCCGACCAGCAGCAGCAGAAAGACCAGATTGGCCGCGGCGAGCGTCGCCTCCGCCTTCAGCGTCCCGGCCATCAGCAGACCGAGCCCGGAGAAGGCCGCGGTGCCGAGCACGAGCAGCAGCAGGACGGCGAAGGGGTTGCCGTGGGGCGACCAGCCCAGCGCGAACGCGATCACCGTGAGCAGCACCACCTGCAACACCTCGGTGACGAGCACCGCCAGCGTCTTGGCGGTCATCAGCGCCCAGCGGGGCAGCGGCGAGGCGGCCAGCCGCTTGAGCACCCCGTACCGCCGCTCGAAACCGGTGGCGATGGCCTGGCCGGTGAAGGCCGTGGACATCACGGCGAGCGCGAGGACGCCGGGCGTCAGGAAGTCGACCGACCTGCCCTCGCCCGTGTCCACGATGTCGACCGCGCTGAACAGCACCAGCAGCAGCGTCGGGATGATCACGGTCAGCAGCAGTTGCTCCCCGTTGCGCAGCAGCATCCGCGTCTCCAGCGCGGTCTGCGCGGCGATCATGCGGGAGAGCGGGGCGGCGCCCGGCCGCGGGGTGTACGTACCGGCGCTCATGCGCGCAGCTCCTTGCCGGTCAGTTCCAGGAAGACGTCCTCCAGGGTGTGCCGCTCCACGGAGATGCCGGACGGCATCACCCCGTGCTGCGCGCACCAGGAGGTGACGGTGGCCAGCAGCTGCGGGTCGACATCGCCGGTGATGCGGTACGTGCCCGGGGTGAGCTCCGCCGCCTCCGAGCCGTCGGGCAGTGCCTTCAGGAGGGAACCCAGGTCGAGACGGGGACGGCCGGTGAAGCGCAGAGTGTTCTCGGCGCCGCCGCGGCAGAGCGTCTCGGGGCTGCCCTGGGCGATGACCTTGCCCGCGTCGATGACGGCGACGTCGTCGGCGAGTTCCTCGGCCTCGTCCATGAAGTGGGTGGTCAGGACGATCGACACACCGTCGGCGCGGAGCTCGCGCACGAGGTCCCAGGTGGAGCGGCGGGCCTGCGGATCGAGGCCGGCGGTCGGCTCGTCGAGGAAGACCAGCTCGGGGCGGCCGACGACGGCCATGGCCAGGGCGAGCCGCTGCTGCTGGCCGCCGGAGAGCCTGCGGTAGGTCGTCCGGCCGCAGCTGCCGAGGCCGAGGCGCTCGATCAGCGTGTCGACGTCCAGCGGGTGGGCGTGGAGCTTCGCCATGTGCCGGAGCATCTCGTCGGCGCGTGCGCCGGAGTAGACACCACCCGACTGGAGCATCACGCCGATCCGGGGGCGGAGCTCTGCGGCGTCGGCGACCGGGTCGAGACCGAGGACCTTCACCGTTCCGCCGTCCGGACGGCGGTACCCCTCGCAGGTTTCGACGGTGGTGGTCTTCCCGGCGCCGTTGGGGCCGAGGACGGCGGTGACGGTGCCGGTGCGTACACACAGGTCGAGGCCGTCCACAGCGGTCTTGGGGCCGTACCGCTTCACCAGGTTCCTGACCTGTACGACGGACTCGCTCTTCATGGCCGGTAAGTGTAGGCAGGAGCGGAAAGGGGACGAGTCGCGGGGCCGAATTAGGTGACCCTAAGTGATGAACCGCACCGTAGATCGTTTCGGACCGTGGTTGTCAGGGCCCGGCGAATTACGCAACAATGGCGTTGTGAAAAACGTTGGCGAGGCTCCGCAGGAGGAACTCGCGACCGGTGAGCGCTCGACGCGCAACCGGGTCGCGCGCTCCATCCTGGACCACGGCCCGTCCACGGTGGCCGATCTCGCCAAGCGCCTCGGCCTCACCCAGGCCGCTGTCCGCCGCCATCTCGACGCCCTCGTCTCCGACGGCGTCGTCGAGGCCCGTGAGCAGCGGGTGTACGGCGCGCGGACCCGGGGCCGGCCGGCCAAGGTGTTCGCTCTGACGGACTGCGGGCGCGACGCCTTCGACCAGTCCTACGACAAGCTCGCGGCGGACGCCCTGCGGTGGATCGCCGAGACCTCGGGCGACGAAGCGGTCGTCGCTTTCGCGCGGGCCAGGATCGCGGCCCAGTCCGAGGCCTACCGCTCGGTGATCGAGGCCGCCGACCCCGAGGCGCGCACGGAGGCGTTGGCCAAGGCCTTGTCCGCCGACGGGTACGCTGCTACGGCGCGTAGCGCGCCCGGCCCGCAGCGGGGCGAACAGCTGTGCCAGCACCACTGCCCGGTCGCTCATGTCGCCGAGCAGTACCCGCAGCTGTGCGAGGCGGAGACGGAGTTCTTCTCCAGCCTCCTCGGGACGCATGTGCAGCGTCTGGCCACCATCGCCCACGGCGACGGTGTGTGCACGACGTACATCCCGCGCAGCGGCCACTCAGCACCACAGACCATCAATTCAGCATCTGCAAGCACGGCCGGGAGGAACCCCGCATGACGCTCCCTACGGAGACTGCCCACCCTGAGCTCGAGGGTCTGGGTACGTACGAATTCGGCTGGGCCGACTCCGACGCGGCAGGCGCCGCAGCCAAGCGCGGGCTCTCCGAGGAGGTCGTCCGCGACATCTCGGCGAAGAAGAACGAGCCCGAGTGGATGTTGAAGCTGCGCCTCAAGGGCCTCAGGCTCTTCGACAAGAAGCCCATGCCGAACTGGGGCTCCGACCTGTCGGGCATCGACTTCGACAACATCAAGTACTTCGTGCGGTCCACGGAGAAGCAGGCGGAGTCCTGGGAGGACCTGCCCGAGGACATCAAGAACACCTACGACAAGCTCGGCATCCCGGAGGCGGAGAAGCAGCGCCTGGTCGCCGGTGTCGCCGCGCAGTACGAGTCCGAGGTCGTCTACCACCAGATCCGTGAGGACCTGGAGGAGCAGGGCGTCATCTTCCTGGACACCGACACCGCGCTGAAGGAGCACCCGGAGCTCTTCAAGGAGTACTTCGGCACCGTCATCCCGGTCGGCGACAACAAGTTCGCCTCGCTGAACTCGGCCGTGTGGTCCGGCGGCTCGTTCATCTACGTGCCCAAGGGTGTCCACGTCGACATCCCGCTGCAGGCCTACTTCCGTATCAACACGGAGAACATGGGCCAGTTCGAGCGGACGCTGATCATCGTCGACGAGGACGCCTACGTCCACTACGTCGAGGGCTGCACCGCCCCGATCTACTCCTCCGACTCGCTGCACTCCGCGGTCGTCGAGATCATCGTGAAGAAGGGCGGCCGCTGCCGCTACACGACGATCCAGAACTGGTCGAACAACGTCTACAACCTGGTCACCAAGCGTGCCGTGGCCTACGAGGGCGCGACCATGGAGTGGGTCGACGGCAACATCGGCTCCAAGGTCACCATGAAGTACCCGGCCGTCTACCTGATGGGTGAGCACGCCAAGGGCGAGACCCTGTCCATCGCCTTCGCGGGCGAGGGCCAGCACCAGGACGCCGGCGCCAAGATGGTCCACATGGCGCCGAACACCTCCTCCAACATCGTCTCCAAGTCGGTGGCGCGAGGCGGCGGCCGTACCTCCTACCGCGGTCTGATCGAGATCGGCGAAGGCGCGCCGGGCGCGAAGTCCAACGTCCTGTGCGACGCCCTGCTGGTCGACACGATCTCGCGCTCCGACACCTACCCGTACGTGGACGTCCGCGAGGACGACGTGTCGATGGGGCACGAGGCCACCGTCTCCAAGGTCTCCGAGGATCAGCTCTTCTACCTGATGAGCCGCGGTCTGACGGAGTTCGAGGCGATGGCGATGATCGTGCGCGGCTTCGTCGAGCCGATCGCGAAGGAGCTGCCGATGGAGTACGCCCTCGAACTCAACCGGCTGATCGAGCTGCAGATGGAGGGTTCGGTCGGCTGACAGGGCCCGCACGGCCCGACGACCGAATCCCCCGACTTTTGACAGAGAAAGCGAGCACTACGACAGCCATGGCTGAGGCTCAGAACATTCCGGCGGGGTCCACCACCACCGGCTCCATCGCGGTGGCCGCCGAGTCGACCGTCGCCACACGCATGAGCGCGCCCCCGTCCTTCGACGTCGCGGACTTCCCCGTCCCGCACGGTCGTGAGGAGGAGTGGCGGTTCACGCCGCTGGAGCGGCTGCGCGGACTGCACGACGGCACCGCCGTCGCCACCGGCGGCGCCGTGAAGGTCGCGATCGAGGCCCCCGAGGGCGTCACGGTCGAGACCGTCGGCCGCGACGACTCCCGGCTCGGGAAGGCCGGCACCCCGGTGGACCGCGTCGCCGCCCAGGCGTACACGTCCTTCGAGCAGGCGTCCGTCGTCACGGTCGCCAAGGAGGCCGTGCTCACCGAGCCGATCCGCATCGCGGTGCACGGCGAGGGCGGTGTGGCCTACGGCCACCAGGTCGTCGAGCTGGGAGCCTTCGCCGAGGCCGTCGTCGTCATCGACCACACCGGTGACGCGGTGCTCGCCGCCAACGTGGACTACGTCCTCGGCGACGGCGCGAAGCTCACCGTCGTCTCCGTGCAGGACTGGGACGAGAACGCGGTCCACGTCGGCCAGCACAACGCGCTGGTCGGCCGGGACGCCTCGTTCAAGTCGATCGTCGTCACCTTCGGCGGTGACCTCGTCCGTCTCCACCCGCGCGTCAGCTACGCGGGCACCGGCGGCGAGGCCGAGCTCTTCGGCCTGTACTTCACCGACAGGGGCCAGCACCAGGAGCACCGTCTCCTGGTCGACCACAACACCCCGCACTGCAAGTCCAACGCCGCCTACAAGGGCGCGCTCCAGGGCGACGACGCGCACGCGGTGTGGATCGGTGACGTCCTCATCCAGGCCAGGGCCGAGGGCACCGACACCTACGAGATGAACCGCAACCTCGTCCTCACCGACGGCGCGCGGGTCGACTCGGTGCCGAACCTGGAGATCGAGACCGGCGAGATCGTCGGCGCCGGCCACGCCTCCGCCACCGGCCGCTTCGACGACGAGCAGCTCTTCTACCTGATGTCCCGCGGCATCCCCGCCGAGGAGGCCCGTCGGCTCGTCGTGCGCGGCTTCTTCGCCGAGCTGGTCCAGCAGATCGGGCTGCCGGACGTCGAGGCACGGCTGCTCGACAAGATCGAGGCCGAGCTGAAGGCGTCCGTCTGATGGCCTTCGTCAAAGCCTGTGCGCTGAGCGAGCTGGAGGACGACACCCCGAAGAGGGTGGAGCTCGACGGCATTCCGGTGTCCGTCGTCCGTACCGAGGGCGAGGTGTTCGCGATCAACGACATCTGCTCGCACGCGAACGTCTCACTGTCCGAGGGAGAGGTCGAGGACTGCATGATCGAGTGCTGGCTGCACGGCTCCAGCTTCGACCTCCGCACCGGCAAGCCGTCCGGTCTTCCCGCGACGCGCCCCGTCCCCGTATACCCCGTCAAGATCGAAGGGGACGATGTGCTCGTCTCCGTCACCCAGGAGTCCTGAGTCACCCATGGCAACGCTTGAAATCCGCGACCTGCACGTCTCCGTCGAGGCCGACAACGCCACGAAGGAGATCCTCAAGGGCGTCGACCTGATCGTGAAGCAGGGCGAGACCCACGCCATCATGGGCCCCAACGGGTCCGGCAAGTCCACCCTCGCGTACTCCCTCGCGGGTCACCCCAAGTACACGATCACCAGCGGTTCGGTGACCCTGGACGGCGAGGACGTCCTGGAGATGACCGTCGACGAGCGGGCCCGCGCCGGTCTGTTCCTCGCGATGCAGTACCCGGTCGAGATCCCCGGTGTCTCGGTCTCCAACTTCCTGCGCACCTCCGCCACCGCCGTCCGCGGCGAGGCGCCCAAGCTGCGTACCTGGGTGAAGGAGGTCAAGGAGACGATGGGCCGGCTCCAGATGGACCCGGCGTTCGCCGAGCGCAACGTGAACGAAGGCTTCTCCGGCGGTGAGAAGAAGCGCCACGAGATCCTTCAGCTGGAGCTTCTCAAGCCGAAGGTCGCGATCCTCGACGAGACCGACTCCGGCCTGGACGTCGACGCCCTGCGCATCGTTTCCGAGGGCGTCAACCGGGTCCGCGAGACCGGCGAGGTCGGCACCCTGCTGATCACGCACTACACGCGGATCCTCCGCTACATCAAGCCCGACTTCGTGCACGTCTTCGCCAACGGCCGTATTGCCGAGTCCGGCGGCGCCGAGCTCGCCGACAAGCTGGAGAACGAGGGCTACGAGGCATATGTGAAGGGTGGCGCTTCCGCGTGACACAGCTGCCGGGCCTCCTCGACACCGAGGCGATCCGCAAGGACTTCCCCCTGCTGGATCGTACGGTCCACGACGGAAAGAAGGTCGTCTACCTGGACAGTGCGGCGACCTCGCAGAAGCCGCGCCAGGTGCTCGACGCCCTCAACGAGTACTACGAGCGGCACAACGCCAACGTGCACCGCGGCGTGTACACGATCGCGGAGGAGGCCACGGCGCTGTACGAAGGCGCCCGTGACAAGGTCGCCGCGTTCATCAACGCGCCCAGTCGCAACGAGGTGATCTTCACCAAGAACGCCTCCGAGTCGCTGAACCTCGTGGCCAACATGCTCGGCTGGGCCGACGAGCCCTACCGGGTCGACCACGACACCGAGATCGTCACCACGGAGATGGAGCACCACTCCAACATCGTGCCGTGGCAGCTGCTCTCGCAGCGCACCGGCGCGAAGCTGAAGTGGTTCGGCATCACCGACGACGGCCGGCTCGACCTGTCCAACATCGACGAGATCATCACGGAGAAGACGAAGATCGTCTCCTTCACCCTGGTCTCCAACATCATGGGCACGATCAACCCGGTCGAGAAGATCATCCGCCGTGCCCAGCAGGTCGGCGCGCTGGTCTGCATCGACGCCTCGCAGGCCGCCCCGCACATGGTGCTGGACGTGCAGGCGCTGCAGGCCGACTTCGTGGCCTTCACCGGCCACAAGATGGTCGGCCCGACCGGCATCGGTGTGCTCTGGGGACGGCAGGAGCTCCTGGAGGACCTGCCGCCGTTCCTCGGCGGTGGCGAGATGATCGAGACCGTGTCGATGCACTCGTCGACCTACGCCCCCGCGCCGCACAAGTTCGAGGCCGGTACGCCCCCGATCGCCCAGGCCGTCGGCCTCGGCGCGGCCGTGGACTACCTCTCGGCGATCGGCATGGAGAACATCTACCGGCACGAGCACGCGATCACCGAGTACGCGGTGAAGCGGCTGCTGGAGGTGCCGGACCTCAGGATCATCGGTCCTGCGACGGCCGAGGACCGCGGCGCCACGATCTCCTTCACGCTCGGTGACATCCACCCCCACGACGTGGGTCAGGTACTCGACGAGCAGGGCATCGCGGTCCGGGTCGGACACCACTGTGCGCGGCCGGTCTGCCTGAGGTACGGAATTCCTGCGACGACGCGAGCGTCGTTCTATCTGTACTCCACGCCCGCCGAGGTCGACGCCCTGGTGGACGGTCTGGAGCACGTACGGAACTTTTTCGGGTAATAGGCAGAGCGGCTGAGGGTTGACTGGTGAAGCTTGATTCCATGTACCAGGAAGTGATCCTGGACCACTACAAGCACCCCCACGGGCGCGGCCTGCGGGACGGCGACGCCGAGGTGCACCACGTCAACCCGACGTGCGGCGACGAGATCACTCTCCGGGTGAAGTACGACGGCGAGACCATCACCGATGTGTCGTACGAGGGTCAGGGCTGCTCCATCAGCCAGGCCAGCGCCTCCGTGCTGAACGATCTATTGGTCGGCAAGGAGCTGGGCGAGGCGCAGAAGATCCAGGAGACCTTCCTGGAGCTGATGCAGTCGAAGGGCCAGCTGGAGCCGGACGACGCGATGGAGGAGGTACTGGAGGACGCGGTCGCGTTCGCCGGTGTCTCGAAGTACCCGGCCCGGGTGAAATGCGCGCTACTGAGCTGGATGGCGTGGAAGGACGCGACGGCGAAAGCGCTGTCCGAAGGGAAGACGGCATGAGCGAGAACACGGTGACATCCAACGAGGACCTGACGACCAAGCCGGCCTCAGAGGAAGAGGTCCGCGAAGCCCTGTACGACGTCGTCGACCCCGAGCTGGGCATCGACGTCGTCAACCTGGGCCTGATCTACGGCATCCACATCGATGACGCCAACATCGCCACCCTCGACATGACCCTGACGTCCGCGGCGTGCCCGCTGACCGACGTCATCGAGGACCAGGCGAAGTCCGCGACCGACGGCATCGTCAACGAGCTGCGGATCAACTGGGTCTGGATGCCGCCGTGGGGCCCGGACAAGATCACGGACGACGGGCGCGAGCAGCTGCGCGCGCTCGGCTTCAACGTCTGAGAGCCTGTCGGGTGGCCTGCGACCGGGCGGACGCGGTCACCCGACAAGCTCTGAGCCATCCGTGTCTGCGAACGGCCCCCGGCAACCGCCGGGGGCCGTTCGTCGTTGTTCGTCGGCCGTACGCGTGATGTGTGTCCGTTGTTGGCGAGGGAACGGGAGTCTGAACGCGAACCCACGCCGACGAGAGGCACGCTGTGTCGCATCAGCTTTCGCTCCACAACCGCCGGGCGGCCATCGCCGCGAGCGGAGTTCTCGTACTGGCCGCCCTGGGCGTCGACGCCCCCGCGCACGCCGCGGGTTACGGCACGCCGACGATCGGGCTCTCGGTCTCCTATCTCTCCGGTGCCGTCGGCGCGACCGGTGACCCGGTGGTGACCGTCACCGTCGCGCAGAGCGGCGCCGATGCCGCCGCGCTCGGGGTGGTGGCGTCCGCCAGCTCCAAGCCGTCCGTCGCCGCAACCGGTGATGTGACCGTGACCGGGACCGGCGCCACCCGGCAGCTCGCGGTCGCCGCGCGCGGGCGTGGCTACACGGACCTCACGATCAAGGTCACCGGACTCGGCGGCAGGACCGCCACCAGGACGCTGCACTACGCCGCGTCCGCCGCCGTGCAGAACGCCGCCGACACGCGCTACCTCACCGGCTCGTCGGACGCCTCGGCCGCCGTCGACGCGGGCGGCGGGTATGTGGTCGTCGCCGACGACGAGTCCAACACGCTGCGCCTGTACGACCGTTCGGCGTCCGGTGCGCCCGTGCGGAGCTGGGACGTCGGCTCGGCGCTCGGGGTGTCGAAGGAGATCGACATCGAGGCCGGAGCCCGGGTCGGGAACACCATCTACTGGACCGGATCGCTGGGCAACAACAAGGACGGTGTGTACAAGGCCGACCGCAACACCGTCTTCACCACGACGGTGACCGGCTCGGGGGCCACCACCCGGCTGACGGTGGGCGGTTCGTACAAGAAGCTCCGTGACGACCTCGTCGCCTGGGACAGGGCGAACGGCAACCGGTACGGCTTCGCCGCAGGGACGGCGGACGGTGAAGCGCCCAAGCAGATCGACGGATTCAACATCGAGGGGCTGGAGTTCGCCCCCGGTTCGACGACCACCGCGTACCTCGGCTTCCGGGCGCCGCTCGTACCGCCGAAGGCGGGGGGCAAGGCGCTCGTCGTGCCCGTCACCAACTTCGACAAGGTGGCCGGCAGCGGGGCGAAGGCGGTCATCGGTACGCCGATCGAGCTGGACCTCGGCGGACTCAGCATCCGGGACATCCGTAGGAACGCGGCCGACCAGTATCTGATCGTGGCCGGTTCCTGGGCGGCCGACGACAATTCCGACCCGTACGCCCTCTACAGCTGGGACGGGGTCGCCGCGCACGCGCCGGTCGAGCGGGCCGAGCTGCCGACCGCCGACCCGGGTGGCTGGGAGGCCGTCGTCGACGTTCCGGACCTGACGGTTCCGGGCGCCCGTGCGCAGCTGATCACGGATGCCGGATCGGCCGATCTGTACGGGGACGGCACGGAGGCGAAGGATCTCGACCACGCGGAGTGGAAGAAGTCCCGGGCCACCTGGTTCACCGTCGGCGGCTGACGGATCGGGCACCTTCGCGATTGGGGATGGTCAACGGTCATGCCCGTCGAGCAGACTGGCGGCATGACCGTTTCTTTCCACAGCGTCGTCGTCGACACTCACGATCTCCCGTCGCTCGCCAGCTTCTGGTGCCAGGTGCTCGACTGGAAGGTGCTCTTCGAGGCCGACGGCGAAATCGTGATCGGCGCCGACAAGTCGGCGCTTCCCGGGATCTGCTTCGTCTCCGTGCCGGAGCGGAAGGCGGGCAAGAACCGGCTCCACATCGACCTCGCCCCCGATGACCAGGCCGCCGAGGTCGAGCGCATCATCGGGCTCGGGGCGCGGCGGGCGGACATCGGGCAGCAGGCGGAGGCGAGTTGGGTGGTGCTGGAGGACCCCGAGGGGAACGAGTTCTGTGTGCTGAGTCCGAAGAACTCGCTCATCGACTGAGGAGCCCCGGCCCGATCCGACGGGAGAACTCAAGAGGTGTCCCGTGATCCATGGGATCACGGGACAACCCTCAATAAGTGCCGTACGGGGACGGCGGTACGGCCGCCGCCTCGGCGAGGACCGGGCCCAGGTTCTCCGCGCGCATGCGCCGGTCGACGTAGAGAAGTCCGGTCACCAGCTGCGGGAACGTCGACGAGAGGAGCTGACCGATGAGCTGCCCCAGCACGAGGATCACCAGGTAGCCGCTCATGGCGAAGGCGATCGACGCCGGGTTCGGGTCCTCGTCCAGGGTCGAGCCGCCGATGACGCCGGAGAACATGCCGAGGAACGAGAACGGGATCTGGATGACGTAGTTCGCCACGGCCGCCATCACGAAGGCCAGCAGACTGATCCCGAAGACCCGCCACCAGTCGCCCCGCACCAGCTGCGACGAACGGCGCAGGGCCGCCACCGGGCTCTGCCGCTCGAAGACCGCGGCCGGGGCGGCCAGGCTGAACTTCACCCAGAGCCAGGCCGCCAGGGGAGCGGTGGCCAGGGCGCCGAGGAGGCCGAGCGCGGTCCACACCGCGGCACCGGACTCGTGGGTCAGGGTGATCGCACTGATCACGAGGGCGCAGAAGCCGACCATCATGAGCACGATCGGGATCATCGCGATCAGGCTGGACAGGATCACCGTGCCGATCACCGCCGGAACGCGCGCCCAGGCCCGTCGCCAGACGACGGAGAAGGTGGTGGGCCTGCCCAGCACCGCCTCCTGCAGGATCACGGGAACGGCCGCGTACATCAGGGCCGTACAGAGCATGAGGGCGACCATGGCGACCAGCCAGATGGCGCCGAAGGCGATCAGTACCGGCGCGAGGTCGTCCGACGACGGGTCCTGGTCGGCGCTGAGCGAGATGATCCGGTGCAGATGGTCACTGGTCGCGGAGTACGCGATCGACGTCGCCGCCCCCACGACGACCAGCGCCACGCCGTACACGGCCACGCCGACGCCGAAGAGCTGCTTCCAGTAGCGGCCTATCGTGCTGAAGGCGCCGCCGAATATGTCCCCGAGCCTCAGGGGTGCCAGCGGTATCACTCCGGGCTTCGGCGGTGGCATCCAGCCACCCCATCCCGGTGGCCCTCCGTACGGTGCTCCTCCGTACGGCGCACCGCCGCCCCACCCTGCGTCCTGCGTCACTGCGGCTCCGTTGTGTCGTCGTCCTGTGTGCCCGTCGGGACACCGTAGCGTCCCGAGTGGCGTGAATCCGTCGTACCGTGGCGCGAGCGGCGATGCGTACACTCGTACACATGGGATATGGACTGCTTGCAGCGGCGATTGCGGCGGAGGTGGCCGGCACGACGGCCATGAAGTACAGCGAGGGCTTCACCCGGCTCTGGCCCTCGCTGATCACCGTCGCGGGTTATCTCATAGCCTTCACCCTGCTCGCCCAGACGCTGAAGACGCTGTCCATGGGCACCGCCTATGCCATCTGGGCCGGGATCGGCACCGCCGCCGTCGCCGCCATCGGCATCCTCTTCATGGGGGAGTCCGGGAACCTGGTCAAGCTGGCGGGCATAGCGCTGGTCATCGCCGGAGTGGTGGTGCTGAATCTGGGAGGGGCCCACTGATGACACGTCGTTACGATCCCGAGCGGCGCGAACGCATCATCGACGCCGCGATCCGGGTCGTCGGCGCCAAGGGCATCGCGGGGCTCAGCCACCGCTCCGTCGCGGCCGAGGCGGACGTGCCGCTCGGCTCGACGACCTATCACTTCGCCTCCCTGGACGAGCTGTTGACCGCCGCGCTGCGCCGGTCGAACGAGAATTTCGCCGAGGTCATGCGGGCGAGCGAGGCCCTGGCCGACCCGGCGGCCGACCTCGCCGAGGAGCTGGCCCGGCTGCTGGGGGAGTACTTCTCCGGCGGGCGCGCGCGGGCCGAGCTGGAGTACGAGCTGTATCTCGCCGCGCTGCGCAGGCCCGCGCTGCGGCCCGTCGCCGCCGAGTGGACCGACGGCACGGCCGAGTTGCTGTCCCGGCGCACCGATCCGGCCACGGCGCGGGCGCTGATCGCGCTCATGGACGGTATCTGCCTGCAGGTGCTGCTCACCGGCGGCGACTACGACGAGGCGTACACCAGGGAGATGATGAGCCGGATCGTCGGCTGACCGCTTTGGTCCCGGGTGCCGGACCGGCCCGGCACCCGGCCGCACGTGCCCCTCACTCGACCGAGGGGCCCGCGTCCCGGACCGCGGCCAGGGCCGCCCGCACGCTCGCCTCGATGTCCGTGACCGGGTACAGCGCCTCGCGGATCGTCCGGTCCCGGTCGACCACCAGCGTCAGCCGCTTCAATCTGCTCGTTCCCGCCGCGCGGAAGGTCGGCAGCCGCAGGGCCGCCACCAGGTCCAGCTCCGCGTCGGACAGCAGCAGGAAGCGCAGCCGTTCCGCCTCCGCGAACGCCCGCTGTTCGTCCGGCCGTTGGGTCGAGACCCCGTGCACGCTCGCTCCTGCCGCCGTGAACTCGGCCAACCGGTCGCGGTACGTGCAGGATTCGAGGGTGCAGCCGCTCGCGCCGGGGATCTCGGCCCAGCCCGGCGGGTAGGCGTCCCGGCGGGCGTAGGCGCCGGGGAAGCAGTACAGGACGGTGTACGGCGTGTCGGCGACCGGGTCGCGCGACGTGCCCTCATGGTCCAGCAGGCGCAGCTCGGGCAGGCGGGTGCCCACCAGGGCGTGCACCCGGGCCGCCTCCTTCGACGCCTCCGCGGCCGTCGCCATCGTTTCCCCTTCCCCCATCACCCAGGTGTCGCCCCAGTCCTGGAGCGCGATCAGTACGGGCAGCAGCGCGTGTCCGCGCCGGGTGAGCCGGTACTCGTACCGGGGCGGCCGGTCCTGGTACGGCTCCCGGGACAGCACGCCCGCGTCGACCAGCAGCCGCAGCCGCTCGGTCAGTACTTTGCGGGAGACGCCCAGCTCTTGTCGGAGTGCGTCGAAGCGATGCACCCCGCGTGCCGTGTCCCGCACGATCAGCAGGGTCCACCAGTCGCCGACGACATCGAGTGCCTGGGCGATGGCGCAGTCGGCGTCGGCCAGGCTGGTGCGCTGGGGCATGGGTCCTCCTTCGTGCTCCCGCGGCCGTATCTCACCGGATTGACCTGCAGGAAAGCATGATGCCATAGTCCGTTCCCAAGAGAGACTCACTTGGGGAGGGTGTTGCGGATGGGGCTCTTCGGGATGGTGCGGGACGTACCACGCACGGTACGGCTGCTGGCCCTCGGCTCCTTCCTCAATGGGGTCGTCAGCTTCACCTTCGTCTATCTCTTCGTCTATCTGACCGGCCCGCGCGGGCTGACCGTCCCCCAGGCCGGCGTGATCGCGGGCGTCGGCGGCATCGGCCTGGTCGCGGGGAACTTCACCGGTGGCTGGTTCGGCGATCACTACGGTCACCGCCGGATGCTTCTGACCGGTGCGCTGGTCGGCGGGGCGGCGCTCGCCACCCTGCCGGTCCTGCCCGTCGCGGCCATGTACGGGGTGCTGCCGCTCGCGCAGTACGCGGCGGGCGTCGTGCGCGCCGCCAACGCCGCACTCGTCGCAGTCTCCGTCCCCGAGGGCGGACGGCGTCAGAGCTTCGCCCTCGTGCGGGCCGGGGGCAACGCGGCCTTCGCCGTCGGCCCGCCGCTCGGCGCGCTGGTCGCCGCCCGCTTCTCGTACGACTGGCTGTTCGTCGCCGACGGTCTCGGGACGCTGCTCTTCGCGGGGTACGCGGCCATGGTGCTGCCGGCGCACGGCACCGCGCACAGCCGGCCGGCCCGTGAGCCCGGTGCGCCCGGGCTCCTGCGGGAGCTGCGGGCCAGGCCCGCGGTGCTGGTCCTGCTCGCCGCGATCCTCTGCGTCGACCTCGTCTACCGCCAGCAGTACTCGACCCTGCCCGTCTTCCTGTCCGAGCACGGCCACGGCGCCCAGTTCTACGGCTGGCTGCTCGCGATCAACGGTGGCCTCATCCTCCTGCTGGAGCTTCCCGCCGCGCACGCGCTGCGCCGACGGGAGCCGCTGGGCATCGTGGGCACCGGACTGTTGCTCGTGGGGCTGGGCTACGCGGTGCTCGTCCCGGGGGCCGGAGCGTTGTTCGCCGTCACCATGATGGCGGCCTTGACCGCGGGCGAGATCCTGTACAAGACCACCGCGACGGCGTACGTCGCCGACCGGGCTCCCGACCATGCGCAGGGCCGCTTCCAGAGCCTGTACGCGGGTGCCTCCATCAGCGGTCAGGTGCTGGCGCCACCGCTCGGCGGCGCCCTCTACGCCGCCGCGCCCGGCCTGCTCTGGCCGGCCTGCGCCGTGCTGGCCGGCGGCGCGGGGGCGGCGGTGCTGGCGGCCCGGCGGCTGCGGGCGGCGGAACCGGGGCCGGTGGCGGTGCGTCCGCCGGTGCGCGAGGAGGCCTCCGCACCGGCGCCCGGACGGCAGGCACGGTCCGGCTGACCGGCTGGTCATGGGTTCGGGGCGACCACCCGGCGAGACCGGTTGGCTCCGACGGCGCCCCGCCGGTTAGGTTTTCTGCCATGACCGACACGACTCCTGCTCGCACCACCGGCGCCGTCGCCGCCGGCCTCGCCACCATCGCCGGCGACGGTTCCGTTCTCGACACCTGGTTCCCCGCCCCCGAGCTCACCGCCGACCCGGGCCCGGCCGGAACCGAACGGCTCACCCCCGACCGGGCCGTCGACCTCCTGGGCGCGGGTGCCGCCAAGGCCGTCGGTGTGGACGCCCGCCGCGGTGTCGAGATCGTCGCCGTCCGTACGGTCATCGCCTCGCTCGACGACAAGCCGCTCGACGCCCACGACGCGTACCTGCGTCTGCACCTCCTCTCGCACCGCCTCGTCCGGCCGCACGGCCAGAACCTGGACGGCCTCTTCGGCCTCCTCTCCAACGTCGCCTGGACCTCGCTCGGCCCGGTCGCCGTGGACGATGTGGAGAAGGTCCGGCTGAACGCCCGCGCCGAGGGCCTGCACCTGCAGGTCACCTCGGTCGACAAGTTCCCCCGGATGACGGACTACGTCGCGCCCAAGGGCGTGCGGATCGCCGACGCCGACCGGGTCAGGCTCGGCGCGCACCTCGCCTCCGGCACCACCGTCATGCACGAGGGCTTCGTCAACTTCAACGCGGGCACCCTCGGCACGTCGATGGTCGAGGGCCGGATCTCCGCGGGTGTCGTCGTCGGCAACGGCTCCGACATCGGTGGCGGCGCCTCCACCATGGGCACCCTCTCCGGCGGTGGCAAGGAACGCATCGTCATCGGCGAGCGCTGCCTGATCGGCGCCGAGGCCGGTGTCGGGATCGCGCTCGGCGACGAGTGTGTCGTCGAGGCCGGGCTCTACATCACGGCCGGCAGCCGCATCACCCTGCCGGACGGACAGATCGTCAAGGCCCGTGAGCTCTCCGGCGCCTCGAACATCCTCTTCCGTCGCAACTCGGTCACCGGAGCCGTGGAGGCGCGGCCGAACAACGCGGTCTGGGACGGCCTCAACGACGTCCTGCACAGCCACAACTAGTGCCGTGACCGGCAGTGTTTGCCCCGTGAGGAGTGTCGTCCGGTGCGTGCGATCGCAAGGCGGCCGGAGGTCCTTGTAGCGGAGCTGCCAGGACTTTTGGCCAACGCCCGGCACGCATTCTCGCCGCACCGGCCGAAAGCCCAAGTGCGTCCAGTACGAGGGCTTCCGGCCGACACGTCGAGAGCATGCACCGGACACCGCTCCCTCACGGGCAAACATCGCCTGCGCGGCACTAGCTCGTAGCGGCGAGAAGTTCCTCGTACACCCTCCGCAGCCCGTCGGTCGCCTCGCGTCCGGCGGGCTGCAGCGGTTCCCGGACCGGTCCGGCGTCGAGCAGTGCCTTCGCCGTGACCGTGCCGGGCAGCCCGGACGCCATCATCAGCTCGGTGAGCGGGACCGTCAGCCCGTTGAGCCGGGCGGCCCCGGCGGTGTCCCCGGCGTCGAACGCGTCCAGGATGGCCCTCAGCTGCCGGGGCGCCACATTGGCGACCGTGCTGACATAGCCCGCCGCGCCCACCGCGTACAACGGCAGATTCAGCTCCTCGCAGCCCGAGTAGTACGCCAGCGAGGTCGCGCCGATCACCTTCGTGGAGCCGAGCAGGTCGTACGCGCAGTCCTTCACGGCCACGACGCGCGGGTGTTCCGCGAGGTTCAGCAGGGTCTCCGGCTCGATGCGGGTGCCGGTGCGGCCGGGGATATCGTACAGCATCAGCGGCAGGCCGGTGGCGTCGGCGACGCGCCGGAAGTGCGCCTCGACTGCGGCCTGCGGCGGCCTGCTGTAGTAGGGCGTCACCACCAACAGGCCGTCCGCGCCCGCCTGTTCGGCCTGCTGGGCAAGGGCCACGGTGTGCCGGGTGTCCGGGCCGCCGATCCCGGCGACGATCGGCACACCGTCGCCGACCGCCGCCCTGACCGCGCGCAACAGTGCGGTCTTCTCGGCATCGGTCGTGGTCGGGGACTCGCCCGTGGTGCCGCTGAGCACCAGACCGTCGCAGCCGTCGGCGACCAGTGAGGCGGCATGCTTCCCGGCCGCGTCCGGGTCCAGTGCGCCGGAGGCGGTGAACGGCGTGATCATCGCGCAGAGCGCGCGGCCGAAAGGTGCTGAAGGTGCTGTCATACCCGAAGTGTCAGCCGACCGGACCGTGAAGGTCCACTTAGTTCTTCTTGAGGTGAAAGGGAAGAATCGCTGAACAGTCGCGAGGGGGAGGGCATGCGCTCTGGCATGATCGAACGTCTATGCGGAAGTCCGATGTGGGGGGCGGGAGCATGAGCGTGCGGGATCTGACAGGGGCGGGGACCGGGCCGGGGGCGTGGAGACGCGGACCGGTGGTGGCCGTGCTCATGACCGGGGCGCTGGCCCTGTCGCTCTCGGGCTGCGCCGGGTTTCTCGTGCCGGCGGGCGAGGGCGAGCCGGAACCGACACCGAGTGCCCCGTACAGGGTGCACGCCGACAAGCTGCCGACCCCGTTCCCGACCGTCTCGGCCCCGCTCCCCGACCGGCCGCCGCCCTCGGCGCAGGGGCCCGGCCCCACGCCCTCCGCCGGCCGGGCCGGCTGCCCGTCCTCCGGGGTGGTCGTCGACATGGGCGAGGTGCAGGCCGCGCTGGGCCACCGGGCCGTCGGCCTCACCCTCACCAACTGCGGCAGTGAGCCGTACCGCGTCAAGGGCTATCCGTCCGTCCGGGCCCTGGACGACGCCGGTGACCCCCTGCCGGTCCCGGTCAATCCGGGCTCCTCCTACATGGGGAGCGACGAGGGGCCTCAGGAGGCCGTGCTGAAGCCGGGAGGAACGATGCGGTCGCTTCTCGCCTGGGTCTCCACCCCGACCGGCGGCGACCTCGTCGAGGGCGACGCGCTGGAGATCGCACCGGCTCCCGGCCTGGAGGCGCGTGTCTTCCCGTTGGAGGGGAGCGACGTACGGCTGCTCGACGAGCTGAACATGACCGCCTGGCGGACCGAACCGGCGCGACAGCGTCGCGACGCGTCGGATCAGAGGGCGAGCTTGAAGCCCTCGTGACTGCGGGCGAAACCCAGTGACTCGTAGAACCGGTGCGCGTCGGTGCGTCGCTTGTTGCTGGTCAGCTGCATCAGTCCGCACCCCCGCAGCCGGGCCCGGTCGACGGCCTGCTTCATCAGTTCCCGGCCCAGCCCGCCGCCCCGCCGGTCGGCCCTGATGCGCACCGCCTCGATCAGAGCCCGCTCCTCACCGTGCTTGCCGAGCCCCGGTATGTACGTCGCCTGCAGACAGCCCACCACGGTGTCCCCCTCCATCAGGACGAGCATCTCGTTGCGCGGGTCGCTCTCGATGGCGGCGAAGGCCTTCTCGTACGTCTCGTCGACCACGACCGAGGCCGGGTCGACGACCCGCTCCTCGTCCGCGAGCAGCGCGAGGACGGCGGGCAGGTCGGCGCGGGTGGCGGTGCGAAGGAGCATGCTCGGGAGTCTGGCACGGACGCCCGAGCGCCCGGTACCCGGGCATGGGCGCGTGAGCGGCCCGCGCGGTGTGCGTGACCCGGGGCGCAGGCGGCGCGTCGCCCCGGAGACGGAGCGGGAACGACGCCGGCTCGCGCAGACGGCCGGGCACCACGTCGCGCAGCGCGCGACCGCGCCGCAGGAACGTGCCGGGAGCGAGCGCCGGTGGATGGTGCACCCCGGCGCCGGGCCCGTTGACCGCCACCGCGGTCAGCGACGTGCCATGTAGAGCGCGAAGGCCTTGTGCAGCACCTTGTTGATCGGATAGTCCCACTCGCCGACGTATTCGACGGCCCGGCCGCCGGTGCCGACCTTGAAGCGGAGCAGGCCGAGGAGGTGGTTGCCCTCGTCCAGGGTGTCGGTGATGCCGCGCAGGTCGTACACGGCCGCGCCCCGCTCGTGCGCGTCGCTCATCATGCGCCACTGGATGGCGTTGCTGGGCTGGACCTCGCGCTTGCGGCCGGTCGAGGCGCCGTAGGAGTACCAGACGTGGTTCCCGACGGTCAGCATCGTCGCCGCGGCGAGCGCTTCACCGTCGTGGTGGGCGAGGTAGAGCCGCATCCGGCCCGGGTCCTCGGCCCGCAGCGCGGTCCACATGCGCTCGAAGTAGTCGAGCGGGCGGGGGATGAAACGGTCGCGCCCCGCCGTCTCGCGGTACAGCTCGTAGAAGGCGGGAAGGTCCTCGTAGCCGCCCTCGACGACCTTGACGCCCGCCTTCTCCGCCTTCTTGATGTTGCGCCGCCACTGCTGGTTCAGATTGCGCCGGATCTCCTCCAGCGGCAGCCCGGCGAACGGCACCTGGAACACGTACCGGGGCTGCCCGGCACCGAAACCGTCCCCGCTGTCCGCCTCGCCCTGCCGCCAGCCAAGTGCGCGCAACTGCTCCACGACCTCGGCCGCCTGCGGCTCGTTCGAGTCCGCGGCCACGTCGCGCAACCGCCCGGCGGACGGTTCGGCGATGGCGTCCTTGACGGTCTCGGCGTCCCAGCGCCGGACGACCACAGGCGGGCCCATGCGCACCGAGAACGCCCCCTGCGCCTTCAGATGCGCCAGCATCGGCTCCAGCCACCGCCGCAGGGCGGTGTCGTGCCAGTCGATGACGGGGCCCTCCGGCAGATAGGCCAGGGTGCGCCCCGTCCGGGGGATCGGCCGGTGGAGGACGAGCCCGGCGCCCACGATCCGCTCCCCGCCGGTGGAGTCCCGGTCGAACCAGCCGATGCTCTCCGCGCGCCAGTCGGGCTTCACATCGCCCCACGACGGAACCTGCATATGGCTCACGGCGGGCCGGCTCGCGACGAACGCCAGATGTTCCTCGCGGGTGATCGCCCTGACATGCGGATCCATGAGGTGCTCCGTTCGTGGTTCTGTCGAGTCGTTGTTCTTCCGAGGGACCTGACGGGGGCGACGCGGGAGTGGTGTTGACCTCAAGCGCACTTGACGTACCAGTGTGGTCGGCAGTGATGCGCCGCAGGGGTGCACCGGTCAGGAGGGCTCGTCATGAGCGTCCGGTTCCAGTCCCGTCCCGATCTTGCCCGCAACGACGTCGGACTGGTCAAGGCAAGCACCTGGGACGTCGGCACGCCCGAGCGGCAGCGGCGGACGATCGAGGCCGTCCGCAGGGCGTGGGCCGGCCGGGAGTGGCCGCACCCGGGGCTGCTCTCGTACACGGTCCATGCGGGTGAGGACGGGAAGACGTTGTTCCACTACAGCCAGTGGAGTGGGGAGCAGGCCTATCAGGACTTCTTCCGGCACGGCCGGGACGAGCGCAACGCGGAAATCGACGCCGCCGTGCCGGGCATCCGGCGGCTCGGTCTGCACACCCTTGAGCCGTACCGCTCCACGCTGCCGGGGGAGGGGGACGTGCGGGAGCCGGGGTGCGTCGTGATCGTCGACGTCGAGTTCGACGGTGCGGACAAGGCGCGGCAGCGGGACTGGGTGGACACCGTGTTCGAGGCCCTGGGGACCGATCCGGCGCCTGCCCCCGGAGGCATCTCCGCGCACTTCCATGTGAGCGTCGACGGAACGCGCGTGCTCAATTACGCCGAATGGGAGAGCGCGCAGGCCCATGTCGACGCGCTGGCCGCCCCGGGGGACGGGGTCGGATCGAGGACGCCGCAGTGGGAGCGGGTGCAGTCGTACCCGGGTGTGACCGGCGGCGGCGTGCGCCGCTACGCGCCCGCGCTCGCCATGAGGCCGGGGGCGGGCGCGTAGGGGCGCGACGGGCTATGGGCGGAAGCGGAGCACCCGCGGGTCGTGATCGCTGTTCTGCGCGGCGAACCCGGCGTTGATGTGCACGCTGCCGTACGACATCGGTCGCGGTCGTCGCGTCGCCGCCCGCACGGTCGGTGGACGACACCCGTGCGGGGTCGAAGAGGAACACCTGACGGATGTTGCCGCCGGGCTCGCCGCCGTCCTTCCTGTCCTCCGGGGCGATGGAACGCCACTGGTACGCCGGGCCACCCGCGGCCACGACCGCGTCGGTGAACGTCCTGACCGTCCGGTCGGCGCAGACCGTACCGGCGTCCTTCGCGCCGTTGTCGTCCCGGCTCTCCAGCGCGACGATGTCGGGCGAGGCGAGGTCGTCGACCACCGCGGCGGCCGGCGCGTCGAACTTCTCCTGCGGATCGGTGGGGCCGGGGTTCTCGACGTCGTACCGTCGCCACCGCGAGCTCGCCGCTGCGCTGCTTGCGGGTCGTCTCCCGGCGCAGGCCCTTGCCGGAGACCGTGCCCAGGGTGCGGGCGGCCGGCGTGCAGCCGCCGTACTGGTTGAAGTCGGGCGGGCCCTCGGCCATACCGGAGAGCACGTCACCGACGTCGGCGGCCGGGAAGGGCAACCGGGCGGCATGGGGCGAAATGCGTCTACGCTTGGGCCGCCCGACCCCGTACGCCCCGTACGTCACGAGGAGAACCACCTGATGTCCGCAGAGCGCTCCACCCTGCCGCCCGTACGGCTGCACTCCGAGGCCGAGCTGGCACGGGACGCGCTCGCCGCGCCGCTGCTCGCCCGCGCCGTCCGGCTCGCCCGCTGGGCGGGCCCCGGGACCCGGGTCGGTGCCGGTGGCGAGCTCGTCGACGCACAACTGCCCGCGGCGGCCGAGCACCTCGGCCTCGCGGCGGACGAGGACGGTGCGGCGGAGGCGAGCGAGGCGTGGCGGCTCGCGGTCGACGCGGGGCTCGTGGACGTCGAGGACCCGGACGAGCAGGCGGGGGAGGACGCGGAGGGGACTGCCGCCGCGGGCGAGAACCTGGCGCTGATCACCGGCGGTTCACCGCAGGACGTCCTCTCGATCTGGCTCGACGGACTGGAAGCCGTGTTCGCCGACGCCACCGCTCCCGTCTTCGAGGACTTCGCCGATCTCATCGGCGAGGACGGCTCGGTCGACTTCGAATCCCTGGACTGGGACCCCGAGGTGGAGGCGGAGTTCCTCGACGGGGTCCTCGCCAATCTGTATCTGCTCACCGTCGGCGACGGCGGCACGGACACGGATCTCGTACCGCTGCCCGCACTCGCCGCGTCCGTGATCGTGCCCGACGACATGAGCGAGCCCACCGACGACATTCTTGAGCAGGTGTCGGAGGCGATGATGCGCCTCGACGACCAGTTCCGGGTCCTCGAACCCATCGGGATCGTCGAATACCGCCCGATGGACGAGGCGTTGCTGGTCGAGGAGGGCGAGGACACCGCTGCGCGGTCCGACGACGAGGACATCACCCGGTACGGAATGGTGAAGCTGACCCCACTCGGCCTGTACGGCATCCGGGCCCGGATGCTGGAGGCCGGAGTGGACGCCCCCATGATCGGCGACCTCGCGGAGAAGGGTGCCGACGCACTTCTCGGCGGCATCGCCCACTACCCCGAGACGGCGGCCCGCGACGAGTTCGGGCTGTGGCTCGCCCGGCGCGGCGCGGACGACGCCGCGGCCGAACTCCTGGCGGCGGCCCGCGGAACGGACGAACAGGCGCCGCTGCGCCGGCTCCACTGCCAGCAGGCGCTCGCGCTGGTCGGCGCGGAGGCGGAGCCCGCGGTCCGCGCGGTGCTGGACGACCCCGAGCTGGGCGGGCTGGCGCGGGTCTGGCTCGCGGAGCTGGGCGCGGCGGATGTTCCCGCGCCGCCCGAGCCGATGATCTTCTGGCTCGCCATCGACACGATCGCGGCCCAGTTGGCGGCCGAGGGCGATCTGGATGAGCTCCAGGGCCTGGTCGAGGGGCTCGCGGGCCAGCACGGCGGCTTCTTCGACGAGGCGTGGCGGGTGGAGCACCCGGCGACGGCGGACGTCCTCGAAGCGATGGGGCGGCTGCACAGCGACAAAAAGAAGGCCAAGGAGGCCCGCAAGGCGGCGTTCAAGGCGCGGTCGCGGACGGGGGCCTGAGGCCGGACGGGCGCGCGGACCGCGCGCCCGCGCAACCGCGGGCGGCGCGCGGCGGTCCGTGACGGGCAGTGTGGAACGGGCGCGGCCGGCACTCCGGTCGGTTCCATCAGGCCGACCGCATCCGGCCAACTGCACAGGAAGGATGCCCCTCGACGTCGCCCGTGGTTCAACTGGTGTTGGCACAGGGGCGCGACTGTGGGCGCGCCAACAACCCGCCCAGTCGCTCCAGGAGTACGTGATGCCCTTCACGCGCAGGGAATTCACCAGACAGTCCGCTCTCACCGGTGCCGGCATCGCCCTGACCGGCACTGTCGCCGCGCTGGCCACCGCGCCCGGTGCCCTGGCCGCCGAGGACTCGAAGCACGGACACGGACACGACCACGGTCACCACGACGCGCCGGGATACGGACCGCTGGTCACCGACCCCGAGGGTCTTCTCTCGCTGCCGGCCGGATTCTCGTACGAGGTCATCACCCACAGCGGTGTCACCAAGCTGGAGACCGGGGAGTACACCCCCTCCAACCACGACGGGACGGCCACCTTCGAGGGCCCGCGCGGCGTCACGCTGCTCGTCAACAACCACGAGCTGAGCGGCACCCGCGCCGGCTGGGAGTACCCCGTGCCGCTCACCGAGGGCCTCGTGTACGACCCGGTCGCGGCAGGCGGCTGCACCGTCGTGGAGACCCGCCGCGACGGCCGTACCGCCGAGTGGGTCGGCATCGCCGGTACGTCCACCAACTGCGCCGGTGGCGCCTCCCCGTGGGGCACCTGGCTCACCTGCGAGGAGACCGAGGACAAGGCGGGCAAGAACGGCCTGCTCAAGGACCACGGCTACGTCTTCGAGGTCGACCCGTACGACAGGCGTGCCAACCGCGACCCGCGCCCGATCAAGGCACTCGGCCGGTACGCCCACGAGGCCGTCGTCATCGACCCCAAGCAGGGGCACGCCTATCTGACCGAGGACGCCGCGGGCCCCAACGGGCTGCTGTACCGCTGGGTCCCGCCGCACGGCTTCCGGCACGGCCGCGGCAAGCTCCGCACGCTCGCCGACGACGCGGGTGTCCTCCAGGCCGCCAAGTGCTTCGACAGCGGCGGCAAGTTCGTCGACGACCTGTCCCGTGCCACGAAGACCGGCACGGTGTACGGCGTGGACTGGACCGATGTGCCCGACCGTGACGCGAAGACCGTCTCGGTGCGCAAGCAGTTCACGGACGGCCAGGTCACCCGGGCCCGCAAGCTCGAAGGCATGTGGTGGGGCGACGGCGGTGCGTACATCGTCTCCTCGTTCGCCCGCGCCGAGAGCCCCGTCCAGCACGACGGCCAGGTCTGGTTCTACGACCCGAAGCGCCGGACGCTGACGCTGAAGGTGCTCCTGGGCGTGAACGCCGACCCGTCGAAGGACGGTGCCTTCGACGGCCCGGACAACATCACCGTCTCGCCGTACGGCGGTCTGGTCATCGCCGAGGACGGCAACGGCATCCAGCACCTCTTCGGGGCGACCGAGAGCGGCCGCACGTACCCGATCGCGCGCAACGAGCTGAACATCGGCAGCGAAGAGGAGCCGGAGTACAGCGAGTTCACCGGTGTCACCTTCTCGCCCGACGGCAGGACGCTGTACGCGAACATCCAGACGCCGGGCATCATGCTCGCCATCACCGGTCCGTGGAAGCGCCAGCCGAACCGCCACTGACGGCCGGTGGCGCCGGAAGGCCCCGGAGGGTGTTTCGGCGCGGTTGAGACCGACCGGTGAACGGAGGGCGGCGTCGCGGGGTCCCACCCTCCATTCGCCGGTCGGTCTCTAATTCCCTCGCGCGCCCCACAGTCCCCCTCTAGAGTCCTGTCTGTGCCCAGGTGCGCAGGCAGGACCTACTTCCACTGATAATGGGGATGTCGCGGGTTCGAGTCCCGTCACCGGATCCCGTTCCGGTGTAGCTCAGTCGGCAGAGCACCTTCGTCGGTTCCGCCGACCCTGATTTCTGGGCACATCAACAACTTCATCAGCAAGAAATGCATGCACCTCCCGGTGCGCAGGCAGCGGCTACTTCCTTCCAAGAAATCGCCGCCGCCGACTCTGATCTCGGGAGGCACAGATGCCGGGGGTGCCCGGTGCGCAGGTGACGGCTACTTCTGGGATTCGACGGTTGCGGGTTCAAGTCCCGTCCGGCCACGGCCGGTAGCTCAAAGCGGTAGAGCATCGGGCAAGTCCGTCACCGACTCCTGATCTCGGGCACCTTTTCCGCTGTGCCTTCTCCCAATGAATTCGGGGGAATTCACATGGCACGCTTCAACATCCGCGCCGTCCGGTCTCGCGTCACCTCACCCGTGAAGTCGTCCGGGCGGACGGCGCAGACCCATCAGGGCGGCCGAGGACATCTCCGCGACAATCGCTCCGAACTCTTTCTGCTTGCGGTCGCCAATTTCGTTTCGCAGCAGACCTTCTACGAGGACGGCGAGCAGCGCGACGACCGGTTCGCCCAGCTGGTGCGGGTACTCGCCGTCGGTGACCCCGAGTGGACCGCCGGTCTGCTCCACTGGCTGCGCCGCGACGGCCAGATGCGTACCGCCTCGATCGTCGGCGCCGCCGAGTACGTGAAGGCGCGGCTCGACGCGGGCGCCGAGGACGGTCCGTCCAACCGACAGGTCGTCGACTCCGTCCTGCTGCGTGCCGACGAACCCGGGGAACTCCTCGGCTACTGGACCTCGCGCTACGGCCGTGCCGTGCCCAAGCCCGTCAAGCGCGGCATCGCCGATGCCGTACGCCGTCTCTACCACGGCAAGTCGCTGCTGAAGTACGACACCGCGTCCAAGGGCTACCGCTTCGGCGACATCCTGAACATCGTGCACGCCTCGCCCGACCCCGAGAAGCCGTGGCAGGGCGAGCTGTTCCGGTACGCCCTCGACCGTCGCCACCACCCGGAGGCGGCCGTGGTGCCGGCCTCCGACCGCACCCTCACCGCCCACCGCGCGCTGATGGAACTGCCGGTCGAGGAGCGTCGGGCCGTCGTCACCGGCGAGGACGGCGCGGACCGGCTGGCTGCCGCGGGCATGACCTGGGAGGCGCTGGCCGGGTGGCTGCAGGGGCCCATGGACGCCGCGGCCTGGGAAGCGGTCATTCCGTCGATGGGCGCGATGGCGCTCCTGCGTAATCTGCGCAACTTCGACGAGGCGGGCGTTTCGGACGAGGTCGCCGCGCGGGTGGCGGCGAAGATCTGCGACCCGGACGTGGTCGCCGCGTCGCGACAGTTCCCGTTCCGCTATCTCGCCGCCTATCGGCACGCGCCCTCACTGCGCTGGGCCCACCCGCTGGAGAAGGCGCTCGGTCACTCCCTGCGCAATGTGCCCGCACTGCCGGGGCGGACGCTGATCCTGGTCGACCGCTCGGGCTCGATGTGGTCGCCGCTCTCGGACCGTTCGCAGCTCAACCGGGCCGACGCCGCCGCGATCTTCGGTACGGCACTGGCGCTGCGGGCGTCCCATGCCGATCTGGTGCAATTCGGAACGAACAGCGCGCCGGTGACGTATCGACGCCGCGAGTCCGTGCTGAAGGTGCTGGAGCGTTTCGGCGACCTCGGCGGCACCAACACCGCGGAGGCGGTGCGTCTGCACTACCGGGGCCACGACCGCGTACTGATCGTCACGGACGAGCAGGCGGCGTTCTCGTACGCCGCGGACGCCACCGCGGCCGTGCCGTCCACCGTGCCCGTGTACACCTGGAACCTCGCCGGACACCGGGTGGGACACGCTCCGTCGGGAGGTGCGAACCGCCACACCTTCGGGGGCCTTTCGGACGCGGCGTTCCGCATGGTGCCGCTGCTGGAAGCCGGCCGGGACGCGGACTGGCCCTGGAACGGCTGACGTCGAATCCGGCGTCCGTACGCCCCCAGGAGTGGACGGGCATGGCGTCGGGCCTTTCCAGGGCGCATACTCAAGGCGATGAAACAGTCAGCCGGATCCCGGCGCCACCTGCCCTCCAGTCCCTTCAACCGCCCGGCCCAGGCGGCCCCACCGGTCGAATTGTTCGATGTGGGCGACAGGGTGTCGCACGATCAGTTCGGACTCGGCCGTGTTCTTGCCGTCGAGGGCGACAACGACGCGGTGCTCATCGACTTCTCGGGGCGACAGGGGAGGATCCTGAGCCCGTACTCCAAGCTGACCAAGCTCTGAGCGGGCCGGCGAGCGCGCGGCTTCCGCGTCCCGCCGGACTCCGAGCTCTTCAGGGGCACCTGGCATCCGCAGGTGCCCCTGAAGTCGCGTCGCGGGTGCCTTCGCGGCGTCAGAGCGCCTGGGCGGCGGGCTTCACCATGCCGCGGACGGTGCGCGACTTCACGAAGTCACCCATGGCCGTCATCTCCCACTCGCCGGAGAACTGTTTGATCAGCTTGGCCATCATCACGCCGGTCTGCGGTTCCGCGCCGGTCAGGTCGAAGCGGACCAGCTCCTCGTCGGTGGTGGCGTCGACCAGCCGGCAGTAGGCCTTGGCGACCTCGGTGAACTTCTGGCCGGTGAACGAGTTGACCGTGAAGACCAGACCGGTCGCCTCCGCCGGGATCCGGCCCAGGTCGACGACGATCACCTCGTCGTCACCCGCGCCCTCCCCCGTGAGGTTGTCGCCGGAGTGCTTGATCGCGCCGTTCAGGATGGAGAGCTTGCCGAAGTAGCAGCTGTCCAGGTGGTTCCGGTTGGGGCCGTAGGCGATCACCGAGGCGTCCAGGTCGATGTCCTTGCCCCGGAACGCGGGCTCCCAGCCGAGGCCCATCTTGACCCGCGAGAGCAGCGGCCGGCCGGCCTTGACCAGCGAGACCGTCTGGTTCTTCTGGAGGCTGACCCGGCCCTTGTCGAGGTTGATCCTGCCGGAGGCGGCGGGCGCGGGCGGGGTGGCGGGAGCCGGAGGCGCGGCGGGGACCGGAGGCGCGGCGATCCGCGGGTCCACGGGCGGAGCGGCGGGCATCGGCGGCGCGGCGGGCACAGGCGCGGGTGCGGGCGCGGCGGCGGGCTCCTCCTCGACCGAGACGCCGAAGTCCGTGGCGATGCCGGCCAGTCCGTTCGCGTAGCCCTGGCCGACCGCGCGGGCCTTCCAGGCGCCGTTGCGGAGGTAGACCTCGATGACCACGAGCGCCGTCTCGGTGCCGAGCCGCGGCGGGGTGAACGTGGCGAGCACGCTGCCGTCGTCGGCGTTGCGCACGGTCGCGGTGGGCTCGATCCCCTGGAAGCTCCGGCCCGCCTCGTCCGGGCTCGCCGTGATGACGATCTTCTCGATGCCGGGCGGGACGGCGGTGGTGTCCACCAGGATCGCGTCCGGCGCGGTCCCGCCGCCGGAGCGGTAGGTCACCCCGGGGCCGGCGGGCTGGTTGTAGAAGATGAAGTCGTCGTCGGAACGCACCTTGCCGTCGACGGTGAGCAGCAGGCCCGAGACGTCGAGCCGCACCGGAGCGGAGACGTCCACTGCCACGCGGGCGGCGGAGAGAGGGATGTTCGAGCCGGGGGTCATTGCGGTCATGCACGGGGTAACGAACGACCGGGCTTTGCCGTTCCCTTACCTTCACCCGCCTTGGCGCACTCTTGACACGACCACCCTGACCGTACCGGCCGCCCGGACCCCGCCTCAGTGCGGCCAGATCGGCGGATTGGTGCAGAAATGGCCGCCGAGGTGGGCGTGGTCGGGGTTGTCCGGGTCCAGCTCCCCCTGCGCGGCGACGAGTGCGGCCGCGTACGGCTCCGAGTCGTCCTTCGGCTCGTACCCGAGCGAACGGGCCGTCGTCAGGTCCCACCACAGCCGGGTGTTGTCGGAGGAGCCGTGGACGACGGTGTGCCGCACGTTCTCGGCGGTGAGTGCGGCGTGGAGGAGCCGGGCGCCGTCCTCGGGGCTCATCCAGACCGAGAGCATCCGTACGGACGTCGGTTCCGGGAAGCAGGAGCCTATGCGTACGGAGACGGTCTCCATGCCGTGCCGGTCCCAGTACAGCTGGGCGAGGTCCTCGCCGAAGGACTTGGACAGGCCGTAGAAGGTGTCGGGGCGGCGCGGCGTCCCGACGGGGATGAGCGGATCGCCGGGCAGCGGACGGGGTGTGTAGCCGACGACATGGTTCGAGGAGGCGAACACGATGCGCCCGACGCCCTCTTCGCGCGCGGCCTCGTAGAGGTTGTACGTCCCCTCGATGTTCGCCTTGAGGATCTTGTCGAACGAGGCTTCCAGGGAGATGCCCGCGAGGTGGATGATCGCGTCGACGCCCCGCACGGCCTCGCGCAGCGCCGCCCTGTCGCCGAGGTCGGCCGTGATCGCGTCGGGTTCGCCCTCGACGGGGACGAGGTCGAGGAGGCGGAGCTCGTAGCCGTACGCGGGCAGCAGTGCGCGCATCAGGGTGCCGAGGCCGCCGGCGGCGCCGGTGAGCAGGACGGTGCGGGGAGCGGGCATACGCGGATCTCCTCGGTACATAGGCCCACGCGCGCGGCCCGCGCGTGTGGACGACCCCGGCGGTGCCTGTGGCACGCGGCCCGGGGCATCAAATCCATGGATGACATTCATATGCGTGGACAAGCTAAGAAGTCACCGCGTTTCGCGTCAAGTGTCGGGGGCTTCCTGGTGGAGCCGCTCGCAAAGTCGGCGACTCCGGGTTTGGGGCCGGACGGGCCGCGCACCCCCTTCTTGACCTGCGCCGGGCGGCTCCCTTAGCGTGAAGGCGTTCACGAATATGGACGTCGATCAGAATTGTGCACGCCTGAACTCGCTCAGGGAGCGCCCGTGACCTCAGTCCCCCTTGCCGCCCGACTCAGCCGCGTCGCCGGGCCGCTCTTCTTCCCCGTCACCGCGTACGGGCCGGACGGCTCCGTCGACCTCGATGCCTTCCGGGCGCATGTGCGCACCGGTGTCGACGCCGGTGCGGCGGCCGTCTTCGCCTGCTGCGGCACCGGTGAGTTCCACGCGCTGACGCCCGAGGAGTTCCGTCTCGTCGTCGCCGCGGCCGTCGAGGAGACCGCCGGAGAGGTGCCCGTCGTCGCGGGGGCCGGATACGGCACGGCGCTCGCGATCCAGTACGCGCGGCTGGCGGAGGAGGCGGGCGCGGACGGGCTCCTCGCCATGCCCCCGTACCTCGTCGTCGCCGACCAGGCGGGGCTGCTGGGCCACTACGCGGCACTCGCCGCGGCCACCGGTCTGGAGACGATCGTCTACCAGCGCGACAACGCCGTCTTCACCCCGGAGACCGTCGTCGCCCTGGCCGGAACACCCGGTGTCATCGGCCTCAAGGACGGCTACGGCGACCTCGATCTGATGCAGCGCATCGTCAGCGCCGTCCGCACCGCACTGCCCGGCCGGGACTTCCTGTACTTCAACGGGCTGCCCACCGCCGAACTCACCGGGCTCGCCTACCGGGGCATCGGCGTGACGCTCTACTCCTCCGCCGTCTTCGCCTTCGCGCCCGACATCGCGCTGGCCTTCTACCGGGCGCTGGACTCCGGCGACGACGACCTGGCGGGCGCGCTCCTGGACCACTTCTACCGGCCGCTCGTCGAACTGCGCGCCAAGGGCCGCGGCTACGCCGTCTCACTCGTCAAGGCCGCGGTCCGGCTGGGCGGTCTGGACGTGGGCGGGGTCCGGACCCCGCTCACCGAGCCGTCCGCCGCCCACATCGAGGAACTGGCCGGGATCATCGCGCGCGGCCGTGCCCTGCTGGAGAAGTACGGACAGGAGCGGCGCGGATGAGGACTTCTGCCTTCCTCTATCCCTGGGACGTCGTCGGCGACCCGGACGCGGCCGCCCGCGTCGCGGACCTGGGTGTCCAGCAGGTGACGCTCGCCGCCGCCTACCACTCCACCCGGGCGCTCACCCCGCGCCACCCCGGCCGTCGCATCGTCACCGCCGAACACGCCGCGGTGCTCTACCCGCCCGACGCCGCACGGTGGGCCGGGCGCGCACTGCGCCCGTACGAGCAGTCCTGGGTGGCCTCGGACGATCCGTACGCCGAGGCCGCGCAGGCCCTGACCGACGCCGGTCTCCAGGTGCACACCTGGGTGGTCCTCGCGCACAACTCCCGGATGGGCGCCGAGCATCCGGAGACCTCCGTGGTCAACGCGTACGGCGACCGCTATCCCTGGGCACCCTGCATCGCGCAGCCCGCGGTCCGCGCCCATCTGGTGGATCTGGCGGCGGAGGCGGCGGTGCGCGGCGGTGCGTACGGCACCGAGCTGGAGTCCTGCGGCTGGTACGGCTTCGCGCATCTGCACGCCCACGACAAGATCGCGGGCGTCGGTCTGGGGGACGCGGCGCAGTATCTGATGTCGCTCTGCTTCTGCCCCGACTGCCGGAACGGCTACGCCGAACACGGCCTGGAAGCAGTCGAGCTGGCCACCTCCGTGCGCCGGGCGCTGGAGCCGGTCTGGGCCGGTTCCGGTTCTTCGGAGGCCGGGTGGGCAGGCGTCGAGAAGCTCCTCGGCGCCGACCTCGCCGCCACCACCCTCCAGTGGCGCGGCCGGGTCGCCCGTACGCTCCAGGAGTCCGCGGTCGCCGCCGTGCGGGCGGCGGCGGGGCCGGACTTCCAGGTGTTGCTGCACGCCGACCCCGCCCCGTACCGCTCCGGTGCGAACGTCGGAGTCGACCCGGAGCACATCGTGTCGGTGGCGGACGGGGTGGTGCTGCCCTGCACCGGCGGCGACGCTGTGCGCGAGGCGGTGCTCGGCCCGTTCGCCGGGCGCGAGGGGGTGCTCGCGGCCAACTTCACCGTGGTCTCCGGGATGGGGGGCAGCCCCGCCACGCTGGAGCGGGACGCGGCGCACGCGGCCTCGCTCGGCGCGAACCAACTGCGCCTCTACCATGCCGGGCTCGCCTCCGACCCGGATCTTCGCGCCGTCGCCGGAGCGCTCTCACGCCTCGGGCGGTGAGGGGACCGGGCCGGTGGGGCCTTTGCCGGCCGTCCCCGGCCCTCCCTCCTGTCCGAGCAGGGGAGACCTCGTTCGCCGGCCCGTGACCAGCAGGACCGCGGTCAGCAGCGCCGCCGCACCGACCACCGGCAGCAGCACCCGGATGTCCACCAGTGCGATCAGCCCCGCGCCGAGCGCCAGCGCCACCGCGTTCGGCACCGTCATCAGTGTGTTGGCGGTCGCGGTGGTGCTGCCCAGTGCAGCGTCCGGGGTCTCCCGCTGCACCGCCGTCACCGCGGCGATCAGCACACACGGCAGCCCGAACCCGATGGCCGCGCTCGCCACCAGCGCCACCGCGTCGTACGGCAGCGCCCGCGACGCCACCGCCACCGCGAACAGCGCGACCCCCGCCGCCGTGAACACCCGCTCGGGCAGCCGCCGCAGCAGCGGCCCGGCCAGCAGCCCGACGGCGACCGACCCGACGCCCTGCGCCGCGTACAAGACCCCCGCGTACGCGGGGGAGTGCCCGAGACCCTCGTCGACGACGGCATAGATCGCGGCCCCGTTGAGCCCCGCGCAGAGCATCGTCACCGAACCCGTCAGCACCAGGGGCCGCAGCACCGGAGACGTCCACACCGACCGTATGCCGGCGGCGAGTTCGCCCCGTCGGGCGGCCGGAGCGGCCCCGGTGGGCTCCCGCGCCGGCAGCATCGCGCAGACCCCGGCCGCCAGCGCGAACGACACCGCGTCCAGCAGCGCCACGGTGCCGCCCCCGAAGCGGGCGTACAGTCCGGCGCCGGCCAGCGGCGCCAGCAGCTTCATGCCCTCGCTCGCCGTCATCCGCAGCCCGTTGAAATCACCCAGCAGACGGCTGTCGACGGCTCCGGCGATCAGTGCCGACTCGGCCGCCCCCGTCAGGACGAAACTCGCACCGTACAGGACGAGCACGGTGAACAGGATCCAGATCCGCCCCGCCGAATCGACGAGGAGCAGCGAGGTCAGCAGCCCGGCCATGACGAGGTTCGACCAGACCAGGAGCGGTTTCCTGGGGAGCCGGTCGGCGATCGTCCCCAGCACGGGCCCGATGAGCACCGGCAGCCACATGGCGAAGACGGCGAGCGCCGCCAGACTGTCCGACCCGGTGAGCGACTTGACCCAGACCCCGGCCGCCAGCCACATCGCGGACGTCCCGAAACCGGAGACGACGACCGCCGCCAGAAACAGCCCCGCCGTACGGTCCCGCAGCACCCGTACCGTTGCCGACCCCGTCACCGCACCCACCACAACCCTCCCGACCCGCGCTTTCGTCACGTCATCAGGATGGTGACCAAGGACGCCCGGCGGCATCGGGCGGATGTCCTACCCCGGCCCGCCCCGGCCCGTCGTCCTCCCGTGGGCCCTACGGCGCATGCCGGATGCGGGGAACCGAGGAGGAGGACGGGACGGGGGTGATGAGTGAGCGGGGCGGGGGCCGTGGCCGGCCCGGCGACGGCCCCCGCCCCGCTCACTCAGCCCGCCAGCGCCGCCTTCATCATCTTCTGGGCGATCGGCGCCGCCAGCCCGTTGCCGCTGACCTCCGCGCGGGCCGCGCCCGAGTCCTCGACGACGACCGCCACCGCGACCTCCTTGCCGCTGGACTTGTCCTTCGCGTACGAGGTGAACCAGGCGTACGGGGTCTTGCTGTTGCCCACGCCGTTCTGCGCGGTACCCGTCTTGCCACCCACCTCGGCCCCGGCGATCTTGGCGTTGCTGCCGGTGCCCTCCTCGACGACGGTCACCATCGCGCTGCGCAACTGCTCCGCGGTCGACTGCGAGACGACGCGCCTGGTGTCCCCGTCCGCGAAGTCCTGCAACGTGTTGCCCTTGGAGTCCGTCACCGCGGACACCATGTGGGGTGCCGCCAGCTCGCCGCCGTTGGCGAGCGTGGCCGAGACCATGGCGATCTGCAGCGGCGTCGCGGTGACCTCGAACTGGCCGATGCCCGACAGGGCCGTCTGCGGCTTGTCCATGCCGGACGGGTAGATGCTCTTGGAGGCCCGCACCGGCATGTCGAGCTTCTCGGTGTTGAAGCCGAACTTCTCCGCCATCGCCCGGACCTTGTCCTGGCCGAGGTCGACGGCGAGCTTCCCGAAGACGTTGTTGCAGGAGTACTGGAGCGCGGTGCGCAGTGTGGCGTTCTCGCAGGGGGCCGAGGCGTTCTCGTTCTCCAGGTTCCGGCTGGTGTCGGGCAGCGGGTACGGATTGGGGCTGTCCGTGGGCACGTCGACCGAGCTGTACAGCCCGTCCTCCAGCGCCGCGGCCGCCACCACCAGCTTGAACGTCGAGCCGGGCGCCAGCGGCTGCCGCAGCGCGCGGTTGACCGTCGGCTTGTCCTTGTCGTCCAGCAGCTTCTTCCAGGCGTCGCCGTCCCCCGTCCCGCTGATCTTCGACGGGTCGTACGAGGGGGTGGACACCACGCCGAGGACCCTGCCGGTCTTCGGATCGATCGCAACTGCCGCGCCCTTGTCGTTGCCGAGCGCCTCGTACGCCGCCTTCTGCACGGCGGGGTCGATCGTGGTCAGGACGTTGCCGGGGGCCGCCTGCTTGCCCGTCACCACGTCCATCGGGTTCTTCAGCCGGTTGTCGGTGCCGTCCAGCACATGGCTGTAGATCCCTTCGAGCTGCGTGGCGCCGTACGCCTGCGAGCTGTAGCCGGTGACGGCCGCATAGAGCTCGCCCTGCGTGTAGGTGCGCTTGTAAGCCAGGTCGCTGCCCACCGTCCCCTTCGATCCGGTGACCGGGTTCCCGGCCACGATGATGTCGCCGAGCGGCTGCGCGTACTGCGCGATCGTCTTCCGCCGGTTGTGGTCGTTGTCTGCGAGCGCCTGTGCCTGGTAAGCCTGCACCCAGGTCGCCCGAACCAGCAGCGCGAGGACCAGCAGCAGGCAGAAGACCGAGGTGTGCCTGATCGTCTTGTTCATCCCTTCAAAGGACGAGCCGGGCACAGCGTGGGTTTCCGGTTGTACCGTTTCTCACCCATTCCTCATGATCGGCCGGGGGTGAGGGGTGAGGGGCGAGGGGCGAGGGGCGAGGGGTGCGGCGGGGTCCGCGCCGCGCCTGCCGGGTCCGGGAGATCACGGACCGCGATCCGTGGCGGCGTCCCCTCCGCCGCGTGGCGGGCGGGCCGTCGCCGCGTCACCCCGGCAGGGTGAACAGCAGCTCGTCGGTCTCCTCGCCGCGGACGTGCGAGAAACCGTGGTCCTCGCCGGTGACGGCGAACCCGCACTTCTCCAGCACCCGGCGCGAACCGGTGTTGTCGGCCGCGGCCCGTGCGTGCAGCGGGCGTTCCGGTACGGCTTCGAGCAGCGCGCGCAGCGCGGCCGTCGCGAGCCCGCGGCCCCAGTGCGCCCGGTCGATCCAGTAGGTGACCTGGCGGTCGTCCGGCGGTCCGTACACCCCGGCGTTGCCGACCACCACGCCGTCCACGACCACCGTCCGTATCACGACGGACCCGTCGGCCAGGATCCTGCGCCAGTGGGCGTCGAACGCATGCCGGTCGGTGGGGTCCTCGCTGGTGAAGGCCGCCGTCCTGACCGACTCCGGATCGGACATGAAGGCGAAGAACAGCGGCAGATCCCCGTCGCGCACCTCGCGCAGTGCCACTCGCATGATTCAGAGCCTCCGGGTGGCAAGCGTCAGCCGGTCCCGCGCGTCGAACAGCGCGTCCTTCACCATCTGCTCGTGCGCGGGCGTGAGCCGGGCCACCGGCACCGAGCAGCTGATGGCGTCGCGGGCGGGGGTGCGGTACGGGATGGCCACGCCGAAGCAGCGCAGACCGAGGGTGTTCTCCTCGCGGTCCACCGCGTATCCCTGCTCGCGGACGAGGTGCAGCTCCTCGATGAGCTTCTCGCGGTCGGTGATGGTGTGTTCGGTCAGCGCGGGCAGGGTCTCCGGGAGCATCTTGCGGACCTGCTCGTCGCTGTGGGTGGCCAGGAGCGCCTTGCCGAGCGAGGTGGAGTGGGCGGGCAGCCGGCGGCCGACGCGGGTGAAGGGGCGCAAATAGTGCTGGGACTGCCGGGTGGCGAGGTACACCACGTTCGTGCCGTCGAGGCGGGCGAGGTGGATGGTCTCCGTCGTGTCGTCGGAGAGCCGGTCCAGGGTCGGGCGGGAGGCCGCGACGACCTCGTCGCCGTCGATGTACGAGGTGCCGACCAGCAGGGCGCGTACGCCGATCCCGTACCGTGTGCCCGTTGCGTCGGTCTCCACCCAGCCCAGCTCGACCAGCGTGCGCAGCAGCATGTAGAGGCTCGACTTCGGGTAGCCGACGGCCTCCTGCACCGCCGCGAGCGAGTGCATGCCGGGCCGCCCGGCGAAGTATTCGAGCAGTTCCACCGTCCGCACGGCGGATTTGACCTGTGCACCACCAGACTCGGCAGCCGACATCGCCCTACGCCCCTTCCAGCCCACTTACGAAACCCTGCGACTTCTTGACCTCAGTGACTTCTTGCCAACACTGAACGCCCGGAAATAGAGTCGCCCCATATTCACGATCGGGAACTCTGTTCAGAATAGCGAACAACTTCTGATGTGTGGCAGCGGAGCGGAAGGAATCACGGTGGCAGCAGCACCAGTCTGGAGCGTCGACCCCCGCACCGGGAACCCGCGTGAGCAGGTTGCGGTGGAGGCTACAGCCGAGGAGGTCGACCGCGCGGTCCGGGCCTCCCACGCGGTACGCGAATCGCTCGCCGATCGCACCCTGCGCGCCGCGTTCCTGCGCGCCGCGGCCGATCTGCTCACCGCGGCCGGGGAGCACGTCATCGAGGCCGCCGACGCGGAGACCGCGCTCGGACCGGCTCGGCTCACCGGCGAACTCGCCCGAACAGCAGCCCAGTTGAGGGCATTCGCGGAGGTCGTCGACGAGGGTGCCTTCCTCGACATCCACATCGACCACGAGGACGCCACCCGCACTCCGCCCTGGCCCGACCTGCGCCGCTACAAGATCCCGCTCGGCGTCGTCGCCGTGTACGCGGCCAGCAACTTCCCGCTCGCCTTCTCCGTCCCCGGCGGCGACACCGCCAGCGCTCTGGCGGCCGGCTGTCCGGTCGTCGTCAAGGCGCACCCCGACCACCCCGCCACCTCCGAACTGTGCGCCTCCCTCCTGCGCCGGGCGGCGGCGCAGGTCGGCCTGCCCGAGGACGTGCTGATCCTGGTGCACGGCTTCGAGGCGGGCGTCGAACTGATCAAGCACCCGCTCGTCGCCGCCGCCGGTTTCACCGGCTCCGTACGCGGCGGCCGTGCCCTGTTCGACGCGGCGGCGGCCCGTCCGGCCCCGATCCCCTTCCACGGCGAGCTGGGCTCCCTCAACCCCGTCGTCGTCACGGAGTCGGCAGCCGCTGAACGCGGCGAGCAGATCGGCGCCGGGCTCGCCGGCTCGATGACCATGGGGGCGGGCCAGTTCTGCACCAAGCCCGGCTTCGTCCTGGCCCCGGCGGGCGAGAAGGGCGACCGGCTGCTGAAGTCGCTGACCGACGCCGTCAGCGACACCGAGGCCGCGGTGCTGCTCGACCACCGGATGCGCGACGCCTTCGTCGCGGGGGTACGGGAGCGGGCCGAACTCCCCGGTGTGGAGGCCCCGGTCACCCCCGGATCGGGCGGCGACCACACCGTCTCGGCCGGTTTCCTCACCGTGCCGGCGCATCTCCTGGCCGCACCGGGCCCGCACGACGCGCTTCTGGAGGAGTGCTTCGGGCCGGTCACGGTCGTCGCCCGCTACGCATCCGACGACGAGATCACCGCCGTCCTCTCCCGGCTCCCCGGCAACCTCACCGCCACCCTCCAGATCGCCACGGACGACGCCGACGCCGACGCTCCCGGACTTCTCGCGGCCCTCACGCCCCTGGCAGGCCGGGTCCTCGTCAACGGCTGGCCGACCGGTGTCGCCGTCGCCCCCGCCCAGCACCACGGCGGCCCCTACCCGGCCACCACCTCCACATCCACCTCGGTCGGCGCCACCGCCGTCGAACGCTGGCTGCGCCCGGTCACCTACCAGACCACCCCCGAGGTCCTGCTCCCTCCGGAGCTCCGAGACAACAACCCCCTGAACCTGCCCCGTCGAGTGAACGGCCGCCGCGCATGACCCCGCACCTTCCCGAACTCCCCTTTGAGCTGCGCCCGTTCGGCCCCGAGGCCGACTGGACGTACGAGAACGGCACGCTGACCGGCCGGGCCGGAGCCCGCCAGGACCGGTTCGTACCACCCGGCGGCGAAGCCCTGGACTCCCTGAGCGACGCACCCCGCCTCCTCGGCACCGCACCCCGGGGCGACTTCCAACTGCTCGCCCGGGTCGAGGTCGACTTCGCCGCGGCCTTCGACGCGGGGGTCCTCTACCTCCACGTCGGGGAACGGGAGTGGGCCAAGATCTGCCTGGAACTCTCCCCGGGCCTGCCCACCGTCTGCACGGTCGTCACCCGTGGCCAATCCGACGACGTCAACTCCTTCGTCGTGGACGGCAACAGCTGCTGGCTGCGCCTCAGTCGCACCGGCGACGCGTTCGCCTTCCACGCCTCGGCCGACGGCGAGAAGTGGACCTTCGTCCGCGTCTTCGCCCTCGGCGAGCCGGAGCGCGCGGCCGAGGCGTCGGTCGGTTTCCTGGTCCAGTCACCGACGGGCGAGGGCTGCGAGGCGAGGTTCGACCGGATCGCGTTCCGTGCGACGGGACTTGAGGATCTGCGCGACGGGAGCTGAGTTCTCCCGAACATTCTTCGAACCATCGAATGAATGAGCGCAGGTACTCAGCGGAAACGAGTACCGGCCCCCAACCCTCCGGCGTACGCGGAGGGTTGGGTGGACGGCATGAACGCCACACCCGCCCGCACCGAGGTCCGCACGGCCCACGCCGAACCCACCGACCATGAACGCACGGACCGCAGTATCCGCACGGCCTCCTGGTTCGCCCTGTGCATGTTCGTGCCCGTGCTGATCGGTTGCGGCCTCTTCGTGCTGAGCACAACCCGGGCGTCCGGCTGTGTGACGTACGGCGTGGACTGCGCCCACGTCCCCCAGGGCTGGATTCCCGGGTGCTTCGTGGCGGCGGCCGTGCTCGGCATCGCGGCGGTCGCGTGGCCGAGAAGGTGGCTGCCGTTCGTCCGCGCACGCGCCTGGCTGCTGTTCCTGCACATCGTGGCGCAGTTCATGACGGCAGTGCTGATCCTCAGCTACGCCTGACCTCCCAGTGGCCCGACAGGCCGTACCGGCCCCGGCGGCTCCGCCCGCGGGGATGCCCGTGCCGTGCTGTGCGGCCTGTGGCCGGGCGACCTGCCGGGCGAAACCGCCCGCTCGATGCCCATGCCGACGCCCGGATCCCGTGGCCGGAACCGGGCGATGTCCGAGCCCGCTGGTAGCGTGCCGTGTCCAGCCGGAAAGATCACGGGAGGACGGCAGCTGTGCAGGAAGTGACGCGCCATGAGGTCGGCGGACAGCGGATGGACCAGGCGCTCGACGACATCCGCCCGCGAACCCGAGGGCGGTGGCACGGGATGCGCTACGACGACGCGTCGCCGGAGAAGCTGCACGAGATGCGTGACGAACTCCTCGACCACGTAGCCGCCCGCACCGTTGCGGAACCGGTGCTCGACGAGCAGGCGCACGCGGCACTGCGGACCGCGGCGGAGTGCTCTTTGGGCGTGCTGAGCATCGGCTGCTTCCCCGAGGGTGACCAGGAGATCGTCTTCCCGCTCATCGACGAGGGGCTCAGCAGCGAGAACATCGCTTTCGGCGACATCGTCGAGCACGCCCCCACGGCCAGGACATGGATCGAAACGTTCGAAATGTCTTTGGTCAGCGGCCTGGTGTGGGACTGGCGGCGGGTGATCGGCCTGCTGCTGCGGGACGACTACGCGCCCGCGATCCGGGAGGGAGTGCCGTACTCGAAGCTGACCTCGACGTCGGATCCGGCGGACCTCGCGGCGATGGACGCGTTGTGCGGCTACCTGGCCGAGTCGCGCGGGCACCTGCCCCGCGACTGGCCCACGGTGACCTTGCGCAAGCCGGACGCCGACGAGCGCGCCGAGGCGGCCCGGCAACTCGACGCGGCCGGCCCCATGACACCGGACCAGCGCCTCCTCCGTGTGCTCCTCGACGACGATCAGCACGCCTTCGAGCAGGCCCTCGTGGCCAGGCTCATCGAGCACCGGGAGAGTACGGGCCCCGATCCCGCCCCCAGGACCCTTCTGCCGCTCGGCACCCTTGCCCTGGCCGCCCTCGCGGTCCAGGCGCACGGGTGGGAGCTGGGCGTCCGGTCCGGTTATCTGCCGGCCGGCATGCTGGGTTCCCCGAAGGCGCTGCAGCGGGCGGCGGACTCCGAGGTGAACGACCTGGGCCTTTGGACCGCCAAGTAGGACAGGACCCCGGCCTCGGCCCCGGCCACTCGGCCGAGGCCGCAAAACGCCGGTGACTACCGAGATTTCTCCCACGCGGTCCGGGTGAGTTCGTATTCGACCTCGCCGTGCTCGGAACCCTCGATCGCCTCCGGCCAGTCCCCGGTGAAGTTCCGGACGAAGGACAGGCCCGACTTCTCCATGACCCGGCGGGAACGGGCGTTGACGGCCATGGTGTTCGCCGTGACCCGCTCGACCCCCAGTTCCGTGAACCCCTTGTGGATCAGGGCCCGGGATCCCTCGGTGGCACAGCCCCGCCCCCATGCCGTCCGGTTCAGCCGGTAGCCGAGTTCGACGACGGCGGGGCTGTCCTGTCGCAGCGGCCGGAACTCGAACCAGCCCAGGAAGGCGCCGGTGGCCCTGTCCTGCGCGGCCCAGTAGCCGCGGGCCCCCCAGCAGGGGTGGTCGAGCAGGAGCCGGGGCAGGGTCCGCTCTTGGATCGCCTCACGGCTGGTGGGACGGCCGCCGTTGATGAAGCGCATGACCTCGGGGTCGTTGTCCAGCGCGACCAGGTGGTCGGTGTCGGCCGCCGTGAACTCGCGCAGGATGAGCCGGTCGGTCTCCAGGAAGATGGGCATGCCGCGATCTTCACCACGGACGGGCCCGGCCGCCACCGGATTTCCTGTCGGCGGGCGACGGCCCGCGGATGAACGCCCGGCTCGTGCGACCGGCACCGGGCGGTCCCGACGTTCAGGCCCCGGCCGCGTACCGCACGAAGTGTGTCCAGCCGGTGCGGTCGAGTGTGAGGTGGGGGAGGGCCGCGTCTTTGGAGTCGCGGACGAGGACCGCCTGTCCGGCGACGGATACCTCGACGCACTCGCCGCCCTCGTTGGAGCTGTAGCTGCTCTTGAACCACGAGTTGTCTGTCGGCCTCTGAACGCGGACGTCGGGCTTCATTGGTCTTTCAGCAACCTTTCGATGAGCGCCGAGGACTTGCGCGGTGTGAGTGCCTGAGACCGGATGCATCCGTATCGTGACGCCAGGATACGAACCTCCTCCGGGTCGGTGATCAGCCGACTGATGTTCTGCACCTCAAGGTAGCCGACCTGGGGTTTGCGCGCCGGAGTGAGGAGGATGAACGGGCCGCCCAGACCGGCGTGTTCAGAGTGCTCCAAGGGCATGACCTGCAGCTCGACGTTGCGCAGCCTACTCAGCCTGATCAGCTCGTCGAGCTGTTCCTTGTGAACGTCCCGTTCACCGATCGGGCGTCGCAGGACAGCCTCCTCGATGACGCAGTTCACCATCGGAACCGGTCGTTTCGTCAGCACCACCTGCCGTGCCAGGCGTGCCGCGACCCGTTGCTCGATCAGGTCGTCGTCCAGTAACGGCTTACGCATGGCATACAGGGCGCGAGCATGAGCCTCGGTCTGGAACAGGCCGGGCACCGTGTGGTTGCTGTAGTACGAGAGCTCGACGGCATCCGCCTCCAGCTTCGCGTAGTCCTTGAACCACGCCGGATGCTTCACCCGGGCTCGCGCCTTCGCCCGTGCCACCTGCTCCTTCGCCGCCCGCAGCAGGCCGCCCGCCGCCAGCAGGCCGTCCGCCGCGTCCAGGAATTCGGGCTGCGGCGTCCTGCGTCCCCGTTCCAGCGAACGGATCAGGTCCTCGCTGTATCCGAGCCGGTCGCCCAGCTCGCGCTGGGTGAGCCCGGCCCGCTCGCGCAGCAGCCGGAGCTGGCTGCCGATCACGTGGAACAGGTCCGCGGCCTCCTCCGAGTCGTCGTTGTCACCGATCGCACCGTCCAGCTCCATCGCTGCCCGCCTTCGTTCCATGGGGCCGACCGCGTTCGTCGCCCCGGTACGGGGGACAACCGGTACCGGTCGCCGTAAGTACCGGTACAAGCACGCTACGTACCGCTGTCGTTGCTGGTCAGCGTACGGTCGCTTGGCCACGCTGAGTGCCGTGACGAGCGAATCCGCAGAGATCGAAATTCCACAACCAGTCCCCTGTGCACCGCAGTTCACCCAGCTGTTCAGTGCCACCCGCCGGGGTGCCCGGCTTGCCCGCCTGCTTGCCGTGGAACAACTGGCGGCGTGGGGATGGCCGCGTGACGGCGAGCGCACCGACGTGGCCGCGCTGGTCGTCGCCGAACTGGCGGCGAACGCGGTCACGCACGGGCGGCTGGACGGCCGGGGATTCCGTCTCGGGCTCGCCCTCCTCCCGGCCGGGCGGTTGCGGATCGAGGTCACCGACCCGCGTGGCGAACGGCTTCTCCCCGCCGAGCAGCGGGAAGCGGCCGAAGGAGGCCGGGGGCTCGTCATCGTCGACGCTCTCGCCGCGGACTGGGGCGTGCGACCGACCCCGCCGTCCGGGAAGACGGTCTGGGCCGAGATCTCCGCGCGGCGCCCCGATGGCCCTTACGAGTTGGTGCGTGATGGCGGGTGAAGCGTCCGCGCTGATGGATGACGTGATCCATCTGTGACGATCAAGGTCGATCTGTGTGCACGGTGTCCACGTCACGGTGCACACATGGCGTTCCCACGGGTGCGGCGAGCGAACCTGCCGCGTATTGCCTGAGTGCCAGCCGCTCAGGCTGCCGCGACGATGACGGGCAGGAGGAAGCCGAACAGGCCAGTGCACAGGCCCAGGGTGCAGGAGCGGCGCGGGGACCCGACGGCGAAGCCGATGACGGAGAGCGTGACCGCCAGGGCGCCGAAGATGACGGGGATTCCGGCTCCGATGTAGCCGGCGAACAGGGAGATGAGGCAGGCGAGGATGCCGAGAGCGGAAGAGGCGCCACCGTAGAGCGACGCGGGGCTGTCGGTTTGTCCGGTGGGCATGTCTTTGTCCTTGTCCTGGCTCCGTTGTGCGGGAACGGTATCCCGTGAGTCCCATCATGGCAGGCGCGGGTAGCGCGATCAGGGGTGTGCCCTTTGGTGCAGTGCCCGATCGGTCAATATCCGCTGATGCAATTTCTCCCTAGTGTGGCGCCGACCACATGAGACGCGAGACACGGGGAGAAGTCTGTGAAGCTGGACGGTCGTGCCCTGAAGTTGACATCACTGACTGTGTCCACTCTGGCACTCCTGGCGATCGAATTCCCGGCCTCCGCCTCACCGGAGCCTCACCCTCGCCCGGACGCCTCCGCCTTCTCCCTGTCTGCGGTGCGTGAGCACGGGCTGACGGACGTGAGTGGCTTCTCCCCCTCCAGCGCAACGGGACGCCTGCTCGACAACCAGGGATTCGCCGTTCTGCGGACCTCGTCGAGCCGTACGGCGGTGGTCGACCGCTCAATGACCGACCAGGGAATCACCGCCGCGACTGGCATCTCCTTCGTGGACATCTCCTGGCAGGGCTACGACCGGGAGGCCCGCTACGTTGTCAGCCGCGACGGCAAGGCCATCGCGTCGCTTGGCGCCGGAGTCACGTCCTTCCGCGACACCGGACTGCGGGCGGGCAGCCGCCACACCTACCGGGTCGCCCCCATCCTTCCCAAGGGTGGCAATCCGAAGGCCCGCGTATGGGGTATGCAGGTGTCCATCCCCATGGTCCGCGGCGGAGAGGGCCAGTTGAGCGCGCTGCGCCGGCAGGCAGTGCAGCAGGCGACGGCGGCGGCGGTCGCCAAAACCACCACGGTGACGTGGATGACGTTCATCCCCCAGAAGAAGATCAATGCGCCCAAGGCGGGCTGCGACTACGGGTCCAACTTCCAGTTCGGCGGTGACGGTCACGGTTATGACTGGAAGTCGTCGAAGTACCGCACGGTCCTGAACGCGATGATCACGTGGAAGTCGAAGAAGGTCGACGGCTACAAGGACATCGGTGCCAGCCATGTCTACGTCAAGAAGACGGGCAAGCTGGTCGCCACCAAGACCGCCTCCGGCAAGGACATGAAAGCCAAGAAGATGGGGTCGGGCGGCAACTACGTGGACGTCCGGCTTCTCACGCATGCCACGAACCCCTTCTGCAAGGGCTTGGGCGGCGTCAAGGGTGCGATCGACGGCGCTCTTTCGATGCACGTGACGACCGGCGGGAACTGGTCGATCATATCCGGCAAGCACCGGCTGATGCCGAACCATCACATATACATCTACAACGGCGGAAAAGTCACGGACATCTACAAGCGTAGCTACGCGAACGAGCTCTGCCTGATCGGCTCGGCGGCCTGCCCGGAGGCCGATCTCACGGGCTACTACGGCAAGTTCAAGTAACCGACTGTGCGCGCTGCGCAATGGGAGCCCTGCACCGTCCGGTGCGGGGCTTCGGCGCCGCCCTATTCGCCTGGCTGGCTGACAGGCCCCCTTTCGGTCCATGTCCTTATGGGCACCTGAAAGTCGCGTCGGTCAGAATGTTGTGAACGTCGTATGAGCTGGCAGGTAGGTTGGCCGGTGGCCGCCGCAGCAACCAGGCCACGGGGGTCTGCTGGGAATCGCGGCGTCCAGAAAGGGACCGGCATGACCACACGGTCCGACGCGGCAGACACCGCATGTTCCTACCGGCGAACCGGCCATGACCCGGAAGCCGGCGTCTGGCGGCTGAAGACCCTGACCGGCCGCGAAAGAGAGGTTCTTCTGTTGCTGGGCACGGGCCTGGGCAACCGGGAGCTGTCAAGGGAGCTGGGGATCGCCGAACGTACGGTGAAGGCGCACACCGCGAACATCGTGGCCAAGTTGGGACAGCAGACGCGGACACAGGCTGCGATCGTCTCTGCCCTGGTCCACGGCTCGCTGTGTACCGATCTGTCATGCTCCGGGCATCGCGGCAAGATCCCAGACTGCTGGCTTGAGTCTACTGTCGCCTGAGCTGAGGTGGCCGGGTCCGCCCACGGGCGGACCCGGCGTCGAACGTCAGTGGGCTGGCAGCAGGCCGAGCCCGGCGGCGAGGGCGGCTTCGCCGCGGACCAGCCGTGCTACGTCTTCGAAGTGCCCTTCCCGGGGCCGTCGTTGAAGGAGATTCAGCGGGGCTCAACCAGCAGTGGTGCCGCAACATCAAGAAGGTGAAGAGGCCGGCGTCAAAGCAGTCCAGGGTGAATACGAGGACGTGCCCGCCTTCTACGACATCTATGTGGAGACCGCCGAGCAGGACCGCTTCATTTCGAGTAATTGTCAAGATCTGGGGATCGATGGCTATGTGCGGTGTCCGGCTCGAAGAGGTTGCTGTTGGCGGTGACGGTGTGGGCATGCGGAAATTTGGGGTGCCGGAACCGGGCGCGCATCCCTACCCTCGGCCCCATGCGCGACGAATCCGCCCTGCTGAACGTCATCGATGTGGAAGCCACCTGCTGGGACGGGCAACCGCCGCCCGGCTCCGTGAACGAGATCATCGAGATCGGTCTCACCGTCGTGGACGTGTCGGCACGGCGCCGCGTGTCCCGGCACCGTGTCCTGGTTCGCCCCGCCCGGTCGGCGGTGAGCGACTTCTGCGCCGAACTGACCGGACTGACGCAGGCCGAGGTGGAACGGGGCGTCACCTTCGCCGAGGCATGCCGGATCCTCGTCGAGGAGTACGAGGTCGGTGAGCGCCCCTGGGCGAGCTGGGGCGAGTACGACCGCCGGCAATTCGCTCGGCAGAGCCAGGCCGACGGGGTGGCATACCCGTTCGGCTATCCAACGGAGCGCACCCACACCAACGCCAAGGCCGTATTCGCCGCAGCCTACGGGCTGCGCAAGAAACCCGGCATGGACCACGCCCTGCAGATCGCCGGACTGCCGCTCGAAGGACGCCATCACCGCGGCGAGGACGACGCGTGGAACATCGCCGCACTCGTCCTCGATCTTTTGGGCCGTGGTGCATGGCCAGTCACGGCCACAGCTCTTGGGCGATCGATTCCAAGGGTTCAGTGATCACTGCGCCTCACGGACGGCCTCCACCGCCTCCCGGACGTCCGGGTGCAGGTCGTCAGCGAGATCGTCCAGCAGCTCGGCGACCCCAGGGGTGGACCAGCGGGCGACCGCCCACACCAGGTCCTTTCGCACGCCGGGGTCGGGGTGGGCGGCAAGGCGGGTCAGCTGGGCAAGCGGGCCCCGTCGGCGCATACCGAACCAATGCAGTGCCTCCCGCAACATGGTCGGGTCCCCGGGGTCGCCGGCTGCCGCGACCCTGGCGAGCAGCACTCCGGCCGGTGGCGGCGGCCCGTCGAGCGGATGCGGCAGCCGCTCGCGCAGGCGCCGCGCCCCGTACTCTCCCCTCACCCGGCATCCGAAGCAGGTGCAGGGCCGGACGCCGTGCGCGCCCGGCCAGTACCGCCAGCCGACAACCTGTGGCGCGGTGCGGACCCGGTGTATTTCGCGCGGCCGGATCGCCCGAGGTACGAACACCTCCCACCCTCGCGGGTCGTCCAGTGCGGCGATCCGCCGCACCGCCTCGGCTGCGGGAACGGTGGACTGGGCGTCCCGCGTCCGGTCCGTATAGCGCCCGACCAGCACGTGCTGGTCGTCGTCCAGCCGTACATGGACGGCCACAAGCCCGCCCCGGCTGCCGAAACGGGCCAGTTCGCGCAGCCATTGGTGGGTGAGGGTGTACGACGGCAGCACGGGAAAGCAGTACACCCCGCGCACACTGCCTTGTCCCTGACTGACTGCCCGGATCCCGGACCGTCGGATGCGCTGTGCGTTCGCCGCCGACGCCAAGTGCACAAACATCGCCATGACCGGGCATGGTACTTGCACGGTTCCATGGGATCTTCAGGGAATGAAACGAAGAGGCGTCCAACATTCCTGTGTGGAACATGAGTTGGACATTTCGATGCGTCCGCGCATTCAGCGCTGCCTCGGCCGCCCGCCCGGCGCGTACCGCGCGTCGCCCGGCGCGCCGACCGCGGCGCCCGTCGGGGCGGCAGCGCCGTGACCGCCCGGAGCGGTGAGACGTTCGCGACCGGCCGGGCGGTGTCCGACATCGAGACGCTGCTCGCCGGGCCCGTACCGGCCGTGGGGCCGACGGCCGACGAGGGCGAGCCGGGCACCGGGGAGTGGTCCGCGACCGAGGGCGAGGGCTTCCGGATCCTGCCGCTCTGGGAGAGCGACGGCCTCGTGGGGGTGTACGGGCCCGAATGGAACGAGGCCGAGGAGGCCGCAACGGGCCATCTGGCCGACCTCGTGGGCGAGTTGGACCGTCGATGGGGTGGGCATCGGACGGCGGGCATGCGGGTGCCGATCTTCCGCGACCTCGCGGGCGAGCCCATGCCGCCGCTGTACCGGGCACTGTGCGACCGGGACTGTCTCGGTGATCTTGCGGTGTGGGGGCCGGTGGCCGGCCGATGGGTGGCGGTTTCCCTCAACCAGAGCGACGGCGACGCACCGATGGTCATCGTGGCCGTGGTCGCCGACCGCCCGGTCGTCGAGCTCGACGACCGGAGCACCCCGGCGGGGGAGCCGCCGCACGGAGGCGGGGAATGAGGAAGTCCGCTCCCGTGTTGTGCATCGGGAGCGGAGGGTGGCTCTGTGCTGCCCCGGCCGTAGTGACGAGAACACGGAGAGAAGAAGAGACATGCGCGTCGAGATCTGGAGCGACATCGCCTGCCCCTGGTGCTACATAGGCAAGGCCCGCTTCGAGAAGGGCCTGGCGGGGTTCGCCCACCGCGACGAGGTCGAGGTCGTGCACCGGTCCTTCGAGCTCGACCCGGGGCACGCCAAGGGCGACACCGCGCAGGTGATCGACATGCTGGCGCAGAAGTACGGCCGCACCCGCGAAGAGGCGCGGGCCATGGAGGCGAACGTCGCGGCCAACGCGCAGGCCGAAGGACTCGGCTACCTCACCGAGGGCCGTGACCACGGCAACACCTTCGACATCCACCGGCTGCTCCACCTGGCCAAGGCCCGCGGCCGTCAGGACGAGCTGCTGAACCGCGCCTACCGGGCGAACTTCGCCGAGGAGCGTTCCGTCTACGACGGTGACGTGCTGGTCGAGCTGGCCGTCGAGGCCGGGCTCGACGCCGATGAGGCACGCGCCGTTCTCGCCGACCCGGAGGCGTACGCCGCCGAGGTGCGGGCCGATGAGCGCGAGGCGTCCGAGCTGGGGGCGAACGCGGTGCCGTTCTTCGTGTTCGACCGGCGGTACGGGATCTCCGGCGGTCAGCCCGCCGAGGTCTTCACCCAGGCGCTCGAACAGGCGTGGAAGGACCGGCCGCTGACCGTGATCGGCGGCGACGCCGCGGCCTGCGACGCCGATGGTGCCTGCGAGGTCCCGCAGACGGGAAACGGCGCCTGAGAGCCTGCGGGCAGACTGGCGATTGCCCGGCCCGGCGGCGGCGCCCGAACGGGTCCGCGAGCCGGGCGGTGCGGTTGACCGCAGGGCCCGTGGGCGGGCGGCGGCGTCGCCTGCGCGGCCCGTACGCCGGGGGGCGACGTCCGACGGTCCGTCCTGAGCCGCATGCATGAGCATGAGACCGACCGGCGAATGGGGGCGGCGTCGCGGGGCTGGGCACGCGCATCTGCGGCGTTGTCGTCGGTCGACAACTCCCCCATAGCCCGAAAGGCATGGGAGGGGCCCCCTCCGCGTTGCCTCCCTCCTCCGCCTTGCAGCCGCACGCACCCAGCCCCGCTCCCTATGTGCTGGTCGGCCTTACTCGGGTGCACCCCTTGATCCGTGGTGATTGACGATGAATCAAGGGGGCTCCAGGCTGGGCTCATGGAGACTACTTCGCTCAGCCGTGCGGTGGCCGACGAGTTCGCGCCGGAGACCACCTACCTCAACACCTCCAGCTGCGGACTGCTGCCCCGGCGCACGGTGGCGGCGGTCGGGGCGCTCGCCGGGGCGCTCGCCACGGGGCACAGGAACGGTTCCGGTGACTTCGAGGCGGTGGACGCCGCCCGTGCCGGGTTCGCCCGCCTCGCCGGAGTCGACGCCGACCGGGTCGCCATCGGCAGCTCGGTCTCCGTGCACGTCGGGCTGATCGCGGCCTCGCTGCCGCCGGGGGCCGAAGTCGTCACGCCCGAGGGGGAGTTCAGCTCCGTCGTCAGTCCGTTCGCGGTGCGCGGCGATCTCAGGATGCGCTATGTCCCGCTGGACGGGCTGGCCGAAGCGGTACGGCCCGGCACCGCGCTGGTCGCCCTTTCCTCCGTGCAGTCCGCCGACGGCCGGATCGCCGATCTGGACGCGGTACGCGAAGCGGCTGCCGCCCACGGCGCCCGGACACTGCTCGACGCCACCCAGTCGGCCGGCTGGCTTCCGCTGGACGCCGGGGCGTACGACTACACGGTCACCGGCGGCTTCAAGTTCCTGCTCTGTCCGCGGGGCGCGTCGTTCCTCACCGTCACCGAGGAGGCCCAGCGCGGCCTGCCCGCCGTCTTCGCCGCGTGGGCCGCCTCCGACGGCCCCTGGAACAGCATGTACGGCCCGGTCGGGCGGCTCGCCCCGAGCGCCCGCCGCTACGACGAGCCGCCCGCCTTCCTCTCGTACCACGGTGCCGAGCGCTCCCTCGCACTGCTGGGCGAGGTCGGGATCGACGCCGTGCATGCCCACGCCACCGGTCTCGCGGCCCGCATGCGGGCGGGGCTGGCCGGAATCGGGCACGAGGCGGTGCCGGGGGAGTCGGCGATCGTCGCCGTGCCCGGACTCGGCGGGCGGGCGCCGGAGTTGGCGCGGGCCGGAGTGATGGTCTCGGACCGGGCCGGCAGTCTGCGCGCGGCTTTCCACCTGTACAACACGGAGGCGGATGTGGACCGGGCCCTGGACGTGCTCTCGGGCTGAGCCCGCCCGGATGCCGGGGGGTCAGCGGCGCTCGGGGCAGTCCGCGGTCTCCTGGCAGAGGTTCGCCTCGACCTTGCCGAGCAGCCGCGCCAACTCCTCGCGCTCGGCCGCGTCCAGTCCGGCGAGGGTGTGCTCCTCCAGATTCGTCCAGGCCCGCTCGACGGCGGTGTGCAGCGCACAGCTGTCGTCGGTGGCCTCGACCAGGACGGCCCGGCGGTCGTCCGGGTCGGGGGAACGGCGGACGTGCCCGGTCTGTTCGAGGCGCTGGAGCATCTTGGTGACGGTGGACGGGTCGAGGTCCATGGTCTTGATCAGCTCGGACTGGCGCACCGCACCCGCGTCCCACAGGTACATCATCAGGAACTCCTGGCCGGGGTAGAGCCCGAGCCCCTTGAGCAGTTTGCCCGCGGTGATCCGGTGCAGCCGGGCGACCCGTGAGACGGCATGGCTGACAGGACCGCCGAGGGCGGCGCTCGGCAGGTCGGTACAGGCGGGATCGGCCTTCATCGGGACTCCTCGGGATGGTGCCGGGCCGGCGCTCCCGGCGGTGCGGGGCGGGCCGGAAGCGTGGATCCGGGTACTTTCTGCGAACTTTACCTTGGTCGGCCAATTAATGGGCTACAGTGGCGCACACGGAAAATAGTTGGCCGACCATGTAAATTTTCTGGGAGCTCTCATGACCACCGCTTTCGACCCGATCGACCTGTCCGGCACCCGGCTCACCAACCGCATAGCGATGGCTCCGATGACCCGCAGCCGGGCCGGCGAGGGCGGTACCGCCACGGATCTCGTCGTCGAGTACTACGCCCAGCGCGCGTCGGCGGGCCTGATCATCACGGAGGGCATCCAGCCGTCGGTGGTGGGGCAGGGCTACCCCGACACCCCGGGACTGCACAGCGCGGAGCAGATCGCGTCCTGGCGCAAGGTCACCGACGCGGTGCACGCGGCGGGCGGCCGGATCTTCGCCCAGCTCATGCACGCGGGCCGGATCGGCCACCCGGTCCTGCTGCCGGACGGACTCACCCCGGTCAGCGCCTCCGCGGTCAAGCCCGCCGGTCAGCTCTACACCGGCGCGGGACTGGAGGACTTCACCACCCCGCGCGAACTGACCGGCGACGAAGTGCGGCAGACCATCGCCGACTACGCGACGGCCGCCCGCAACGCGATCGACGCCGGCTTCGACGGGGTCGAGCTGCACGGCGCCAACGGCTACCTCATCCACCAGTTCCTCTCGCCCAACACCAACCTGCGCGACGACGAGTGGGGCGGCTCCGAGGAGGCCCGCATCCGGTTCGCCGTCGAGGTGGTCAAGGCCGTCGCCGCCGAGATCGGCGCGGAGCGGACCGGGCTGCGCATCTCGCCCGGAAACACGTACAACGACATCGACGAGCCCGTGCTGGACTCCGTCTACACCGCGCTGGTGCGGGAGATCGAGCCGCTCGGCCTCGCCTATCTGCACGTCCTGGAGGCGGCGGAGATCCGCGAGCTGACCCTCGCGCTGCGCAAGCAGTTCTCCGGCACGTTCGTTCTCAACGTGCTGTCGGACGGGCCGACCGGGCCGGACGACCACTCGGTGATCGACGACGGGATCGCCGACATCATCTCGTACGGCGCCCTGTTCATCGCCAACCCGGACCTGCCCGCCCGACTGAAGGCCGGCGGCCCGTTCAACACCCCGGACACGTCGACCTTCTTCGGCGGGGACGCGAAGGGGTACATCGACTACCCGGCCCTGGACGCCGATCGCTCCTGAGACCGGGAGGCGCACCAGGGCCCTTCGTTCGGATCAGGCCGGGCTCGCGTGCCCCGCTCCCTCATCCGGCCCGATCCGAACGAAAGGCCCTAAGGGCTGTCCCGTGATCCCCGGCGGGCACGCGACGACAGCTACGGCACCTCGCCGCGTTGTCGGAACGTCCACATACATATCCGGTATGCGGACGCCCCTCCGCCTTGCGATGCACCGCATCCGACGCCGCGCGCTGCTCCACCGCGGATCACGGGACAGCCCTTAGTCCAGCGGCGCGCTGTGCCACTTCCACGACGTGACCCGCGGCCGGCCGGGCAGCTCGGCGCGGCCGGTGGCCCAGAGCAGGACGGCCCACCGGTCGGCGTCCTTCGGCGCGTCCGGGAACAGCCGGGCCAGCACCCGGTCGCAGAGGTCGGCGGGCGGTGCCCAGGCGATGTCCAGGCTGGCGGCGAGGTCCTGCGTGTGCACCAGGGTCTCCACGATGCCCATGGCGGCGAAGCCCTCCGGGTCGGACACCCCGTAGGAGTGGTACGAGCGGACCTCCGGCGAGGCCGTCCGCACCATCGCCGTGAGCAGCGCGCCGTTCGCCTCCAGTGTCTGGAGCAGTCCGGCCGGTCCGGCCGACGGGTCCGCGAAGACCGCGTTCGCCGGACCGCCCTCGCGAGTGGCTCCCCAGCGGTACGGCATGTACGCGTCCAGTGCCGGCCGCCGCGGGCCCAGCTGGGCGGCGTAGGAGAAGAGGTCGTCGCTCAGGTGCTCCGCGGTCTCCCAGCAGTTCCACTCCAACGACCCGGCCGGGACGAGCCAGTCGTCCACCGGGGACTCCCGGAGCGCGTCGACCGCGAGACGGACCGCGGTGGTCACGTCGTCGGCGGTGACCGGCAGCCGGGTTCCGGTCAGCGACGCCCGCTCCGCCGCGCTGCACTCCACGCAGAACTCGTTGCCCTCCGGGTCGGCCAGCGTCGCCCAGCCCCGGCCGTCGGGCTTGCGGTGGTCGGCCACGAGGGTGGCGCCCAGGCCCAGCAGCCGCTCCACTTCCTCGTCGCGAGCGCGGTCCTGCGGCTGTATGTCCAGGTGCAGACGGTTCTTGGTGCCCTTGGGCTCCGGCACCGTGATGAACAGCAACGCGGCGCCGGGGGCTTCGACGAGCGCCTCGGGATCGCCGGGGGCGTCCTCGTCGGAGAGCGGGGCGTCGAGTACGCGGGACCAGAAGCCGGCGAGCTCGTAGGCGTCGGCGCAGTCGATCGTGATGTGACGGACGAGTGAAGTCATGGGCCCCACTCTTGCCGCAGGCAGCCGCCGCGGTCCACCGAGTTCGGAGCGGGGTGGGGCGACGGACGCCGCCCCACCCCGCTCCGGCCCTCACCTCATCTCACCGGCGTGAAGTCGCGCGCCCCGATGAACTCCGGACGCCGCGCCGGAGCCGCGAAAGGCTCCTCGGCGGCGTTCTCCACGCTGTTGAAGACGATGAAGACATTGCTGCGCGGGTAGGGGGTGATGTTGTCCCCCGAGCCGTGCATGCAGTTGCAGTCGAACCAGGTGGCCGAACCCGGCCTGCCCGTGAAGAGCTTGATGCCGTGCCGGTCCGCCAGCTTCGTCAGCGCCTCGTCGGACGGGGTGCCGGCGTCCTGCATCCTCAGGGACTTCTTGTAGTTGTCCTTCGGTGTCCCGCCCGCACAGCCGAGGAACGACTTGTGCGAACCGGGCATGATCATCAGCCCGCCGTTGGTGTCGTGGTTCTCGGTCAGCGCGATCGACACGGACACCGCCCGCATGTTCGGCAGACCGTCCTCGGCGTGCCAGGTCTCGAAGTCCGAGTGCCAGTAGAAGCCCGAGGCACCGAAGCCCGGCTTGACGTTGATCCGCGACTGGTGGACGTACACGTCCGAGCCGAGGATCTGCCGGGCCCGGCCCACCACGCGCTCGTCGCGGACCAGCCGGGCGAAGACCTCGCTGATCCGGTGGACGTCGAAGACCGACCGCACCTTCTGCGACTTCGGCTCCACGATCGAGCGCTCGTCGGCCCGCACCGCGGGATCGGTGATCAGCCGCTCCAGTTCGGCGTGGTGGACGGCGACCTCGTCCGGCGTGATCAGCTGGTCGACGGTGAGGAACCCGTCGCGCTCGAAGCCCTGCAGGTCCTTCACGGAGACCGGCCCCGGGGCTCCGGGCGGGGACCAGATGACCGGGTCCTGGCGGGGAGTGGTCATCTCGGCCGCACCGCGTGTGGGGTACAGATCGGCGCGTACATCGGTGGTCATGGTTCAGCCCTCCTCGGTCAGCAGGGGATAGACACCGTTCTCGTCGTGCTCCTCCCGTCCGGTGACCGGAGGGTTGAAGACGCAGACGCAGCGGAAGTCGGTCTTCGGCCGCATGGTGTGGTGCTCATGGCCGTCCAGCAGGTACATCGTGCCGGGGGTGATCCAGTGCTTCTCGCCGGTCTCGTCATTGGTGAGCTCGGCCTCGCCCTCGACGCACAGGACGGCCTCGATGTGGTTCGCGTACCACATCGACGTCTCGGTGCCCGCGTACATCGTGGTCTCGTGGAGCGAGAAGCCCACCTTCTCCCGGGCGAGCACGATGCGCTTGCTCTCCCAGGTTCCGGAGGCGGCCTTCACATGCCGGTCGGTGTTCTCGATGTCACTGAACGATCGGACGATCACGGTGGGTCGGTGCCTTTCTCTCTGTGGCGGTGCTCGTGGTGCGTACCTGTCCGGGACGGGAGGGCCCGGACAGGTGGTCAGGCGGTCTCGCGGACCGCGCGGGCCAGCGTCCGCAGGCCCTCGTCCAGCTCCTCGGGAGTGGTGGTCAGCGGCGGCAGCAGCTTCACGACCTCGCTCCGCGGACCGGAGGTCTCGACCAGGAGCCCCAGCTCGAAGGCGCGGGCGCAGACGGCGGCGGCGCGCGACGTGTCGGTGAACTCCACGCCCCAGACCAGGCCGCGGCCCCGGAACCGCGCACCCAGCCGGGCGTGTTCGTCGCAGATCGCGAGCAGCGCCTGCTCGATCTGCTCGCCCCTGGTCAGGGTCTGCTTCTCCATCTGCCCGTCCGCCCAGTAGGCGTCCAGCGCGGCGGCGGCCGTGACGAACGCCGGGTTGTTGCCGCGGAAGGTGCCGTTGTGCTCGCCCGGTCCCCAGATGTCCAGCTCCGGCTCGAACAGGCAGAGCGACATGGGCAGTCCGTAGCCGCTGATGGACTTCGACAGGGTGACGATGTCGGGGGTGACGCCGGCCTCCTCGAACGAGAAGAACGCCCCTGTGCGCCCGCAGCCCATCTGGATGTCGTCGACGATCAGGAGCATGTCGCGGCGGTGGCACAGATCGGCGAGCGCCCGCAGCCACTCGGGGCGCGCCACATTGATGCCGCCCTCGCCCTGCACCGTCTCGACGATCACGGCGGCGGGCTTGTCGAGACCGGATCCCTGGTCCTCCAGGAGCCGTTCGAACCAGAGGAAGTCGGGCACTCTGCCGTCGAGGTAGTTGTCGAAGGGCATCGGGGTGCCGTGCACCAGCGGGATACCCGCCCCGGCCCGCTTGAAGGCGTTGCCGGTGACGGCCAGCGAACCCAGCGACATGCCGTGGAAGGCGTTGGTGAACGAGACGATCGACTCGCGCCCCTTCACCTTGCGGGCCAGCTTCAGCGCCGCCTCGACGGCGTTGGTGCCGGTCGGGCCGGGGAACATCACCTTGTACGGGAGGTCGCGCGGGCGCAGCACGTTGTTCTGGAAGGACTCCAGGAAGGCGCGCTTGGCGGTGGTGGCCATGTCGAGGCCGTGGGTGATGCCGTCGCGCTCGATGTAGTCGATCAGCGCGCGTTTCAGCACGGGATTGTTGTGGCCGTAGTTGAGAGAGCCCGCGCCGGCGAAGAAGTCGAGGTAGCTGTGGCCGTCCTCGTCGGTCAGACGGGAGCCCTGCGCACGGTCGAACACCGCGGGCCAGCCGCGGCAGTAGCTCCGTACCTCCGACTCCAGGGTCTCGAAGACACTCAGTGCGGGCGGGGTGATGGTCACAGGGGGATCTCCTGCTTGAGGGGGGTGTGACGGACGACGGTGCGGGGGTGCGGGGGCTCGGGAACGGAGCGGCCGGGGCAGGCGGACACGGTGGCGGCCGACGCGCCCGGAGACGGAACAGCGGACGCGCTCAGGTGTGGAAGGGACCGATGCGGTACAGCACTTCCGGCAGATGCGTTCCCTCGGGGAACAGTTCGCCCTCGAAGAGCACTTCGCGTTCCAGGGCGACGTCGTGGCGCTGCGCGTAGGAGGTGAACAGCCGGTCCGACGCGGTGTTGTCCGGGGTGACGGTCGTCTCGACCGAGGCCAGCCCCTGTGCGGCGGCGACCCGCGAGGTCAGTGCGTCCAGCAGCCTTCCCGCCAGTCCGGTCCCGCGGCGGCCGTGGTCGACGGCCACCTGCCAGACGACGAGGGTCCCGGGGCGGTCCGGCCGGAGGTATCCCGTCACGAAGGCGATGGGTTCGCCGGTCTCGTCGCGGGCGACCACGGAGGTCTCCGCGAAGTCACGGCACCACAGCAGGTAGCTGTACGAGGAGTTGAGGTCCAGGACCTCGGAGTCGCGGGCGATGCGCCAGATCGCGGCCCCGTCCTCCACTCGTGGGGTGTCGATGGTGAGAAATTCGCTTCGGGCACGTGCAAAATCTGCTGGTGCGGCGGTCATGCGAATTGAATTTACCCAGCAAATTCTCAAATTGCATCGACGCAAGGGGTTGGGCGGGGTGATCCGTCGTGTTATCACGCGGGCGCGTGCGCCAGTGCGATCCGGCTGCGTTTTCTACCGTTTTGGTGGTTATTTATCCGGCATAGCGGTCGCGTTGTGGAGTCGGTCACAAGGTCGTAACTCTCCTGTGGCGCAACGGAATTGCGTGGATCGGTCGCGAGTCGGACGCCGGAAAACTCAGGTGTTTAGGGGTCGGCAAAGCGGGCAGAAGAATGCGGGGAGCTGCTCTGAATGGAGCAGCTCCCCGCATTTGTGGAATATTGATGTCCCGGAGTGGATCTACTCGCTCGGCCAGGTTTCCGAAACGGCTTTGCGGGCAGCTTCGAAGTCGACCTGCCGGCCCGCATCGGCCAGCGCCGCCCCCAGAGCCGCGAGCGAGGACCGCACCGCGCCCCGCGTCGCATCCACACCGTAGTGATTGACCCGGATCATCTCCTTGGACAGCGCCCCGCCACCCGCGATCAGCGGCAGCGACGGGTCGGCCGCGAGCGCCCGCGCGACCAGCTCCGCGGCGTCGACCCCCGCGGGGGCGCGCAGCGTGGTCGCGACCGGTGCCGCCTCCTTCGCCTCGTGCACGTACGGCGACAGCCCGCCGCCGAGAGCCACCGCGCCGGCACGGGTCGCCGCGGCGGCCGAGGCGTGCCGGGCCGTCAGCGCGTCCAGGCCCTCGGTCTCGATCCGCTCCACACAGGCCTCCAGGGCCAGCATCTCCAGCTGGGCGGGGGCGTGCAGCAGCGCCTTGCGGCCGCCGTCGATCCAGCGCTCCTTCCAGTCCAGGAGCGAGAGGTACGAGCGGCGCGGGGCCTCGGGGTTGGCGGCGATCCGCTCCCAGGCCCGTTCGCTCACCGACACCGCCGAGACCCCGGCCGGGCCGCCCATCGCCTTCTGCGCGCCGATCACGCAGAGGTCGACGCCCCACACGTCCGGCAGCAGCGGCTCGGCGCCCACCGAGGCGACGGCGTCCAGCATGAACAGGGCCCCGTGCGAACGGACCACCTCACCGATCTCGGCGACCGGATTGGTGTTGCCCGTCGCCGCCTCGGCGTGCACCAGGGAGACGAAGTCGATCTCCGGGTGCTCGGCCAGCGCCCGCGCGACCTGGTCGGCGGTGACCGCCGTGTGGAACGGAACCGCCAGATCGACCACATTGGCACCGCAGTCCCGCAGCCAGTTCCCGAAGGTCTGCCCGTACGGGCCGGTGACGACGTTCAGCGCGGTCGAGCCGGGCCGGGCGCTGCCCCGGATGCAGCCTTCGAGGGGGAGCAGCGCCTCGCCCTGCATGATGACGACGTCCTGCTCGGTGGCGAGGAGGCCGGCCACCCGCTTCTCGATGGCCGCGAAGCGCGCGGCGGTGAGCGGGGCGAGGTCGAGGAAGGGGTGCGTCACGGTGGTGCTCTCTTCGGATCGGCTCGGCGCGGCGCGGGTGCCGCGTACGGACGGGGTTTGTCTCGAAGCGTACCCAGGGGGCCGCACCCCGCCTCGTACAGTGCTGCTCATGAGTGATCACACGGCACCGCGGGTGCTGCACGTGAAGGGGCGGGTGCTCGTCGGTCCCGAGGACGTCCGGGACGAGCTCTGGGCCGTCGACGGACGGATCTCGTACGAAAGGCCGGCCGGCGCGGACGACGCGGTGACCGTCACCGGCTGGGCGCTGCCGGGCCTGGTCGACGCGCACTGCCACGTCGGGCTCGACCATCACGGCGCCGTCGACGCGGCCACCAGCGAGAAGCAGGCCCTGGCCGACCGGGAGGCAGGTGCGCTGCTGCTGCGGGACGCGGGTTCGCCGGCCGACACCCGGTGGATCGACGACAGGGAGGACCTGCCGAAGATCATCAGGGCCGGCCGTCACATCGCCAGGCCCCGCAGGTACACCCGGAACTACGCCCACGAGATCGAGCCCGACGAACTGGTCGCGTACGTCGCGCAGGAGGCGCGCCGGGGTGACGGCTGGGTGAAGCTGGTCGGTGACTGGATCGACCGGGAGGTGGGTGACCTGACCGCCCTCTGGCCGCGTGAGGCGGTCGAGGCGGCCATCGCCGAGGCGCACCGGCTCGGTGCCCGGGTCACCGCGCACTGCTTCGCCGAGGACTCGCTGCGCGACCTCGTCGAGGCCGGGATCGACTGCATCGAGCACGCCACCGGGCTGACCGAGGACACCATTCCGCTCTTCGCCGAGCGCGGTGTCGCGATCGTCCCGACCCTGGTGAACATCGCCACGTTCCCCTCGCTCGCGGCGGGTGGCGACGCCAAGTTCCCCCGCTGGTCGGCGCATATGCGGCGGCTGCACGAGCGGCGCTACGACACCGTGCGCGCCGCGTACGACGCAGGGATTCTGGTCTTCGTCGGCACCGACGCGGGCGGGGTGCTCGCCCACGGGCTGGTGGCGGACGAGGTCGCCGAGCTGGTGAAGGCGGGCATCCCGGCCCTGGACGCGCTGTCCGCGACCACCTGGGGCGCGCGTCGGTGGCTCGGGCGGCCGGTGCTGGAGGAGGGCGCTCCGGCGGACCTGGTGGTGTACGACGAGGATCCGCGGGCGGACGTACGGGTGCTGGCGGCGCCGCGACGGGTGGTGCTGAACGGGCGGGTGATCGGCTGAGAGCCTGTCGGATCGCGGGGCCGCTCCGGCCCGGGGGCGTCGCGTTGACAGGCAGTTACCGCGTCCCCGCCGCGTCGTTGAACCATCTTCGCGCGCACCCCGGCGCAGTCGGCCTCCGAGCCCTCCACGCTCGGCGGATCGGGTGACTGCGAGGAACGAACGTACCGAGATATTCGAATACAAACGCGAAAACCCCCCTTTGGGGTGAACTCACGTCAGGTGTCTGCCAGTTCACCCTCCGTGCGTAAAGCTTTCGGGGTCGAGGTCACCGGTGCCCGCGATGTCCCCCATTGGACGGCGCCGGTGGCTCCATGTCTCATGTGGGGGTTCCACCATCTTGAACAGCAATACCTTCCGCCTGGCCGCCCTGGCGGTCGCCGTCGCTCCCGTCGCCCTGCTGGCCGCGGCCCCGGCGCACGCCGCCGCCGCGACCACCACGACCACCGGCGACGGGAAGGCGAGCGCGGTCGTGCTCCGTACCGCACTCGACGTCTCGCTCCTGAACAAGACGATCGATGTGCCGCTCAAGGCCACGCTCAACGAGGTGCAGGCGCCCGCCAGCGCCGACCGGACCGCGCTGAGCGTCCGGCTCGACGGGGTGGACGACGGACGGCCGTTCAGCGTCCTGAGCGCCGATGTGGCCACCGCGAGGGCCACCGTCGGCAAGCACAAGGCCGAGGGGTACAGCAATGTGGCGAAGGCCCGTGTGCATGTGCCCGGACTGCCGCTGCTCTCGCTGATCGAGGTCGAGCAGGTCACCTCCAAGGCGGTCTGCGAGGTGGGCAGGAAGCCGGTCGCCGAGTCGAACGTGCTCGGGCACGTGACGATCCTCGGCAAGCGGATCAGCCTCGCCGCGGGCGGTACCACACAGGTGAAGGTGCCGGGCGTCGGAGAGGTGACCCTCGACCTGTCGAAGACGCACACCACCTCGCGCACCGCCGCGGCGGCAGCGCTCCAGCTGAAGGTCTCCGTCAATCCGCTCAAGCTCAATGTCGCCGATGTGCAGGGCGAGGTCACGCTCGCCGAGGCGACCTGCGAGACGCCGAAGGGGGAGCCGGGCGGCGGTGACAACGGCGGCTCCGGCAACGGCGGTTCGACCGGTGGTGGCTCCAGCGACGGCGGCTCCGGCAACGGCGGTTCCACCAGTGGTGGCTCCAGCGACGGCGGCTCCGGCAACGGCGGGACCAGTGGCGCGAACACTTCCGGCGGCGGCAGCACGGGCGGCGATGTGAAGCCCCAGACCGGCACCGGCCACGCCCCCGACTCCAACCTCGCGGAGACGGGCGGCAGTTCGGCGACCCCGTACATCGCGGGCGGCGCGGCCCTGCTGCTGGCCGTGGGCGCCGGGGCGATGGTCATGGCCAGGCGGCGCGCCCAGGACTGAGCCGCTCGGCTCGGGGCTCGGGGCCCGGGGCGCGAGGGGGCGCCCGTGGGCCAGGGGGGGCGGGGAGCGGCGTTCGCGCAACGGAACGCCGCTCCCCGCGAGCCGTCGGCTCAGAGCCTGTCGGGTGACCTCGGATCGGATCGCGGGCGCGGTCTGGTGCGTGCGATTCCAAGGCGGAGGACGGAGTCGACGCGGAGCGTCGGCGACCGACGACAACGCGGGAAGCGTGCGCGCCAGGGCGTGACCGCCCGGTCCGAGGTCACCCGACAGGCTCTCAGCGCGTGACCGCGGCCAGCGTCTGCAGCGCCTGGTCGAGCGCCTGCAGGAAGCGATTGGTCGTCGCACGGTCGCGTACCGCCAGCCGCAGCCACTGCGGACCGAGCCCCGGAAACGTATCCCCACGCCGCGCCGCGAACCCCAGCGCCCGCAACCGCTCCCGTACCTCGTCGGCCCCTTCCAGGCGCACCAGCACGAACGGCGCCTCGGCCGGCTCCATCACCCGCACTTCGGTGAACTCCCTCAGCCCCGCGACCAGATGGGCCCGGTCCACCGCGATCCGCTCCGCCGCGGCGGCCGCCTCGGCCAGGGCCCGCGGCTCCACGCACGCCTCGGCCGCAGCCAGCGCCGGGGCCGACACCGGCCACAACGGCTGCGCCTTCGCCAGCACGCGGATCGTCTCCGGGGCGGCCAGTACGTAACCGATCCGCAGCCCCGCGAGCCCCCAGGTCTTGGTGAGACTGCGCAGCACCACGAGCCCGGGGACGTCCGTACGCCCGCACAGCGCCTCGCGCTCGCCCGGCACCGCGTCCATGAACGCCTCGTCGACGACCAGCGTCCGCCCGGGACGCGCCAGTTGCTCCAGCACCGCCGCCGGATGCAGGACCGACGTGGGGTTGGTCGGATTGCCGACCACCACCAGATCCGCGTCCTCGGGCACGGCCGCCGGATCCAGCCGGAAGCCGTCCTCGGCCGACAGCAGTACCCGCCGCACCTCGTGCCCGGCCGCGCGCAGCGCCGACTCCGGCTCGGTGAACTGCGGATGGACCACGACCGGACGGCGGGCCGGCAACGCCCGTGCGATCAGCACGAACGCCTCCGCCGCCCCCGCCGTCAGGAGCACGCGCTCCGTCGGAAGCCCGTGCCGGGCCGCGACCGCCGCCCGCGCCGGACGCCCGTCCGGGTAGGCGGCGAGCGTGCCCAGCGATGCAGCAATCCGCGCCCTCAGCCAGGCCGGGGGCGTATCCGCCCGTACGTTGACGGCGAGATCGGTCAGATCCCGTCCCCGTCCCCGTACTTCCGCGTCACCGTGGTGCCGCAGATCGTGCGTGCCCGCGCTTGCCGCGTCGGGACTTTCAGTGGGAGTGTGCATGACCGCCGTGGGGGTGGTGGTGATGATGGCCGTCGTCGTCGGGGTGGAAGTGCGGCTGCTGCGGCAGCCCCACCTTGTCCTCGAAGCCCGGCAGCGCGATCCGGTACACGCATGAGTCGCAGTTCATCCGCAGATCGCCCTCGACGGCCTCCCGGTAGCGCTCCATGACCAGGTCGTACAATTCCTCGGCCGCACCGATGACTTCGGCCGAGCGGACATCGAGCTCCGGGTGGGCGGCGGCCCACTCCTCGGTCTGATGACGCACCCGGTCCGGCAGGATGCCGGTGAAGAGGAAGTACGGCAGAACGACTATGCGCCCGGCACCCAGCTTCACGCAACGGTCGAGACCGGACGGTACGTCCGGGGCCGCGAGCGAGACGAACGCCGTCTCCACCCCCGCGTAGCCACGGCCCTCCCAGAACAGCCGCGCCGCCTTGTGCACCTCGGCGTTGGCGTCCGGGTCGGTCGAACCGCGCCCGACCAGCAGCACCGTCACCTCGGACCGGTCGGTGTCGCCGAGCACCGCGTCGACCCGGCGCTCCAGCACCTTCAGCAGCGCCGGGTGCGGGCCGAGCGGGCGGCCGTAGGTGTAGGAGATGCCGGGGTGACGCTCCTTCTCACGGGCCAGCGCCGCCGGAATGTCCCCCTTGGCGTGCCCGGCCGACACCAGCATCAGCGGCACGGCGGCGAAGCGCTTCACACCGCGCTCGACCAGCTCGGTCACGGCGTCGCCGAGCGGCGGCGGGGACAGCTCGATGAAGCCGCCCGCGACGGACAGTTCGGGGTGGCGCTCGCCCAGCTCGGTCACGAAGTCACGGAACGCCGCGGCCCCGCCCTCGTCCCTGGTGCCGTGTCCGGCGATGAGCAGTGCGGGCCGGTCGGACGTGGTGGTCACAGGTTCTCCTCGGTGTTCGTGGGGGGTACGGGGTGGTACAGCAGGGCGTTCAGGGCGGCGGCGGCGACCGCCGAGCCACCCTTCTCGGACACATTGCTCACGGCGGGCAGGCCGCTCTCGCGCAATGCCGCCTTCGACTCGGTCGCGCCGACGAAGCCGACCGGAAGCCCGATGACGAGCGCGGGCGCGGTGTCGAGGACGAGCAGTTCCTCCAGTGCGGTCGGCGCGTTGCCGATCACCCAGATCGCGCCGGGCCCGACCTGTTCGTACGCGAGCCGGATCGCGTGTGCCGAACGGGTCAGCCCGGGAGCGGACCTGGCCTCCTTGAGACGGCACACGGTCTCGCGGCGAGTGATGCCCGCCGCGACCATCTCCACGTCGGTGACGACCGGAGCGCCGGCGTGCAGCGCCGCGTGCGCGACGACGAGCGACGCCTCGTCGCAGACCAGGTCCGTCGCGTACGCCGGATCCGCCGCGGAGTGGATGACCCGCTCCACGACGGCCCGGGTCAGCGGGGGGAAGTGCGAGGTGTCCAGACGGGCGCGCAGCCGCCGGTACGACTCCTGCTCGATGGGGTGGACGGTTCTCTCCCAGGGCCGGTTCACTCGGCTCCCTCCTGTGCCGGGGCCGCGGTGGCCGACTGCCAGCGGTAGCCGCGCGGCGTCACCATGCGGCCGGCGATCTCCCGGGTGGCCGTGTTGCCCACCGTGACGACCGTCATCATGTCCACCGTCGCCGGGTCCAGAGCCGCCAGTGAGGTCACCCGGCTGCTCTCGTCGGGGCGCGAGGCATTGCGTACGACACCGACCGGAGTGGCCGCCTCCCGGTGCCCGGACAGGATCGACAGGGCCTTCGGGAGCTGCCAGTCACGGCCCCGGCTGCGCGGGTTGTAGAAGGTCACGATGATGTCGGCCTCGGCCGCGGCCCGTACCCGGCGCTCGATGACCTCCCACGGCGTGTGCAGATCGGAGAGGCTGATCGACACATGGTCGTGGCCCAGTGGGGCGCCGAGGATCGCGGCGGCCGCCAGCGCGGCCGTCACGCCCGGCACACCCACCACGTCGATGTCGGCACCGGCCTCGGCGAGCGCGGGTGACGCCATCGCGTACACGCCCGCGTCACCGCTGCCGATCAGTGCCACCGCATGCCCCTTGCGCGCCTCGGCGACCGCGGTGCGGGCCCGCTCCTCCTCGGCGCCCAGCCCCGACTCCAGGACCGTGGTGCCGGGCCGCAGCAGGTCCCGGATCTGGTCGACGTACTGGTCGAGCCCGACCAGCACCGAGGCCCGTCGCAGCTCCTCACGGGCGCGCGGCGTCAGCAGATCGCGTGCGCCGGGGCCGAGACCGACGACGGCCAGGCGCCCGCGCGGGGCCCGGCGCACCACCGCACACGTGGCCATCGCGGCCCGCCCCTCCACGGGGTTCGACTTCCGCTTCGGTACGAGGAGTTCGCCCCCCGCGGCGAGTGCGGCGGCCTCCGCGACGGAGGGTGTCCCGACGGCGGCGAGCGGCGCGTCGGACGGATTGGGCACCTCGACACGGGCCAACTCGTCCGCGGCGTACGTCCGCAGCGGCACGCCGAGCTGCGAGGCCGCGGCGACGATCCCCGGCTCGTCCGCCTTCGCGTCGACCGTCACCAACTCCGCGATGCTCAGCGGCGACAGCCCGGCCTCGCGCAGAGCGTCCCGGATCAGCCCGAGGACCTCCTCGGCCGGAGCGCCCTTGGACGCGCCGACCCCGACGGCGAGTGACGCGGGCCGCAACACAGCGGTCCGCGACCCGAGTTCCACGATCCGGTCGGTGACACGCAGCACCGCACCACCCCCGGCGCCGGGGGAGACACTCGCCGGCAACGGCGGCAACGGCCACACCGCATCAGCACGCAGCTCCACCCACGCCCCGTCGAGCATCGCGCGCGACACCCCCGCCACGTCGCCCTCCACGGGCAGGCCCAGCATGTCCAGCCCCGGCACCCCCGTCGCGTCCGTCGCCGTCGTCACGACCGGCGCCGCGCCCAGCACCTCACCGACCGCCCCGGCCAGCGCGTTCGCCCCGCCGCCGTGCCCGCCGAGCAGCGCCACCGCATGGCGTCCCGCCTCGTCGACGCAGACGACACCCGGGTCCGAGGCCTTGTCCGACAGCAGCGGCGCCAGCAGCCGCACCACGGCCCCCGTCGCCAGGAAACACACCAGCTGCTCGCACTCGGCGAACGCCCGCTGCACGGCCTCGCGCACCGGTCCCTCGTAGACCACGGTGCGGCCGGGCCAGGCCGCGGCCAGCCGGTCGCGGGCGACGGTGCCCGCCGCCGTGGCGGAGATCAGGCCGATCACTGGGTTGCTCCTTCACTTGCACGGACCGCGGGGCGGGTGCCCCACAGCAGAAAGACCGGGTTGGTCGCGGCGAGCCGCGTCACCTCACCGGGCAGCGGCGCCAGCCGGGAGGACTGCAGCAGCACGCCCTCGGGCACGAGCCCGGCACCGGCCAGCGCCGCCCGGACCTCGGGCACCCGGTCCAGCGCCGCCAGCGCCACCACCACCGAGCGCCGCGCCCGCCGGGCGCACGCCGTCACGATGGCGGGCAGCTCACGCCCGCCGCCCCCGACGAACACCGCGTCCGGGTCGGGCAGAGCGTCGAGCACGGCGGGCGCGGAGCCGTGCACCGCGCGCACATACACCGCGTGCGCGGCCGCGTTCGCCCTGATCCGCTCGACCCCGTCCGGGGTCTTCTCCACGGCGACGGCGGCCGCGCCGAGCCGCGCGCACTCCACCGCGACCGAACCCGAACCCGCACCGATGTCCCACACCAGGTCACCGGTGCGCGGCCCCAGCCGGGCCAGCGCCAGCGCCCGCACCTCGAACTTGGTGATCATCGAGTCGCGGTGCTCGAACTCCGTCTCGTCCAGCGCCCATCCGCCCGGCCCCGCGGGCGGCCCCGCGACGGTCCGTACCGGGGAGAGCACCCGGGACTCGTCCAGGCACAGCACCACACTCACCGGATCCGGCCAGTCGCGGGCCATCGCCTCGGCAGGGGTCAGCCGCTCGACGCGCTCCCGCTCCGGATCGCCGAGCGCCGTCGCCACGACCAGGGTGCGCCCCTCGGCACCGTGCACCAGCCCGGCCGCCAGCTGACCGGGCCCGGCGCCGGGCCCGGTCAGGACGGCCACCTTCGGGTGCGCCAGACACGCGTTCACCGCGGTACGCGGATCACGGCCGTGCGCACTGACCACGACCGAGTCGTCCCAGGCCAGCCCGAGCCGGGCGAACGCGACCGCGACGGAGGGCGAACCCGGCCGCACATCGAGCGCGCTCGCCCCGAAACGCTCCGCCAGCGCCCGTACGACCCCGAAGAACCCGGGGTCACCGGAGGCCAGCACGATCACCCGCGCCCCGCCCCCGTGCGCATGCTCCGCGATCCGGTCGAGCGCCGGCGCCAGCGGGCCGAGCACGATGCGCTCGACCTGCTCCGGCAGCCCCGCGGCTTCCAGATGACGCCGGGCGCCGACCACCAACGTGGCCGAGGCCAGCGCGTCCTGGGCATCGGAACCGAGCGGCTGACCCGTCCCCGTACCGAAGACCCGGATCGGCGCGGTCCCCATGCCGAAGACCGGGTTCACGAGCCGGACCGCCGGGCGCGCAGTTCGGCCCGCGCCGCCTTGTCGGCCTTGCGGAAGCCGTGGAAGTGCCCCGGGTGGTAGAGATGCGAGCGTGTCCCCGAAGCCGAAAGCGCCGGGCCGACCAGGAAGAGGGTGTGCTTCCAGAGCTTGTGCTCCTTGACCGTTTCCTCCAGGGTTCCGATCGTGCAGTGCAGTATCAGCTCCTCCGGCCAGGTCGCCTGGTACGCGATCACGACCGGCGTCGACGTCGGATAGCCGCCCTCCAGCAGCTCCTGGGTGAGCTGGCCCGACCGGGCGGCCGACAGGAACAGCGCCATCGTCGTGCCGTGGCGCGCGAATTCCCGTACTTCCTCGCCCGGCGGCATCGGCGTCTTGCCGCCACCGAGACGGGTCAGGATCACGGACTGCGCGACCTCCGGAATCGTCAGCTCCCGCTGCGCGATCGCCGCGACGGCGGAGAACGACGACACCCCCGGCACGATCTCGACCGCGACCCCCAGGCCGGCACAGCGGTCGACCTGTTCCTGCGTGCCGCCCCACAGCGCCGGATCGCCGGAGTGGATACGGGCCACCTTCAGCCCCTCGGCCGCCGCGCGTTCGTAGACGGCGACGACCTGCTCCAGCGACATCTGCGCCGAGTCGAGGATCTCCGCGCCCTCCCGGGCATGCTCCAGAACTTCCGCCTGCACCAGGCTGGCCGCCCAGATGACGACGTCGGCGTCCGCGATGGCCCGCGCCGCCCGGAAGGTCAGCAGATCGGCGGCGCCGGGGCCGGCACCGACGAACGTCACCTTGCCGTGGGTGGGCGCGGCGACCGTGCCGGCTGCGTCGACTGCTTCGGACATGGGACGGGGTCCTTTCGGGAAACGGAAAACGAGAGAAGCGGAGAAAGCTGAGAAAGCGGGGAAGGCGGAATAGCGGACAGACGGGCGGGACGTGAGACAGGGCGCGGTGAGATGCGCGCACCGGGGTCAATCGGCTAGCAAGAGCGCATGGCGGTGTTCGTCGCGCTCGGCGCGTTCCTGATGACCCTGGCCGGCGGCTGGGTCGCCCAACGCGTCACCGACCGCCGTCACCTGGTGCTCGGCTTCGCCGGCGGACTGATGCTCGGCGTGGTCGGCCTGGATCTGCTGCCGGAGGCGATCGGTGCCGCGGGCGATCCGGTCTTCGGCGTCCCGGCGGCCCTGCTGCTGTTCGTGGGCGGCTTCCTGGCCGCCCATCTGGTGGAGCGTCTGCTCGCCGTACGCCAGGCGGCACACGGCGCGGGCGAGGGCAGGGTGCCGCAGGTCGGACTCACGGCAGCGGCGGCGATGGTCGGCCACAGCCTGATGGACGGTGTCGCGCTCGGTGCGGCCTTCCAGGTGGGCGCCGGCATGGGAGCCGCCGTCGCCCTCGCCGTCATCACGCACGACTTCGCCGACGGCTTCAACACCTACACGGTCACCAGCCTGTACGGGAACGCCCGCCGCAAGGCCGTGTCCATGGTGCTCGCGGACGCCCTGGCACCGCTCGTGGGCGCGGCGACCACGCTGCTGTTCACCCTTCCGGAGGAAGCGCTCGGCTGCTATCTCGGCTTCTTCGGCGGTGTACTGCTCTACCTCGCCGCCGCCGAGATCCTGCCCGAGGCACACCACGCACATCCGGCCCGCTCCACGCTGCTGTGCACCGTGGCGGGTGTGGGCTTCATCTGGCTGGTGGTGGGCATCGCGGACTGACCACCGTGCCGGACCCCGGCGCCTCACAACTTCCCACCCCGCCCGCCGTCGCGCGGCGCGGGCGCGATCAGCGTCGACAGATACGGCAACGGCCCCTCGTCCAGCTCCGCCGCCGGCCGTATCGACTCCTCGGGCAGCCCGAGCGCCGAACCCCACACCGCGTCCTCGGCACGTCCCGTCTCCCGCAGCGCCGCGGCCACCTCCGCGGCCAGCCGCCCGAACTTGTACGCGACGACCGTTCCCGGACCTTCGAGAGCCTCCTTGAGGACCGCGGCCCCGGCGGTAACCGGCACCAGCGTCAATGGCTCCGTGCCCTCCGTCAGCACCGCACCGCTGCGGGCGGCCAGATCCTGCATGGCGGTGATCCCCGGCACGGTCTCCACGGCCGTCCCCGGCAGCAACTCACCGATCGTGTGCGCGAGATACGTGAACGTCGAGTACACATTGGGGTCGCCGATCGTCGCGAACGCCACCGAACCGTGCGTACGCAGCAGCTCCGCGACCCGCTCGCCCGCCGCGTCCCACGCCGCCTCCCGGCGCGCCCGGTCCGTCCGCTCGTTCAGCGCGAACACCACCCGCACGACCTTGTCGGCCGACACGTAGTGCAGCACCGTCGTCTCGGCCCGCCCCCGCTCACCGGTGTCCATCACCGGCACGACGACGACCGCCGCGTCACGCAGCGCGTTCACGCCCTTGACGGTCACCAGCTCCGGGTCACCGGGCCCGACACCGACGCCGACCAGCCTGCTCGTACCGTGACCGTGGTTCATCCCTTGCACCTCTCAACGAATCGGCGGGCCATACCGGGCGCCGAAGCCCCATGCGTATGCAGATAACTGGCATGCACGCCCTGCTGGACGAACCCCTCCACACGGCGCTCCGGCTGATGCAGACCCCACGCCGGCTGCGCCCCGGCGCCCGGCTCCAGCACGGTCCGGTGGAACTCGTGCCCGCGCACCCGCGTCCCGGGCGCCGCCAGCACGCTGTCGGAGACCGCCACGGCCTCCCGGTAGCCGAGCGTCAGCCGTTCGGACATCCGACCCCGGGCATCGAGCACCCCGCACATCGGCAGTCCGTCGAGCGAACGGGCCAGATACAACAGCCCCGCGCACTCGGCAGCCACCGGCGCCCCGGACTCCACCAGCTCGACAACGGCCTTGCGCAGCGCCTCGTTGGCCGACAGCTCCGACGCGTACACCTCCGGGAATCCGCCACCGACGACCAGCCCCCGAGTGCCCTCGGGCAACGCCTCGTCCCGCAACGGATCGAACGGCACGACCTCGGCCCCGGCGGCGGCGAGCAGCTCGGTGTGCTCGGCGTAGGAGAACGTGAACGCGGGCCCGGCCGCGACGGCGACCCTTGCGGCCCCGGCAACCGGCCCGCCGCACCCGGCGACCGCACCGGCCGCGTCCCACACCTCACCCGGCACCCCGGGCGCCGACCGGGCCAACGCCATGAGCGCGTCCAGGTCGCATCCCGCCCGCACCCGGTCCGCCATCGCCGCCACGGCGGCCGACGCGTCGGCCCGTCGCTCGGCCACCGGCACCAGCCCCAGATGCCGCGACGGCACGGCCACCCGCTCCGTCCGCCGCAGCACCCCCAGCACCGGCACGCCCGACTCGTCCAACGCGTCCCGCAACAGCGCCTCGTGCCGCGGGGAGCCGACCTTGTTCAGGATCACCCCGCCGATCCGCACCCGCGGATCCCACGAGGCGAAGCCGTGCACCAGCGCGGCCACGGACCGCGACTGCGACGACGCGTCGACGACCAGCACCACGGGCGCCCGCAGCAGCTTCGCGACCTGGGCGGTGGACGCCAGCTCGCCTTCCCCCGACGCCCCGTCGTACAGCCCCATCACACCTTCGACGACCGCCAGGTCGCAGCCCAGCGCCCCGTGCGCGAACAGTGGGGCGATCAGCTCGGACCCGCACATGTACGCGTCGAGGTTGCGCCCAGGGCGTCCCGTGGCCAGCGTGTGGTACCCGGGATCGATGTAGTCGGGCCCGACCTTGTGCGCGGACACGGCAAGACCCCGCCCCGCGAAGGCCGCCATCAGCCCCGTGGCCACGGTGGTCTTGCCGCTCCCCGAAGCGGGCGCGGCGATCACCAGACGCGGAACGTTCACCGCGGGCCCCTCACCATTCGATGCCCCGCTGACCCTTCTGACCGGCGTCCATCGGGTGCTTGACCTTCGACATGTCGGTCACCAGGTCGGCGGCCGCCACCAGCTTCTCGGGCGCGTTGCGCCCGGTGATGACCACATGCTGCGTACCGGGACGGCTCCGCAGCACCTCGATCACCTCGTCGGTGTCGACCCAGCCCCAGTGCATCGGGTACGCGAACTCGTCGAGTACGTAGAGCCGGTACGTCTCGGCGGCCAGGTCGCGCTTGACCTGCTCCCAGCCCTCGCGCGCCGCCTCCTCGTTGTTCAGCTGCTTGTCGCGCTGCACCCACGACCAGCCCTCGCCCATCTTGTGCCAGGCGACGGACCCGCCCTCGCCGCTGGCCCCGAGGACCTTCAGCGCGTTCTCCTCGCCGACCTTCCACTTCGCCGACTTGACGAACTGGAAGACCCCGATCGGCCACCCCTGATTCCAGGCGCGCAGTGCCAGCCCGAAGGCCGCCGTCGACTTCCCCTTCCCGATCCCGGTGTGCACCACCAGCAGCGGGCGGTTGCGGCGCTGACGGGTGGTGAGCCCGTCGTCCGGCACGGTGGTCGGCTGTCCCTGCGGCATTACGCGGCCCTCCTGCTGGTTCCCTGAACGTCCCTGACGAGCCCGGCGATCGAGTCGGCCCGCAGTTCGTCGAGCGTGACGGCGGTACCGCCCAGATCGCGCGCGAGACCTCCCGCGAGACCGAGCCGTACCGGCCCCGACTCGCAGTCCACGACGACGGAGGCGGTGCCCTCGGCCTCGTGCAGCCGCGCCGCCCGCGACGCCAGCGCCACCGGCTCGGGCCCCCCGGTCGCCCGCCCGTCGGTCACCACGACCAGCAACGGCCGCCGCGACGGATCGCGCAGCCGCTCCACCCGCAGCACCTCATGGGCCTTCAGCAGCCCGGCCGCCACGGGGGTGCGTCCCCCGGTCGGCAGCATCTCCAGCCGCGCCGCCGCCGCGTCCACCGACGACGTCGGAGGCAGTACCACCTCGGCGTCCCTGCCCCGGAAGGTGATGAGCCCGACCTTGTCCCGCCGCTGATACGCGTCCAGCAGCAGCGAAAGGACCGCACCCTTCACGGCGCTCATCCGCTGCCGGGCGGCCATCGACCCGGAGGCGTCCACCACGAACAGCACGAGGTTTCCCTCGCGCCCCTCCCGTGTCGCCTGCCGCAGATCGTCCCGCCGGACCACCAGTCCCCGCCCCGACCGCCCGCGTGCCCGCTGATGCGGGGCGGCGGCCTGCACGGTCGCCGCCAGATGCAGCTTGGTCAGGGCGCCTTGCGGACGCCGTGCGCCGGTCGTACGGCCGTGCTCGGTACGCGCCCGGGACCGCCGCCCCGCCGCGCCCTCGCCCAGACCGGGCACGCTCAGCATCTTCGTACGGAACGGCTCGGCGGCGCGTACGGGCTGCTGCTCACCGCCCCCGGAAGACCGCTGCCCCTGGCCCTGCCCCTGCTCGGGCACGGACTGCGCGGGCGTGTCGCCGGCCTCGCCCTCGGGCTGCGGCGGCGTGTCGGGGCCGTCGCCCCGCGGGGGACGGCCGCCGCCACCGGGGCCGTCCGGATCCGGGTCGTCGTCCTCGCCGCTGTTCTGCTCCAGCGTGTCGTCGAGCTTGTCCTCGTCCAGGCCCGGCGCGTCGAAGGGGTTGCGCCGACGCCGGTGCGGGAGCGCGAGCAGAGCGGCCTGCCGCACGTCCTCGGCGAGCACATCCGTACGTCCCGCCCACGCGGCCAGCGCCGTGGCCGTCCGTGCCATGACGATGTCCGCGCGCATCCCGTCGACCTCGAAGGCTGCGCAGGTGGCCGCGATCTGCCGCAACGCCTTGTCGCCGAGGCGCACTTCGGGGAGCAGGGCCCGCGCGGCGACGATCCGGGCGCGCAACGCACCCTCCTCGTCGGCCCACATGGCGGCGAATCCCGCCGGATCGTCGTCGTACGCCAGGCGTCGCCGCACGACCTCGACCCGCTGATCGGTCTCGCGGGACGCGGCGACCTCGACGGTCAGCCCGAACCGGTCGAGCAACTGCGGTCGCAGTTCCCCCTCTTCGGGGTTCATCGTCCCGACGAGCAGGAAACGTGCGGCGTGCCGTACGGAGACGCCTTCGCGCTCCACGTACGAGGCGCCCATGGCGGCGGCGTCCAGCAGCAGGTCCACGAGGTGGTCGTGGAGGAGGTTGACCTCGTCGACGTACAGGATCCCGCGATGCGCGTCGGCGAGCAGCCCCGGCTCGAAGGCCTTCACGCCCTCGGCGAGCGCCCGCTCGATGTCGAGCGCGCCGACGAGCCGGTCCTCGGACGCGCCGACGGGCAGCTCGACCGTGCGCGCCTTGCGCGACTCGCCGGTCCCGGGTTCGTGGGGGCCGTCCGGACACGCCGGATCGGGCGATGCGGGGTCGCACGAGAACCGGCAGCCGGGGACGACGGAGACCTCGGGCATGAGCGCGGCGAGGGCGCGCACGGCCGTGGACTTGGCGGTGCCCTTCTCGCCACGCACCAGCACTCCGCCGACAGCGGGAGAGACGGCGTTCAGCAGCAGCCCGAGCCGGAGATCGTCCTGCCCGACGACGGCGGTGAAGGGAAACGGGGTACTCACGCTGCGATCACTCCTTCGAGTGGCTGATGCACTGGCAGGGCGCCGCAGTCTGAGGAGGCTGCCAGGCTGTTGCCGTAGTCCCCGCCGACGCGGGGGTGGTCCGAAGTCGAACCCGTGGGCACTGCGCGGGATGACGTGCTCCCCGCCACCGCGGGGTTTTCCAGGGAGATCACGCTTCTCCCTCCAGATCACCCTCAAGTTCGAGGTAGGTCGCCCGGAGCCGGTCCAGGGTCTCCTGGTCCGGCTCCGCCCAAAGGCCCCGATCCGCTGCTTCCAGCAGGCGTTCGGTGATGCCCCTCAGCGCCCACGGATTGGACTTCCGCATGAAGTCCCGGTTCTCCGAGTCGAAGACGTACTCCGCGCTGAGCTTCTCGTACATCCAGTCGTCGACGACCCCCGCCGTGGCGTCGTACCCGAAGAGGTAATCCACGGTCGCGGCCATCTCGAAGGCACCCTTGTAGCCGTGGCGCCGCATTGCCGCCATCCACCGCGGATTCACCACCCGCGCCCGAAAAACGCGATGCGTCTCCTCGCCCAGCGTCCGCGTCTTCACCTGGTCCGGCGTGGCGCTGTCACCGACGTACGCCTCCGGCGACTCGCCGGTCAGATGCCGCACCATGGCGACCATGCCGCCGTGGTACTGGAAGTAGTCGTCCGCGTCGACCAGGTCGTGCTCGCGCGTGTCGACGTTCTTCGCCGCCACCGCGATCCGCCGGAACGCCGTCTCCATGTCGCCGCGCGCCGCCCGCCCGTCGAGCCCGCGCCCGTACGCGTAACCGCCCCAGACCGCGTACACCTCGGCCAGGTCCGCGTCGCTGCGCCAGTTCCGCGCGTCGATCAGCGGCAGCAGCCCTGCCCCGTACGCCCCCGGCTTGGACCCGAAGACACGTGCCGTGGCCCGCCGCCGGTCGCCGTGGACCGCCGTGTCCTCGTCGGCGTGCGCCCGTACGTAGTTGGCGTCGGCCGGCTCGTCCAGCTCCGCCACGGCCCGCACCGCGTCGTCGATCAGCCCCACCACATGCGGGAACGCGTCGCGGAAGAACCCGGAGATCCGCACCGTCACATCGATGCGGGGGCGCCCCAGCTCACTCACCGGCACGACCTCGAACCCGGTCACCCGCCGCGAGGCGTCGTCCCACACCGGCCGGCAGCCGAGCAGCGCCAGGATCTCCGCGATGTCGTCGCCCTGGGTACGCATGGCGGAGGTGCCCCACACGGTCAGGCCGACCGACTTCGGGTAGTCGCCCGTGTCGGTGAGATACCGGGCGATCAGGGAGTCGGCGAGCGACTGACCGACCTCCCACGACAGCCGCGACGGAATCGCCTTCGGGTCCACGGAGTAGAAGTTGCGTCCCGTCGGCAGCACATTGACGAGCCCGCGCGTGGGCGATCCGGACGGGCCGGCCGGTACGAAACCGCCGTCCAGGGCCCGCAGGATGTGGTCGATCTCGTCCGTCGTCCGCGCCAGCCGCGGTACGACCTCCTCGCACGCGAAGCCCAGCACGGCCACCGCGTCCGGGAGTTCGAAGCCCAGCACGTCCCGCACCAGCCCCGCCGCGGCGGCGATGTCCCAGCCGCGCTCCTCCATGCCCTCCGCGAGCCGGCGGCACAGCCGCTCCAGCAGATCGATCGCGTCGGATCCGGTGCGCGCCGGACCCTCGACCAGCTCGGTCAGTTCGACCGGCACCTTGACCGCGGCGCCGGGCTCGGCCAGCAACTCCTTCTCGCTGAGCCCGAAGTGCCCGGCGATCGTGGCCCGCAGCCCCGGCAGCGCGTTCGCCGTGCCGCCCCACACCTGGGAGGCGCGCAGCACGGCCAGCACCAGGTTGACCCGCGCCTCGTCGACGGGACCGCCGCCGAGGACGTGCAGACCGTCGCGGATCTGGACGTCCTTGATCTCGCAGAGGTAGCCGTCGATGTGCATGACGAACGAGTCGAAGTCGTCGTCGCCCGGCTGTTCGTCGACATGGAGGTCGTGGTGCAGCTCGGCGGCCTTCACCAGCGTCCAGATCTGCGCCCGCACCGCGGGAGCCTTGGCCGGGTCGAGATCGCTGACCAGTGCGTACTCGTCGAGCAACTGCTCCAGCTTGGCCAGGTCGCCATAGGTGTCGGCACGGGCCATCGGCGGCACCAGATGGTCCACCACCGTGGCGTGTCCGCGTCGCTTGGCCTGGGTGCCCTCGCCCGGGTCGTTGACGATGAACGGGTAGATCAGCGGCAGTTCGCCGAGTACGGCGTCGGGTCCGCAGCCGGCGGACAGGCCGAGGCCCTTGCCCGGCAGCCACTCCATCGTCCCGTGCTTGCCCATGTGGACGACGGCGTCCGCGCCGAACGAGTTCTCCAGCCAGCGGTACGTCGCCATGTAGTGGTGCGACGGCGGCATGTCCGGGTCGTGGTAGATCGCGATCGGGTTCTCGCCGAAGCCGCGCGGCGGCTGGATCAGCACCACCACGTTCCCGAACTGCAGCGAGGCGAGGACGATCTCGTCCCCGTCCACGTACAGCGAACCCGGCGGCTCGCCCCAGTGCTCCAGCATCGAGTCGCGCAGCCCCGGTTCCAGCGTGTCGAACCAGGCCCGGTAGTCGGCGAGCGGCACCCGCGCGGGGGCGGCCGCGAGCTGATCCTCGGTCAGCCACTCGACGTCGTGCCCACCGGCCTCGATCAGACGGTGGATCAGCTCGTCGCCGTTGTCCGGGTACCCGTCGACCGCGTAACCGGCCTCCCGCAGGGCGTCCAGGACCCGTACCGCCGACGCGGGCGTGTCCAGGCCGACGGCGTTGCCGACGCGGGAGTGCTTGGTCGGGTAGGCGGTGAAGACGAGCGCGAGCTTCTTCTCGGCGTTCGCCTTGTGCTTGAGAGCGGCGTGGCGCACCGCGATACCGGCGACACGCGCGGCGCGCTCGGGGTCGGCGCGGTACACCGGCACGTCGTCGGGTCCCTGCTCCTTGAAGGAGAACGGGACGGTGATCAGCCGGCCGTCGAACTCGGGGATCGCGACCTGCATGGCGGCGTCCATGGGGGAGAGCGCGGCGTCCGACGCCTCCCACGCGGCATGCGAGGAGGTCAGGCACAGGCCCTGCAGCACCGGAACGTCCAGATCGGCCAGCGCGCCGATGTCCCAGGCCTCGTCGTCGCCCCCGGCGGAGGCGTCCGACGCGCGGGTGCCGCCCGCCGCGAGGACCGTGGCGACCAGGGCGTCCGCCCTGCCGAGCAGCTCGTAGAGACCGGCGTCCGCGCCGCGCAGCGAACCGCAGTACACCGGCAGGGCGTTGGCGCCGCGTGCCTCGACCGCGTCGCAGAGGACGTCCACGAACGACGTGTTCCCCGAGAGCTGGTGCGCCCGGTAGAAGAGCACGCCGACGGTCGGGCGGCCCTCGACGAACTCACGGCCGCCGTGCAGGCCCCACTCGGGCATCGTCTGCGGCTCGGCGAAGCCGTGACCGGTCAGCAGGACGGTGTCGGAGAGGAAGCGGGCCAGTTCCACGAGGTTTCCGGGGCCGCCCTCCACGAGGTAGCGCAGCGCCTCGGCGACGACACCGGCCGGCACGGACGACTCGGCCATCAGCTCCGCGTCCGGCACGGCCTCGCCGCCCAGCAGCACGGTGGGGATGCCGGACGCCTTGAGGACGGCCAGCCCGTCCTCCCAGGCGCGTTTGCCGCCCAGGAGACGGACGACGGCGACGGAGGAACCCTCGATCAGTGCGGGGAGTTCCTCGTGGGCGTCGAGGCGGGTGGGGTTGCCGATCCGGTACGGCGCGCCGGAGGCGCGGGCGGCCAGGAGGTCCGTGTCGGCGGTCGACAGCAACAGCACGGTGCTCGTAGGTGCGTTCATGCGCGTGCTCCAGGTGCTCCGGGGGCGATGAAGGGAAGTCCTGAGGGCGCGCCCGACTCGATGAGCCGGAGCAGCGCGTCGGTGTCCGCGTGTTCCTCGATGAGGTCGCCGAGGCGATCGAGCTGTTCCTCGCGCAGCGTGGCGAAGGCGGTGTCGGGGGCGGGGACGAAGCGTCGGCCGGCGGCCCGCGCGATCTCGGTCAGGAAGCGGCGGCGGAATTCGTCGCTCTCCAGCGAGCCGTGCCAGTGGGTGCCCCACACGGCGCCGGCCCGGCAGCCGTCCAGGAACGCCTCGCCGCCGTGTACGTCGGCGACGCCGTGATGGATCTCGTACCCCTCGACGGGGGCGCCGAGCGCCTCGCCCGAGGGGCGGGCGAGGGTCTTCTCGCGGTCGAAGCGGACGCGTACGGGCAGCAGGCCGAGGCCGTCGACGTGCCCGGCCCGCGACTCGACCTCGTCCTCGATGTGTTCGCCGAGGATCTGGAAGCCGCCGCAGATGCCGAGGACCGGTCCGCCCTCGGCGGCGCGCCGGACCAGGGCGTCGGCGAGACCGCGCTCGCGCAGCCAGGCCAGCGCCTTCACGGTGCCGCGGGTGCCCGGCACGACGACGAGGTCGGCGTCGGCCAGCTCCTCGGCGCGGTCCACGAACCGCACGACGACGCCCGGTTCGGCGGCCAGCGCGTCCACATCGGTGAAGTTCGACATCAGCGGTACGGCGCACACGGCGACGCGCAGCACGTCCTCGCCGTGCGGCGGCGCGACGACCGACTCGCGCACGGTCCCGCGCAACGAGACCCGCAGCCCGTCCTCCTCGTCGATGCCGAGGCCGTGGGCGAAGGGCAGCACCCCGTACGTCCGCCGTCCGGTGATCCCGCGCAGCATCTCCAGGCCCGGCTCCAGCAGCGACACGTCACCGCGGAACTTGTTGACGAGGTAGCCCGCGATCAGCGACTGGTCCTCGGCGTCGAGCAGCGCCGTCGTACCGAAGAAGGAGGCGAAGACGCCCCCGCGGTCGATGTCGCCGACGACCACCACCGGGAAGCGGGCCGCTCGTGCGATGCCCATGTTCACGATGTCCGTGCGCCGCAGATTGATCTCGGCCGGACTGCCCGCCCCCTCGCAGATCACTGCGTCATAGGTGCCCCGAAGCCGCTCCAGACAGTCCACGACCGTGGAGAGGAGCGCTTCCTGCCGGCCCCCGTGGTAGCCGCGTGCGCTCATCTCGCCGACCGGCCGGCCCATCAGGACGACCTGGCTGGAGCGGTCGCCGCCGGGCTTGAGCAGGACGGGGTTCATCAGCGCGGACGGCTCCACCCGCGCGGCCTGGGCCTGCATGGCCTGGGCGCGCCCGATCTCGGCGCCCTCGCGGGTGACGAACGAGTTCAGCGACATGTTCTGCGCCTTGAACGGCGCCACCTTCACGCCCTGGCGCACGAGCCAGCGGCAGATGCCCGCCGTGACGACGCTCTTGCCCGCGTCCGAGGTGGTTCCGGCGACCAGCAGCCCGCCGCTCATGTATGTCTCCGTCCTGCGATCCGAGTCCCTGCCGCGGCAGTTGCCGCGGTCCGGCGCCCCGCGATGCGTCGTGCGGCGAGGCCGGCGCCCAGCCGTCCCGCCACGCACACGCCCAGGGCGAGCGCGCTCACCCGGCGCGACAGCCGTACCGCGCGTTCGATGTCCTCGGTCTCCACCGCCCGGCCCTGTGCCCCGTTGAGGACGGGGCGGTGCTCGACCCTTCCGCCGTACGCGAGGGTCCCGCCGAGCCGCACGCCGAGCGCGCCCGCGAACGCGGCCTCCACCGGGCCCGCGTTGGGGCTCGGGTGCTTGGCGGCGTCGGCCCGCCAGGCCCGTACCGCGCCACGTGGCCGCCCCCCGGCGGCCACGGCGAGCAGGGCCGTGAGCCGGGCACCGGGCCAGCCGGCGATGTCGTCGAGGCGGGCGGAGGCCCAGCCGTAGCGCCGGTGGCGGGGGGACTTGTGGCCGACCATGGCGTCGAGGGTGTTGACGGCCCGGAAGCCGACGAGCCCCGGCACCCCGCCCAGCGCGCCCCACACCAGGGCGCCGACCACCGCGTCCGAGGTGTTCTCGGCCACGGACTCCACCACGGCGCGGGCGATCTGCGGTCCGTCGAGGGAGTGCGGGTCGCGTCCGCACAGATGCGGCAGCCGTTCGCGGGCCGAGCCGATGTCGCCGGCCGCCAGGGCGTCACCGATCGTCAGGGCCTCACGCCCCAGGGACGTACCGCCGACGACGGACCAGGTGGCGGCCGCGGTCAGCGCGACACGGGCGGCGGGACGGCCGCGCACGGCACGGGTGATCAGCGCGGCACCACCCGCGGCGCCCCCGGCCAGGACGAGGGTGTGCAGCGCGCCCCACCCGCGGTGGTCGCGCCACAGACGGCGTTCGACGCCCGCCGCGGCCCGCCCGAAGGCGGCGACCGGATGCCCCCTGCGGGGGTCACCGAGCAGCAGGTCGCCGATCAGACCGGCCGTGGCGCCGTACGCGAAGATGCGGTCGGCACGCACGGCTCAACCGGCCGACGCGCCTCGAAGGACCTTCGTACAGGCGGCTCTCGACGAGAGCGCCACAGCAACGGACGCACGGCAGCCAGGCATGGCGATATGTCCTCACTCAGGGTCCGCGCCCTGGTTCGACGTGACCGGCGACGAGAGTCTCCTGGCTCCCGGATCCGCAGTTCCCCCGGCCTTCCAGCCCGCTCGCGCGCGCCGTGACTTCCGGTGTGGGGGACTGCTCCCCGGTGACAGTGGCGGGACCGCGCCGGATTCGCACCGGCTTCCTCTGCTGTCGCCGTAATTGGCTCCGGCAGTCCACCACGCTCCGCGAACGCCCGTCAACTTGCCGTTGACCTGCGTCGGCGCAGTGTGCTGAGGCCCACATCGTGCCGGGCACGCCGGAACGGGCCGGCCACACGAGGTGTGTCCGGCCCGTCGGGGAGTGCGCGGGGGAGGGCTCAGGCGACGATCAGATAGATCCCGTACGCGACCGCCGCCGCGCACAGCCCGAAGCAGATGTACGCGCCGGCGCGGGCCAGCAGCAGCGAGCCGCCGGAGCCGCCCTGCGCCGCCGGTTCGGGCTGCTTGGAGAGACCGACGATGCCCAGGGTGAAGAGACCCACCAGTGCGACGGTGACAACGAGGGAGACGCCGAAGACGGAGCCGAGGGCTGCCCAGTCGATGTTCATGCTGAATCCTTAGAGCGTCCGACAATCGGGGGGTGGGAGAAGGCACGGGGTTGGGTGCGTGCAGCCGCACGGCGGAGGATTGAGTCACGGCGGCGCCACGGCGATTGACGACGACGCGGCAGATGCCGCGACGCCGCCCTCCGATTGCCGGACGCTCTTTGGACGGCCGGCCCAGTGCCTCTCCCGGCAAGCTTTGCCCCGTCGCGCCGTCCAGCACGCACGCTCGCGGCGTTGGCCAAAAGTCCTGGTAGCTCCGCTACAAGGACTTCCGGCCGCCTTGCGATCGCACGCACTGGACGACACTCCTCACGGGGCAAACATTGCCGGTCACGGCACTAGACGGTGGCGGGTCGCGCCGGGTCCTGGGGGGTTCCGGCCGGGGCCGGAATGGTGGTCTTGAGGTCCTGGGCCGTGGCCTGGGCCGCGGTGGGCGGCGGGCTGACGGCGGCGATGGCCGTGGTGACGACGCCTGCGGGCTCGGCCGCGCCGTCCGCCGGCGCGACGTCGCCGTGGCCGACCGGCTTGCGGCGCGACACCAGCCAGATCGAGCCGGAGCCCGCGACCAGCAGCGCCGCGACGACGACGACCCCCCAGGTGCCCTGCTTGGTGAGGAGTTCCGCGCCCGCGCCGACCAGGCCCGCGGCCGGCAGGGTCAGACCCCAGGCGACGAACATCCGGGTGGCGGTGGACCAGCGGACCACACCGCCCTGACGGCCGAGACCCGCGCCCATGACGGCGCCGGAGCAGGACTGGGTGGTGGAGAGGGAGAAGCCGAGGTGCGAGGAGGCCAGGATGACCGTGGCCGCGCTGGTCTGGGCGGCGAAGCCCTGCGGCGGCCTGAGGTCGGTGAGGCCGCTGCCCATGGTGCGGATGATGCGCCAGCCGCCCAGGTAGGTGCCGAGCGCGATGGCCGTACCGGCGGCGACGATGACCCAGACCGGCGGGTTGGCGCCGGGGTGCAGGACGCCGCCGGTGACCAGGGCCAGGGTGATGATGCCCATGGTCTTCTGCGCGTCGTTGGTGCCGTGGGCGAGGGAGACCAGTCCGGCCGAGGCGATCTGACCGGCGCGGTAGCCCTTGGCGGTGGCCTTCTCCTGGGCGTCGTTGCGGATCTTCCCGCCGATCCGGTACGTCAGCCTGGTGGCCAGCAGCGCGGCCAGGCCGGCGACGATCGGGGCGGCGACGGCGGGGAGCAGAACCTTGGTGACGACCGTGCCGCCGTTGACCGACGACCAGCCCGCCGACATCACGGCGGCACCGATCAGGCCGCCGAACAGGGCGTGCGAGGAGCTGGACGGCAGTCCGACCAGCCAGGTCAGCAGATTCCAGAGAATGGCGCCGACGAGTGCCGCGAAGATGACTTCTGTCCGCAACCCGTCCTCGTTGATGATCCCGCCGGAGATCGTCTTGGCGACCTCCACGGACAGGAACGCGCCGACGAGGTTGAGAACGGCGGACATGGCCACCGCTGTCTTCGGTCTGAGCGCACCGGTCGAGATGGTCGTCGCCATCGCGTTGGCGGTGTCGTGGAAACCGTTCGTGAAATCGAACACTAGAGCTGTCACGATCACAATCGCGAGGAGCAGCGTGATGTGTTCCATTTACCCAGGCAATCGTTCGACGTCATTGGCACGTGGACCGTAGGCAACCTGGGTGAACGGAAGATGAACTGAGAAGGGCACTGTGGTGACTCGAAGCGGAGGCGGGTCACGCTGTTTGTCCTCCCCGGTGCGGCACGTGCCCGGGACGGGGCCTCCAGGGGGCTGATTTCGGCCCCCGACACCCCTTTTGAGAACTTCACCGGTTTGTGACTTCTGTGGCCGATCGCATGTCCGTTCGGCATCCGGGCTGACAGGATCTCCGCATGAGCGATCAGCAGCGGGACGCGATCGGACGGGCCTGGGACGCGGTCGTCGCCACCGCCCGCAGGACGGCGGCGGACGGCCTCGTCGTGGGAACCTCGGGAAACGTGTCGGCCAGGGTCGGCGGGACGGTCCTGGTCACCCCCAGCGCAGTGCCGTACGAGAGGCTCGGCCCCGAAGACGTCGTCGGCGTCGATCTGGAGGGCAACCGAGTCCTCGGCGAACTGGCCCCGACCAGCGAACTCCCGCTCCATCTCGCGATTTACCGGAACAGCGACGCGGCCGCTGTCGTGCACACCCACGCGGTGCACGCCACGGCCGTCTCCACCCTGGTCCCCGAGGTGCCCCCGGTCCACTACGCCGCCGCCATGCTCGGCGGCACCGTCCGGGTCGCGGCCTACGCGCGCTACGGAACCGAGGAGCTGGCCGAGAACATGCTCGCCGCCCTGCGGGACCGCACGGGCTGCCTGCTCCAGAACCACGGGACCGTCACCCACGGAGCCACCCTCGAAGAGGCGTACGACCGGACCGCCCAGCTGGAATGGCTCTGCCGGCTCTGGCTCGCCGCGAGCTCCGTACCCGGACGGACCCCGAACCTCCTCTCCGCGGCCCAGCTGCGCGACGTACAGGAAGCACTGAAGGGGTACGGACAGCCGGGCTGACCCGGCCGGTCCCGCCCCCACCGGGCCACCGGACGGCCCCGTCCGCTGGCAGGGTGCACAACACCCCACGACACTGGAGCCGTGCGCCCGGCAACAGTCACGGCAGCAGCCGTCACCACGATCCTCGGCGTCGGTGCGGCAGCGGTCGCCGCCGGCCGGTACGCCAGCGACGCCGCCCTCAGGGCGCCGTCCGGACGACCGCTCCCGGCCGACCGCAGACTCACCGTGCATGCCACGGCCGCCGGGCAGATCACCCTGACCCGCTCCTTCGCCGCCCTGCGGCCCGGTACATACGGACTGGTGGGCGACGACCTCCACGCCGTGGTCGGCCCGGTGATCGAACACGCCCACCACGCCCCCGACACCGTCGTCCGCAGACTCGAACGCGTCGACCGAGGCAGCCTGGAACCCGGCGCCCAGGTCCGGATCACCCCGCAGCTGCACAGCGGCGACCCCGCCTCGGCCCTCGGCCTCGAATACGAGGAGGTCGGGATCCCCGGTGAACTCGGCACCCTGCCCGCCTGGTTCCTGCCCGGCCCCCGCGACACCTGGGTGATCACCGTGCACGGGCTCGGGACCACCTGGGAACACCCCATGAACGTCATGGGGTTCCTGCACGATCTGCGGCTGCCCGTGCTCGATCTCGCCTACCGCGGTGACGCCGGGGCCCCGCGTTCCCCCGACGGCCTCGCCCATCTCGGCGAATCCGAATGGCGCGACCTGGACGCGGCGATCCGCTTCGCCGTGCGGTACGGGGCCGAGAAGGTCGTCCTGCACGGCTGGTCCACCGGCGCCTCGATGGCGCTGCACGCGGCCGTCAACTCCGCGCTGCGCGACCGGATCGGCGGCCTCGTCCTCGACTCCCCGGTCCTGGACTGGGCCGCCACGCTGCGCGCCCTGGCCGCCGCCCGCGGCGTCCCCGCCGTGTTGCTGCCGCTCGCCGTACGGGCCGCGCAGGGGCAGACCGGGCTGCACGGCGCCCGGCTCCTGGACGACTCGATCGCATCGGCGCTCCGTGCCCCGACCCTGATCTTCCACGGCCCGGACGACACCCTGGCCCCCTGGCAGCCCTCCCGCGATCTCGCCGCCCGTCGCCCGGAACTCGTGGCGCTGCACGCCGTACCGCAGGCTCCGCATGCGGCGATGTGGAATGCCGATCCGGTCCACTACGAAGAGATCCTGCGCCGCTTCCTCACGCCTCTGATGTGAGCCGATGCGAGGGATCGGCCGTTCGGTGCCGGAGCCGGCCCGGCACCCCACCGCCCGCGAATCAAGGTTCCGTTTGGGCTTTCGGGCCGTCAGGGGCAAGACTGCTCCCCGTGACGTCCCGTACTCCGCGCGACTCCAGGCTGCGACTTGTCCGCCCGCGACCCCTCGCCACCGCTCGCAAGGCCGTGACCACCCGGCGCACCAGGCCGGCCCCGCGCCCCCCGGAGGGCACCCCACCCCGGGCGGAACTGGCCCGCCAGGCCAGGACGGCCCTCGCCGACGCCGTACGGATCGCCCGCTGGGCGGCGGACGGCGCGATCCCCGGCGCTCCGCCGCCGGCCGCCCACGCTCTCGAACGGGCCGCGACGGCCCTGGAGTTGTCCCCGGCCCAGGTGCGCTCCGGCTGGGACCGGGCCCGCCTCGCCGGACTCGTCGAACTGCACGGGGGCACCGCACGTCCCGGTTGGCGGCTGCGCGCCTGGGACCGCGACGACTCCGCCGTGCTGCGCGGCTGGGTGGCGCTCTTCGACGCCTGGTCGCTCGTCCACCCCGCGCCCGACGGCATCGAGTCGACCGCGGTCGCCGAGGCCGTCGAGGCCGTGCCGCAGGTGCTCTCCCTCCTCCAGCTCTCGGCCGGCCCGGTCACCGTGCCCGCCCTCCTGGACCTTCTCGGCCAGCGCGTCGCGGAACTCCACGAGGAACGCTGCGAGGTGCCGTACGGACCGCAGGCGGTGCCCGGACCGGCCGATGCCGCCCCCGCGGCACACCCCGCCGCCCTGGTCGCCCTTCTGCTGGACTGGGCCCTGGAGGGGCTGGCCGCCGTCGGTGCGCTCACCCTGGGCGCCGGGCACGCCACCCTCACCCCGCTCGGCAACTGGGCGGTCTGGGTCAAGCTGGAACAGATCTGCGTGGCGGCGCAGAGCCCGGCCGGGAACATCGAGCAGTCCGCCGCCGACATGCTCCTCGGCTGCGCCCGGCTCACCCCCGGCCCGGCCCGCGACGAGTACCGCGCCTGGCTCGCCGCCCGCCCCGTCGGCAGCGCCGTCGCCGAACTCCTCGCCGTCGCCCGGGGCGAGGACGCGCTGCTGCGCGGGCTCGCCTTCGAGGCGCTCCGGGTCGTGGGCGCCCCCGCCGAACCCGAGGTGCGCTCCGTCGCCGACGACCCCTCGCTGCGCCCCTACGCACTGCTGTGGCTGGCCGAGTACGAGGGAACCGACCCCGAGGACGCCCAGGACGTCCTCAGCCGGGAGGAGGCCACCTGGCTCTGGGTGGACACCGCCGCGGCCGTCGCCGACCACGGGGAGACCGGGCTGCTGGTCCGCCATCTCGACTCGGCCGTCCAGGGCACCGTCCCGGCGCTGCTGGACGAGGTACGGGCCGTCGGACACCCGCGTACCGTGCAGGTCCTGGTCGCCCTGGCCGCCGCGCACCCGGATCCCGCGCTGGCCAAGGCGATGCGCCGGGCCGCGTTCCAGGTGCACACGGGCGGCGCGTAGCACGGGTGTGTCCGCGCCGGACGGGCCCGGTCCCGGGCCCGTCCGGCCGTCAGAGCCTGTCGGGTGGCCTCCGACCGGGCGGGCGCGGTCCGGTGCGCATGCTTCCCGCGTCGTCGGTCGCCGACGCTCCTTCCCCGAGCTCTCAGCCGCGTTCGAGCAGGGGAGACCCCATCCGACTCCCTCGTCCGCCTCAGAACCGCACGCACCGGACCGCGTCCGCCGTCCGGTCCGAGACCACCCGACAGACCCTCAGCCGGCCGACCCCGGCGCGTACGTCCCGAAGCTCCACACATTGCCCTCCGCGTCCCGCGCCATGTAGTCGCGCGAGCCGTAGTCCTGGTCCGTGGGCGGCATCAGGATCTCCACCCCGTGCTCCACGGCGCGGGCGTGATGCGCGTCGACCTCGTCCACCACGACGTAGACACCGGCCGGTCCCGCGTCCCGCATCGCCTTGGCGAAGACACCCTCACGCCCCTTGGAGCCCAGCATCACCCTGCCGTTGCCGCAGGACAGCTCCGCGTGGAGCACCTGGTTGTTCTCACCCTCGTACACCGCTTCCTGGGTGAAGCCGAGGCCCTCCGTCAGCGTCTTGATCGCGGCCTTCGCGTCGTCGTACAGAATCGTCGGATAGATCGTCGGAACGCCGGCCGGTGCGCCTGCCATGGCGCTCACCTCTTCCCGTACTCCATGAAGCGCTTCCCCGAATTCTGTGATCTGCGTCTCAGATCTGGTCCCAGTCTTCCATCGGCCACCGACAACGGCCCGGCCTGGCCCGTCCCACCCGGCCCGGCAGGGAGACCGCCCCGCGGTCGGGCGAACGGCCGGGTTCAGCGGAAGGTGTTGCAGTCGGCCATGTCGCCGCGGCGGAATCCGGCGGTGAACCACTGCTGCCGCTGCGCGGACGAACCGTGCGTCCAGGACTCCGGCGTGACCCGGCCCTGGAACCTCTCCTGGATCCGGTCGTCCCCGACCGCGGCGGCCGCGTCCAGCCCGTCCCGGATGTCCGACCGCGTCAGCGAGGTGATCAGCGGCCGACCGGTCGACTCGTCGGGCGTCGTCGTCGCGTGATGCGCCCAGACCCCGGCGTAGCAGTCCGCCTGCAGCTCCATCTTGACCGCGTCGCTGTTCGCGCCGGCGCGACCGCCCTGCGCCCGGCTCAGCGTCCCCATGAGGTCCTGCACATGGTGTCCGTATTCATGGGCGACGACGTACGCCTGGGCGAACGGGCCGCCGCCGGAGCCGAACTTCGTCCGCAGTTCGTCGAAGAACCCGAGATCCAGATAGACCTGCCGGTCGCCCGGACAGTAGAACGGCCCGACCGCCGAGGTCGCGGAGCCGCACGCGGTGCCGATCCGGTCGGTGAACAGGACCGTCCGGGCGTCCGTGTACGTTCCGCCCCGCCGCCGGAACTCCTGCCCCCAGTAGTCCTGCACGCTGTTGACGACCGCGACGATCCGGCAGTCCTCCCTGGTGTTCGCGTCCTGCCCGGTCCGGCAGGTCCGCTGCACCTGCGCGGCCGACGAGGCGGTCGCCGTCGTGCCCGAGCCGCCGGACGACAGGCCGAGCTGATCGGGACCGACACCGAAGAACAGCCCCAGCAGCAGCGCGACGAGCCCCACGATGCCGCCGCCCACGGTGGCCCTGCCGCCGGGGACGCGGCTGCCGCGCACGTCCTGGACCTCGGACGTGTCCAGGTCCGCGTCGTCGTCGAACTGCATGGGGCACCACCCTCTGCTCCGGCCGTGGTGGTCTCGCCACCTCCGCCGAGTATTGGGCAGTTCACTCGGCGATGCCCTTTTTGGTCGCGCGGTGGAGTGGGGCGGCAGCGCTGAGCGAGCCTCGGCAAGTGCCGTGAACTCATGCGGAAAAGAAGTTGCACACCGCCAGTAGACTGACCCCCATGGCAAATCTCCCTGTGCATGAGTAGCGGCGTCGAGTCGAACTCAGTCATCGTCCCGTCCGCCGTCCACACCGCCCTGGAGTTTTACCGTGATCACCGCTTCCGGCATCGAGCTGCGCGCCGGCGCCCGCATCCTCATCGAGTCCGCCTCCTTCCGCATCTCCAAGGGTGACCGGATCGGCCTCGTCGGCCGCAACGGAGCGGGCAAGACCACGCTCACCAAGTGCCTGGCGGGCGAGGGCAACCCCGCGGGCGGCAGCATCACGCGCTCCGGCGAGGTCGGCTACCTCCCGCAGGACCCGCGCACCGGTGACCTCGACGTACTCGCCCGGGACCGCATCCTCTCCGCCCGCGGTCTCGACGAGATCCTGCGCAAGATGCGTGAGAACGAGGAACGGATGGCGAACGGCAAGGGCGCCACCCGTGAGAAGGCGATGAAGAAGTACGAGCGCCTGGAGACGGAGTTCCTCACCAAGGGCGGTTACGCCGCCGAGGCCGAGGCCGCCACCATCGCCGCCGCGCTCAGCCTGCCCGACCGGGTGCTCGGACAGCCGCTCCACACGCTCTCCGGCGGTCAGCGCCGCCGCGTCGAGCTGGCCCGCATCCTGTTCTCGGACGCCGACATCCTGCTGCTCGACGAGCCGACCAACCACCTCGACGCCGACTCGATCGTCTGGCTGCGCGACTACCTCAAGACCTACCGCGGCGGCTTCATCGTGATCTCCCACGATGTCGAGCTCGTCGAGACGGTCGTCAACAAGGTCTTCTACCTCGACGCCAACCGCTCGCAGATCGACATCTACAACATGGGCTGGAAGCTCTACCAGCAGCAGCGCGAGGCGGACGAGAAGCGCCGCAAGCGCGAGCGGCAGAACGCCGAGAAGAAGGCCGCGGCCCTCAACTCGCAGGCCGACAAGATGCGCGCCAAGGCCACCAAGACCGTCGCCGCGCAGAACATGGCCAAGCGTGCCGAGCGGTTGCTCTCCGGCCTGGAGGCCGTCCGGGTCTCCGACAAGGTCGCCAAGCTGCGCTTCCCCGAGCCCGCGCCGTGCGGCAGGACCCCCCTGATGGCGGAGGGGCTGTCCAAGTCGTACGGCTCGCTCGAAATCTTCACCGATGTGGACCTCGCCATCGACAAGGGCTCCCGGGTCGTCATCCTCGGACTCAACGGCGCGGGCAAGACCACGCTGCTCCGGCTCCTCGGCGGCGCCGAGAAGCCCGACACCGGCCAGGTCATCGAGGGGCACGGACTCAAGCTCGGCTACTACGCCCAGGAGCACGAGACCCTCGACCCGGACCGCTCCGTGCTGGAGAACATGCGCTCCGCGGCGCCCGACCTCGACCTCGTCGACGTCCGCAAGACGCTGGGCTCGTTCCTCTTCTCCGGCGACGACGTCGACAAGCCCGCAGGAGTCCTCTCCGGCGGCGAGAAGACCCGTCTCGCGCTGGCGACCCTGGTGGTCTCCTCCGCCAACGTGCTGCTCCTGGACGAGCCGACGAACAACCTCGACCCGGCCAGCCGCGAGGAGATCCTCGGCGCGCTGCGCACCTACAAGGGCGCCGTCGTCCTCGTCACGCACGACGAGGGGGCGGTCGAGGCCCTTCAGCCGGAGCGCATCATCCTGCTGCCCGACGGGGTCGAGGACCTGTGGGGTGCGGACTACCAGGACCTGGTCGCCCTGGCCTGATCCCCGTCCGGCCACCGTCTGATCCACTCCGAATGGATCATTCGGCCTACGCGTGATCCATCATCTGCGTGAGTACGTCTCGTACCTCGGCGCGGCGCCCGGCAGATGGCTGCCGGGCGCACCCGTTCGGGGGCGGCGATCCCCGTGTGGCCCTGACCTGGCGGTTCATCCCGGGCTTGTCCCCACCCCTCTCCACAGCCCCACGGAATGGGGGATTCCGGTCGTGTAGACCCGTTCCCCGGGCGGTAATCCGGTTGCATGGACCTTGCCGAATGGGTGGCCAGGAAGCCCCCGAGGGGTGATCATGAGAGTCCAGAGCGCACTTCCCATGAGGAGGCACGGGTGGCCGAGACTCTGAAGAAGGGCAGCCGGGTTACCGGCGCCGCGCGCGACAAGCTCGCGGCAGACCTGAAGAAGAAGTACGACTCCGGTGCGAGCATCCGGGCGTTGGCCGAAGAGACCGGCCGCTCCTATGGATTCGTCCACCGGATGCTCAGTGAGTCCGGAGTCACGCTGCGTGGACGCGGCGGAGCGACACGAGGCAAGAAGGCCGCCACGGCCTGACGGCCCTCGGCGGATCGGGGCAGGGTCGTCAGGCCCGTCCCGGGGCTCACCGGTTTCGGCGGTGGCCACCCGGTCGATCGTGATGTCGATCGGGTGGTTACTGTTCAGTCACTTAGGATCTTTCGTTTGGATCGAGCCCGGCCTGATCCAAACGCGAGGCCCTGGCTCGACCTGCTGACTGACCCGAACCGGAGGCGCTCCATGACCTCGCTCGACTCTGTGCTCGACCAGGACGGCGTACGACTCACCGTCGATGACGCGGTTGCCACGGTGACCCTCACCAATCCGGCCAAGCGCAACGCTCAGTCCCCCGCTCTGTGGCGGGCGTTGACGGAGGCCGGACGGGCGCTGCCCGGCAGTGTGCGGGTCGTCGTGCTCCGTGGCGAGGGCAAGTCCTTCTCCGCGGGTCTCGACCGGCAGGCGTTCACCCCCGAGGGGTTCGACGGCGAGCCGTCCTTCCTCGACATGGCGCGCGGCCCGGAGTCCGAGCTCGACGCGACCATCGCCGAGTACCAGGAGGCGTTCACCTGGTGGCGCCGCAACGACATCGTGTCGATCGCGGCTGTCCAGGGGCATGCGATCGGTGCCGGCTTCCAGCTCGCTCTCGCCTGCGATCTGCGGATCGTCGCCGAGGACGTTCAGTTCGCCATGCGTGAGACCGGTCTCGGTCTCGTCCCCGACCTCACCGGCACCCACCCCCTGGTGCACCTGGTGGGGTACGCCCGCGCGCTCGAAATCTGCGCCACGGGCCGCTTCGTGCACGCCGAGGAGGCCGAGCGCACCGGACTGGCCAACCTCGTGGTCCCCGGCGACGAGCTGGACTCCGCGGCCCGCGACCTGGCCGGCGCGCTGCTGGCCGCCCCGCGCGACGCGGTCGTGGAGACCAAGGCGCTGCTGAGCGGCGCCGTCTCCCGTGGCTACGAGGAGCAGCGCACCGCCGAACGCGCCGCGCAGGGCCGGCGACTGCGCGACCTGGCGGGCATCACCGACTGAGCACCGACGACCGCCGCCGGGCGGGCCCGGCCCCCGACCCGTCCGGCGATCAGTCCCGTCCCACCACCGCCGTGACCAGCACCGCGACCGAGGGGTGCCCGTCCACCGCGGCCGCCACCGCGCCGCGCACCGCACGGGCCACATCGAGCGCCCGATGGTCCGGATCGGTCGCCAGCTCGACCCGTACATGATCGGGCCCGGTGTGCACGGCATCGCCCAGCACCCGGGTCAGCGTCACGACACCGGGAACAGCCGCGGCCGCGATCCCTGCCGGCCCCTGCGGTCTCGCCGCGGGCACCCCGACCGGTGCGGGCGCCCGCACCGGCGGCCGGGCCGGGGTGTCCAGCAGTTCCGTCACCCGGAGATCGGCCCCGGCGACCACCAGACCCAGCCGCCGCCCGGCCGCCGTCAGCAGCGCCGAGCGCAGCGCCGACGCCGCCGCGGGCAGCGGCCGGTCGGACATCGCCGACATGGTCGCCTCCATCCACAGCGGCCCCGGCGGCAGCGCGCTCGGCGGCGGTTCCACTTCCGGGGCCGGGGCCCCGTCCGGATCCGCCACCCGGATCCTGAGCTCCCCGAGCACCGCACCGGGACCCGGTCCGCCCACCGCGTCACGCAGCACCGCCACCGCGGCCCGCTCCGAGATCCATGCCCCGTCCGCCGGACCGCCCAGGGGAATCAGCCGACCCGGTCCGAGCCGTCGTCGAACCGCCGCCGTCCACCCGTCGGCCCTGTCCGGGCTGTCAGCCGTCGTCATTTCCCCAGCCTGCCGCATCCATGACGCGGTACGGGGCAAGCGCACCTAGTGTGGGCAAAGAGGTCCAACCTGCCCCGAAGGGAAGAGTGGCGATGACCGACACCCCCCAGCGCAACCGTCCCGACAGCCCCGACAAGGAGCCGAGCACGCTCATCAAGCGTGGTGGCGGAGACCCGGCCACCCGTGGCCGCACGACCATCGCCGACGGTGTCGTCGAGAAGATCGCGGGAATGGCGGCGCGCGACGTGGTCGGCGTCCACGCGATGGGCAGCGGCCTCTCGCGCACGTTCGGCGCGGTGCGCGACCGGGTGCCCGGTGGTGGCAGGTCCGTCACCCGCGGGGTGAAGGCGGAGGTAGGTGAATCACAGACCGCGCTCGATCTGGAGATCGTCGTCGACTACGGCGTCTCGATCGGCGACGTCGCCCGCGACGTACGGGAGAACGTGATCGCGGCGGTCGAGCGGATGACCGGCCTGGAGGTCGTCGAGGTCAATATCGCGGTGAGCGATGTGAAGCTGCCCGACGAGCCCGACGACGAGGACCAGCCCGAGCCACGTCTCCAGTAGGCCTTCCACCGAAGGCAGTTGAGGAGCACACGATGAGCATGGCGGTGGTCGGCATGGTGGCCGGCATGGCGCTCGGATTCGCCGGGTACTTCGGCGGATTCGGGGCCTTTCTGCTGGTGGCGGCGTTGGGGGCGATCGGCTTCGTCGCCGGTCGCTTCCTGGAGGGCGACCTGGATCCCGGCGACTTCTTCCGGAGTCGCGAGCGCGGCGACCGACGGCGGTGACGGCGTTGTCGGGGGTGAGCGGCCGGGTGGCCGCGGGTGAGCGCGGGGAGACCAGGATCGCCGACCGGGTGGTCGCGAAGATCGCCGCACAGGCGGCGAAGGAGGCGATCGGCGAACCGCCGGAGGAGGGCGCCTCGCCGCGCGCCACGGTCACAGTGCACCGGGACACCGCCCGGGTGCGGGTGAGCCTGGAGCTCGGATACCCCACCGACATCGGCCGCCAGTGCGGCGGGGTGCGTCGGCATGTCGTCGAGCGGGTGATGGCGTTGGCCGGGATGGAGGTGCCCGAGGTCGTCGTAAGGGTCGAGCGCCTGTATCCGACGGGAGCGGGTGTCGCGGCACGGGGGAGGGTCCGATGACGGAGCCCCAGGACCCGGAGGACGGCACGCGACGGCCGCCCGCCGCCCCGCCCGCCGAACAGGGGGACGTGCTCGAACTCGACCGGTCCGCCTCCTGCGCCGCGTACGACCCGGTGCCCGTACGGCCGGACGACGACGGCAGGGCGGGCCGCTTCTGGTCCGCGCGCCGTATCCCCGCGGCGGTCCTCGCCCTGGTGGTCCTCGGCGCCACCGGTCTGCTGCTCTACGACGTGGCGGCGGTACGGGCCGGTCGCCCCGGGATGAAGTGGCGGCGCACACTGGCCGACGAACTCGCCCACCGGCCGCTGGACGACGTCTGGGTGCTGGCCGGCGCGGCGGCCGCCGTGGCGATCGGACTGTGGCTGCTGGTGCTCGCCGTCACCCCAGGACTCCGCGCCGTGCTGCCGATGCGCCGCGACCGGCCCGGAGTGCGGGCGGGCCTCGACCGGCCCGCCGCGGCTCTGGCCCTGCGCGACCGGGCCGTCGAGATCTCCGGTGTCCAGTCGGTACGGGTCCGGATGAGCCGGAGCAGGGCCGTGGTGCGTGCGGTGTCGCACTTCCGCGAGCTCGACGACGTACGGGCCGATCTGGACACCGTGCTCGCGACCGGCATCAAGGAACTGGGGCTGGCCAGACCGCCCAGCCTGTCCGTGCATGTCCGCCGTCCCACGAGAAAGGGGTGAGCCCGTTGCTCAGGACCGTCAACCGGATCCTGCTCGGCCTGGCCGCGGTGGTGCTGGTCTGCGTCGGCGGTGCGGTGCTCGCCGCCGGGCTCGGCCTCTCCGTGCCGTCCTGGTGGCCCTGGTACGGCAGGAGCGATGTGCTCCTCGGCGAGACCGACCGGGACCACTGGAGCGGCGAGGGCTGGTGGTGGCCCGCGGTGATCGCGGCCCTGGCGATCGTGGTCGTCCTCGCCCTGTGGTGGCTGCTGGCCCAGCCGCGCCGGGCCCGCCTCGCCGAGGTGCTGGTGGACAGCGGTGACGGCGAGGGCGCGCTGCTCCGGGGCCGGGCCCTGGAAGGCGTGCTCGCCGACGAGGCGGGAAGCCTGGACGGCGTGGCCCGCGCCCAGGTCGTGCTGACCGGCCGACGCGGTTCGCCGCACGCCAGGATCCGTCTGCTGATGGAGCCGCACGCGGCGCCGGAGGAGACACTCGGCCGTCTCACCGACGAGGCGCTGGCCCATGCACGGGATTCCGCGGGGCTGGCGCGGCTGCCGGCCGAGGTGCGGTTGAGGGCGGTCAGGCACCGCGCGGAAAGGGTGAGCTGACGGGCCTCGCGACGGCTGTCCGCGATGACCGGGCGGGGGCGGGAAAGGTGCCCCGTCCGGTCATCGGTGCGGCGGCCCGGTTCAGAAGCCGTGCCGGGAGCCGCCGTCGATCGGCAGCATGACGCCCGTCAGATACGACGCCGCGGGCGAGAGCAGGAACGCCGTCGTCCGGCCGAACTCCTCCGGAGTCCCGTAACGGCGCAGCGGGATTCGCGCCTCATTGGCCGCACGGGACGCCTCCGCGTCGCCCGAGAGCGCATCCAGCTCACGCACCCGGTCCGTGTCGATCCGGGCCGGCAGCACGCCGACCACCCGGATGCCCCGGGGACCGAGCTCGTCGGCCAGGGACTTGGCGAATCCGGCCAGACCGGGGCGCAGACCGTTGGAGATCGTCAGCCCGGCGATCGGCTCGTACACGGAGCCGGAGAGCACGAAACCGATGACGCCGCCCTCGCCGAGCGTGGCCGCCGCGGCCCTGGCCAGGCGCACCGCGCCCAGGAACACCGACTCGAAGGCCGACTGCCACTGCTCGTCGGTGTTGTCGGCGACGAAGCCGGGCGCCGGTCCGCCGACGCTGATCAGAATGCCGTCGAGCCGTCCGAAGCGCTCGTGCGCGCCGTCCAGCAGGCGCTGCGCGGAGGCGGGGTCGCCGTTGTCGGCGGCGACCCCGACGGCGTCCGGCCCCAGCTCGGCGGCGGCCGACTCGGCGCGCTTCTCGTCCCGACCGGTGATGATCACCCTCGCGCCGTCCTCGGCCAGCGCACGAGCGGTGGCGTTGCCCAGCCCCCGGGTCGCTCCGGTGACGATGTACACACGGTCCTTCAGTCCAAGATCCATGGGGTCTATCCTGCCGTGCCGCCCTCCAGCGTGTCCTCCCCGGCCAGTGCCATGGCGGTGCCCACCAGTCCGATATGGCTGAACGCCTGCGGGAAGTTGCCGAGCTGCCGGTGCCCGGCGATGTCGTACTCCTCGGCGAGCAGCCCCACATCGTTGCGGAGTGTCAGAAGCTGCTCGAAGAGCTCTCCGGCCTCCTTGGCGCGCCCGGTCAGGAGCAGGGCGTCGGCCAGCCAGAACGAGCAGGCCAGAAAGGCTCCTTCGCTGCCGGGCAGCCCGTCGATCGAGGAGCCGTCCGTGCTGTAGCGGCGGACCAGGCAGCCGCTGCCCAGCTCTTCCCGGACCGCGTCGACCGTCCCGATCATCCGGGGATCGTCCGGCGGCAGGAAACCGGTCCGGGCGATCAGCAGCGTGGCGGCGTCCAGATTCCGGGAGCCGTAGGACTGGGTGAAGGTGTTCCGCACCGGGTCGAAGCCCTTCTCGCAGACCTCCCGGTGCACGGCGTCCCGCATCACCCGCCACCGGTCCGCGTCGCCGGCCAGCGAGGGGTTCTTCTCCAGGGAGCGCACGGCACGGTCGGCGGCGACCCAGGCCATCACCTTGGAGTGCACGAAGTGGCGGCGCTGGCCACGGATCTCCCACAGGCCCTCGTCCGGCTCGCGCCAGGTCGACTCCAGGAAGCCGAGCAGGCTGAGCTGCAGATTCCAGGCGTGCGGCCTCTCGTCCAGACCCGCCTCGCGCGCGAGCCGCAACGAGTCGATGACCTCGCCGTACACATCGAGCTGGCGCTGGCGGACCGCGGCGTTGCCGATCCGGACCGGGGTGGAGTTCTCGTAACCGCTCAGCCACGGGAGTTCCGACTCGGGCAGTCGGCGCTCGCCCGCCAGGCCGTACATGATCTGCAGATCTGCCGGGTCCCCGGCAACGGCCCGCAGCAGCCAGTCGCGCCAGGCGGCGGCCTCCTCCAGATAGCCGGCCGAGATGAGGGCGCCGAGGGTGAGCGTGGAGTCCCGCAGCCAGCAGTAGCGGTAGTCCCAGTTCCGTACGCCGCCGATCTCCTCGGGCAGCGAGGTGGTGGGAGCCGCCACGATGCCGCCGGTGGGGGCAAAGGTGAGCGCCTTCAGGGTGATCAGCGAGCGGATCACCGCCTCCCGGTACGGGCCCCGGTACTTGCACGGTGCGGACCACTCGGCCCAGTCGGACAGGGTGTTCTCCAGGGCTTCGAACGGGTCGACGAGATCGGGGCGGGGCGAGTGCGAGGGGTGCCAGGTCAGGACGAACGCCACCCGCTCGCCGGTGGAGACGGTGAACGACGAGCAGGTGGAGAACTGCTGGCCCCAGGTCTTGACCGGTGGTTCGCTGCGCAGCCAGGCGGAATCCGGTCCCGCGACCGCCACCCGGTGCCCCTCCGAGCGGCGCACCCACGGCACGACCGTGCCGAAGTCGAAGCGCAGCCGGATCACGGAGGTCATGTCGACGGTGCCGCTGATGCCCTCGACGATGCGCATGACCTCGGGTTCCTGGTCGCGCTGCGGCATGAAGTCGATGACCTTGACCGTGCCGGTACGGGTCACCCAGTACGTCTCCAGGACGAGGGAGTCACCCGCGTAGCGGCGTCGGGTGCAGGAGTCGGCGCCCTTCGGGGCGATCCGCCAGTGGCCGTTGTCCTCGTCGCCGAGGAGGGCCGCGAAACAGGCGCCCGAGTCGAAGCGGGGCAGACAGAGCCAGTCCACGGAACCGTTCCTGCCGACCAGGGCGGCTGTCTGCAGATCGCCGATGAGGGCGTAGTCCTCGATGCGTGGGGTCACGTTCTGGCGTGTTCCCGAACCTGGGCCCCGTTAAGCAGTTCCTGTCCCACGAGAAGCGGGGGGTCACGCCGACGCGGAGCCCGGACGGCCCGGCCGGAAGCCGCAGGGTCGGGCTCAGGCCTTCGCGGGTTCCGGCTGCTGCGGGCCGGACGTCTCCTGCTCCCCGGCGGCGGCCTCGGCCGCGGCCGTTGTCCGGTCGCGCTTCTCCCTGCGGGCGAGGACCACGAAGCCGACCGGAACACCGGCGGCGAACAGCCACCACTGCACGGCGTACGCCATGTGCGGGCCGATCGAGCTGTCGTCGGGGGAGGCGATCAGTTCCGGGGAGCCGCCGGCCGGCTCGGGGCCGGTCTGCTCGATGTACCCGCCGAGTACCGGCCGGGAGAGCCTCTTGGCCTCCTGGGAGCTGCTGATCAGCATCACCTGGCGGTCCGGCAGGTCCGAGATGTCCTTGATGCCGCTGGCGCTCGTCGTCTCGTCGGCCTTGAGCCGTCCGGTGACGGTCACCTCGCCCCTGGGCGCGGCGGGCACGTCGGGGAAGGCGCGCTGACTCTCGGCGGAGGGCACCCAGCCGCGGTTGACGAGGACCGTGCCGCCGCCCTTGAGGTCGAGCGGGATCAGGACGTGGACACCGATCCGGCCGTCTGTGGAGGTCCTGCGGCGTACGACCACTTCGTGCGCGGTGTCGTACGTACCCGTGGCGGTCACCGTGCGCCAGTAGTCGGAGCGCGGAACCGTGTGGCCCGGGGAGGTGAGCGAGGCGACCGGAACCGGTCTCGCCTTGAGGTTGCGGGAGATCAGTGCGTTCTGCGCGACCTTGTGCTCATGCCGGTGCAGCTGCCAGAAGCCCAGCTCGACCATCGTGGGAATCAGCACGAGGGAGAGGAGGGCGAGGATCAGCCACTGCCGGGTCAACAGGAAGCGGTACACCCCATGACGGTACAACTGCGTCATGGGGTGCATCGCGCAGGGGTGGGGGAAGGGGGTGCGGCGGCCGGTGGTCAGACTTTGTCGATGATGCCCACCTTCCCCTCGGCGCGGGCGCAGTGACCGCCGCAGAACCAGTGCCCGTCGACCTCGACACCCTGGCCGATGATCTGGACCCTGCAGTGTTCACAGATGGGCGCCATGCGGTGAATGGCGCAGGAGAAGCAGTCGAAGACATGCACGGCGCCCTGCGCGTGCACCTCGAAGGACATGCCGTAGTCGTTTCCGCAAACCTCGCAACGTGCCATGCGCCACAGGGTGGGACGCCGGAGCTGCGGCGGGCGAGCGGCGGGCGGGCGAGTCGCCCCGGTTCACTCCGATGACGGCGCGGCCGGCTGTGTCCGGGCCGGCGCCACGTCGCGCAGCAGATGCGTGAAGGCGCTCTCGTCCAGGACCGGGGTACCGAACGACTTCGCCTTCACCGTCTTCGACGTCGCCGAGTCCGGGTCGTTGGTGACGAGCAGACTGGTCAGCCGGGACACGCTGGTCGCCACATGCAGCCCGGCCTCCACGGCCCGGTCCTCCAACAGCTCGCGGTCGACGGAGGTGTCCCCGGAGAACGCGACCCGCATGCCCTGCATGAGGGGTTTGTCCTTCTCGTACCGTCCGGGGTTCGGATACGGGCACGCCGGGCGCTTGCGCGAGGGACGCCAGCTGTTGTGGCCGTACGAAGGCTGGTACCCGATCCGGGGTGTGACCGGGGAGTCCGACCACTCGGTCAGCGGCCGGCACTCCAGCAGCGGCAGCCGCACCCCGCCCCGCGCCGCCGCGTGCAGACTCGGCCGGAACGCCTCGGCCAGCACCCTGGCGTCGTCCAGCGCGTGGTGGGCGCGCTGCTGCACGACCCCGAAGTGCGCGGCCAGCGACTCCAGCTTGTGGTTGGGCAGCGGCAGCCGCAGCTCCTTGGAGAGCGCGATGGTGCACAGCCGGTGCTCGACGGGGGCGGTGACCGAGGCCCGTGCGTACTCCCGGGCCAGCATCGACCAGTCGAAGGCCGCGTTGTGCGCGACGAGCACACGGTCCGCGAGCCGCTCGGACAGTTCGGCGGCGATCTCCGGGAAGAGCGGAGCGCCTTCGAGGACGTCGCTGGTCAGCCCGTGGATCCAGACAGGACCGGGATCGCGCTGGGGGTTGACGAGGGTGTACCAGTGGTCCTCGACATCGCCCTGCGCGTCCAGGCGGTAGACGGCGGCGGACACGATCCGGTCGTCCCGTGCGAGTCCGGTGGTCTCCACGTCGACGACCGCGTACCCCTGCGGGTACGCGGTCGGCCACGGTGCTGCGGTCTGGCGGTCGTCGAGCATGGTCACAGAGAATACGGGCCGCGACTGACAGTCTCCTATTCGGCAGCCTCCCGCTCCGGCGCGGAGGTTCCGGGGCACGAGGCGTGCTGCACGGGGCCGGCCAGCAGCCCCGCCACCAAGGCCCGTACGGAGTCCGCGAACAGCCGGTCCGGATCGGCGGGCCGGGCCAGAGCGCGGGCCAGTGCCGGGTCGTCCTCCGAGGCGGCCGCGGTCCACAGATCGCCCTCGCCGGGGGACTGCACGGGGGAACGCTCGCGGTTGCGTTCGACGAGCAGGAAGCCGACGGTGTGGAACTGCACCGCCCGGACCGCGGCGGCCGCCCGCGCCCCGCGCAGTCCCGCGGCGTGCACCTCGCGGACGAGGGCCTGCTGTGCGGGGAGGAACATCCGCTCGGTGAGGCCCCGTTCATGGACCATCGCGATCAGATGCGGACGGGCCCGCAGTTCGCGGCGCAGAGTGCGGGCGACGGAGACGATGCGGGACGCCGGGGTCCGGCCGACGGGGCGGAGGGTGCCCATCTCCCGCACGGTGCGCTCGACGAGGGCGTCCAGCAACGACTCGCGGTTGCCGACGTGCCAGTAGATCGACGTGACCGCCGTGCCGAGTTCGGCGGCGAGCCCGCGCATGGTGAGGGACTGCGAGCCGTGCCGCCTCACCAGGGTGGCAGCCGTTTCCAGGACCTCTTCGCGGGTCAGTGACGATCGCGGCACAGTGCTCCTTGATTGCCGAACTCCGTTACGTGCATGTCTATTTACCCTTCATCGGTGACGGTGTAACTGTGTTACAGAGCCGCACGAAAGCCCGGACGCGAAGGAGCGAAGAAGCGAAGAAGCGGGGACGCGAAGAAACGGAGACGAGAAGTCACGGAGTCACGGACACACGGAGAACCGATTCACGGCCGACCGGTCCTCGGACGGCCGAGAAGGGTGGTACGGCATGGCACGTGTACGGTACGGCGCGCGCACCGCGGCCGAGATCGCGGCGGCCCGCGCGGCCCGCTCCAAGCTCCCCGACATCTGGTCCACCGGTGTGGTGGCCCTCTGGGAGAGCGACCCCGACGCGGTGGCGGCCGTTCTCCCGCCGCCCCTCGGACCCGCCGGACGCCCGCTGGTCCGGGCCACCATCAGCACGGTCGAACTGCCCGGCTACCCACTCGGTGCGGGCTCCGTCTCCGTCGCCGCCGTCCATGACGGGCACGAGGGCTGGTATCCGCTCGTCATGCCGATGACCCATGAACGGGCGCTGATCGGCGGCCGTGAGGTGTTCGGCGAACCGAAGAAGCTCGGCGAGGTGACCGTCGAACGCGACGGCCTCGTCGTCCGCGCCGCACTCGCCCGGCACGGGATCGCGTTCGTCGAGGTGCGCGGCGCGGTCGGCGGACCGCTCCCGCTGCCGGAACCGACGGCCAAGCTCGACTTCTACTTCAAGTTCCTGCCCGCCGTGGACGGCGAGGGCTTCGACTCCGACCCCGTCCTGATCCACTGCACGCGCCACGAGAAGGTCCGCAGGCTGGAGAGGATCTCGGGCGACGTGGTGCTGCGCGAGTCGGTGTACGACCCGGTCGCGGACCTCCCCGTACGCCGGCTGGTCGACCTCACCATCGGCGAGAAGACCAGCGACCAGCGGGGCGAAGCCGTGCGGCGGGTGAGCGCCGAGGCGCTGCTGCCGTACATCCACCAGCGTTACGACGACCCGCAGCAGATCCATGACGGCCCGCCGGAAGGAAGTGCCCGATGAGGCTGGAGGAGGGCCAGGTCGCCGTCGTCACCGGCGCGGCGAGCGGCATCGGCCTCGCGCTGGTGCGCAGGTTCGCGGCCGAGGGGCTGAAGGTCGTCCTCGCCGATGTGGAGGAGGGCGCGCTGGAGAGGGCGGCGGACGAACTGCGCCGGAACGGCGCGCGGGTGCTGGCCCGGGTCGTCGACGTCGGCGAACGGGAGTCCGTACAGGCCCTGGCCGAAGCCGCGTACGACACCTTCGGCGCGGTGCATGTGCTGTGCAACAACGCCGGTGTCGGCTCCGGGGCCGAGGGCCGGATGTGGGAGCACGAGCCGAACGACTGGAAGTGGGCCTTCGCCGTCAATGTGTGGGGTGTCTTCCACGGCATCCAGGCGTTCGTGCCCCGCATGATCGCGGACGGCGGCCCGGGGCACGTCGTCAACACCTCGTCCGGCGACGGCGGGATCGCCCCGCTGCCGACCGCCTCCGTGTACGCGGTCACCAAGTCCGCCGTCGTCACGATGACCGAGTCGCTGTACGCGCATCTGAAGGCGGAGGGGGCGGCGGTCGGCGCCTCGGTGCTCTTCCCCGGCCCGCACATGCTCCGCACCGGGCTGTGGGAGTCGCACCGCAACCGGCCCGAGCGGTACGCGAAGGAGCGCCCGCGCAGGACCCCGTACCGCAGCCTCGACCAGTGGGAGTGCGCCATGCGGGCGGCGGGTCACGAGGTGGAGTTCACCCCGGTCGAGGACGTCGCGCAGACCGTCGTGGACGGGATACGCGCCGACCGTTTCTGGATGCTGCCGGAGAGCGAGCACAGCGACCGGCAGATCCGCGCCAGGTCGCAGTCGATGCTCGACCGGGCCGAACCGTCGTACCTGGAGAGTTTCATACTCGACTGAGGAGCGAGCGATGACCGACGACCCGTACCTGATCATCTCCTCCGACTGCCACGCCGGACTGCCCACCGAGGAGTACCGGCCCTACCTCGACCCCCGTTTCCACCGGGACTTCGACGAATTCCTCGCCGGCCGCGACCGCCGCCGCGAGGAGATGACCCGTCTCGGCGTACGCAACGAGGCCTTCGCGGACAAGTGGTTCCATGACAACGAGGAAGGTCTGAAGGGCGGTTGGGACGCCGCCCGGCGCCTGAAGGAACTGGACGGCGACGGGGTGGCGGCCGAGGTCGTCTTCCCGGACGCGGACGCCGTCGACAGCCGGACCGCCGCCCCGTTCGGCGTGGGCCTCGGACTCTCCGGCGACCAGGACCCGGAGCTGGGCATGGCGGGCGCGCAGGCCCACAACCGCTGGCTCGCCGACTTCGTCTCGCAGAACCCCGAACGCCACTGCGGGGTCGCCCTGTTGCCCGTCACCGGCGAGGTCGACCGGGTGGTCGCGGAGATCCACCGGGCGAAGGAGTCCGGGCTCGGCGCGCTCATGATCCCCTCCATGTGGGTGGACAAGGCCCCGTATCACGACCGCCGTTACGACCCCGTGTGGGCGGCAGCCGCCGAGACGGCCATGCCGGTCGTCACGCACTCCGGAGCGGCCCCGCGCCACGAGTACGGGGACCACCTCGGCATCTATGTCTCCGAGGTCACCTGGTGGCCGTCCCGCCCGCTCTGGTTCCTGCTCTGGTCGGGGGCCTTCGAACGCCACCCCGGGCTGCGGTTCGGGGTCGCCGAGTCCGGCTGCTGGTGGCTGCCGAATCTTCTCTGGTTCATGGACCGGCTCTATCTCGGCGCCCACGGCGGAAAGAAGCTCTCGCCGTTCGCCGAGCTGAAGCGGCCCCCGCACGAGTACCTCGACCGCCAGGTCTTCGTCTGCGCCACCAACACCAAACGCCGCGAACTCGCCCAGCGGTACGAGATCGGCGTCGACAACATCCTGTGGGGCAGCGACTTCCCCCACCCGGAAGGCACCTGGCCGAACACCGCCCGGTGGCTGCGCGACACCTTCCACGACATCCCCGTCGCCGAGACCCGCCGCATGCTGGGCCTCGCCGCCGCGGACGTCTTCGGCTTCGACACGGCGAAGCTCGCCCCGATCGCCGAGCGCATCGGTCCCACCCCCGGGGACCTGGGCCAGAGCGCCGACCAGGCAGCGGTCGAGGCGTCCTGGGCGAGGTCGCGCGAAGCGGGCCGGCACTGGCTGACCGGCCGCGACTTCCCGGTCCTGGGAGCCGACTGATGGACCGTCGTACGGATCGCTACACCGTCATCTCCGCCGACTGCCACGCCGGAGCCGACCTCCTCGACTACCGGTCGTACCTGGAGACGAAGCACCACGACGACTTCGACGCGTGGGCGACGGCCTACGTCAACCCGTACGAGGACCTCCTCGCCGACACCGCCGACCGCAACTGGAACTCCGCACGCCGCGTCGCGGAGCTGGAGGCGGACGGCATCGTCGCGGAGGTCGTCTTCCCCAACACCATCCCGCCCTTCTTCCCCTCCGCCGCCCTGATGGCGCCCGCGCCCTCCCGGGCCGAGTACGAGCAGCGCTGGGCGGGTCTGCGTGCCCACAACCGCTGGCTCGCCGACTTCTGCGCGCAGGCGCCGGGCCGGCGCGCGGGTGTCGCGCAGATCCTCCTCAACGATCCCGAGGAGGCCGTCCGAGAGGTCCGCCGCACCAAGGAGGCGGGCCTGACCGGCGGCATCCTGCTGCCCGGTGCCCCGCCCGGCTCCGGCGTCCCGGAGCTGTACTCCCAGGTCTACGACCCGCTGTGGGCGGTCTGCGCGGAACTGGACGTACCGGTGAACCACCACGGCGGCTCGGCCTCCCCGCCGCTCGGCGACGAACCGGCGGCCCGTGCCGTCTTCATGGTGGAGACGACCTGGTTCTCGCACCGGGCGCTGTGGCACCTGGTCTTCGGCGGGGCGTTCCGCCGCCATCCCGGACTGAAACTCGTCCTCACCGAACAGGGATCCGGCTGGATCCCCGGTGTCGTGGAGATGCTGGACTACTACCACGGCCGACTGGTGGCGGCGGCCGGACGAGCCGCCACCGCCGAGTCCAAGTTCGGTGCGGGCCTTGCCGCTTCCATGGGCGCGAGCCCGAGCGAGGTGTGGCGCGACAACTGCTACGTCGGCGCCAGCTTCATGCGACCGCACGAGGTGCCGCTGCGCGACCGGATCGGCCTCGACAAGATCATGTGGGGCAGCGACTACCCGCACGACGAGGGCACCCATCCGTACTCCCGGGAGGGCCTGCGGATCGCGTACGCGGGCCTGCCGCCCGCCGAGATCGCGGCGATGACCGGCGGCAACGCCGCCCGTGTCTACGGCTTCGACCTGGCCGCCCTCGACCGCATCGCCGCGACCGTCGGCCCGACGGTGGACGAGATCGCCGAACCCCTGAAGGAGGCCCCGCCCGACGCGACCAGCCCCGCCTTCGCGCCCGGCGGGTCGGTACGCGTCTGGTGACGGGGCGGAGTGAGACCATCCCCGGGTGACGGGTACCCAGACGCATGACGAAGCACACGACAACGGCCTCGGCGCGCGGCTGAACTGGCTGCGCGCCGCGGTCCTCGGCGCGAACGACGGCGTGGTCTCCACCGCCGGCCTGGTCGTCGGCGTGGCCGGCGCCACCGGCGACCGCGGCACCCTGCTCACGGCGGGCCTGGCCGGCCTGCTGGCCGGATCCATGTCGATGGCGGCGGGCGAGTACGTCTCGGTGTCCACCCAGCGCGACTCGGAACGGGCCGCGCTGGCCATGGAGAAGCGGGAGCTGGCCGATGCTCCGGAGGCCGAACTCGTCGAACTCACCGGCCTGTTGGAGGACAAGGGGCTGAGCCGGGAGGTCGCCCGCGAGGCCGCGCTCCAGCTGACCGAACGCGATGCGCTCCGCGCCCACGCGGAGGTGGAGCTGGGCATCGACCCGGACGAGCTGACGAACCCGTGGCACGCGGCGGGCGCGAGCTTCCTGGCCTTCACGGTGGGCGCGCTGCTGCCGCTGCTGGCGATCGTGCTGCCCCCGGCGCCGCTGCGACTGATCGTGACCGTGGTGTCGGTACTGGCGGCGCTGGCACTGACGGGCTGGTGGAGCGCCCGCCTGGGCGAGGCCGCGGCAGGACCGGCGGTGCTGCGGAACATGGGCGGGGGAGCGCTGGCGATGGCGGTCACGTACGCGGCGGGGGAGTTGCTGGGGGCGGTGGGGGTCTGACTGCGCGGACCGCGCTGGAACGCCTGCTGCGCCTTGCTCCGTCAACCCTCCCCGTGCCACGGCACGTTCCCGGATCGACGGAAAGCCGACCTCTGTTCGACGCCCCCGCGCGCTCCCGTCCGCACCGTACCCGCGGGCGACGGTCGGGTCGGTATGCCGCACACCTGCCTTTGCTCGGTGTCCTACAGGGTTTTCGCGGCTCGGTCCATGAAGGCGTCGAGCACGCCGTCGGCGACCTTGACGTTGCCGTGCGGGCGGGTGGCGCCGGGGATGGTGCGTACCGCGGCCGCCTCCCGCGCGAGCTCGGCCGCTGCGGTGAACGAGCGGGTGGCCTTGCCCTTCTCGCCCTTGGCGCGGTGTTCGAGCCCGTCACAGGTGTGCTCAAGGGCCTTGGCCCACAGGGTGAGTGCGTCCAGCCAGGGCTTGGTCTCGGCGGCGAAGCCCGGGTCGGTGACGGTTCTGCGGATCTCGGTGGGGGCTTCGGCGAGTGAGCGTGTCTGTGCGCGCAGTGCCGTGACCGCTTGGTGTTTCCTGCCCGTGTGCCAGGATCGTTCGATGGCGTCCAGCCGGGCCTTGAGCGCGGGGGCCGCGGGCTGCCATGGCGTGCCGGTCCAGCTGGGCGCCATGTGCTGGGTGTCGAGGAAGGTCAGCAGGGCGTGGGTGCCTTGCGGGTCGTGGGCGGTCATGTGTGCCGCGGCGCTGTGCCAGGAGTCAGTGGGCCGGTAGGCGTGCGGGTTCCAGGCGTAGTCGGCACCGGTGAATTCGGCGATCTTGCTGGCCGATGCCTGGTTCATGGGGTTGAGCGCGACGCCGCTGAGGTGCTCGCCGAGCCTGGGGGTGCGCTTCGCGTAGGGGGCGAGCAGCAGGCGTCCGGCGGCGTGGTCGTAGTCGTTGGTGGGGTAGTTGTCCCAGAGCAGCACGTCGTGGCCCCACACGTCGGCCGCTCGACGGGTCTGTGCGGTGGTGATGGAGGTGGGCACCACGTCGGCGCCCGTCCACCACACCTGCACGCGGTCGTCCAGGGCGCGGCGCAGGGTCTTCTTGTACGGGGTGTCGGCGAGGTCGCTGTACTGCGTGGGCACGAACTGCAGCGGGCGCATGCCGCGGTGCCGGTCGACGAACTCGCGCTGCACGCGGTTGGTGAGGTCGGCCTGAGCGGCGGCGGCGGACTGCTCCGAGACGGGCCCGTAACGGGCGTAGTCCGCGGCACCGTTCCATACGGGCAGCGGGTGGATGTCGTCGAAGGCCAGGGCGAAGTCCCGGATCCCCAGGTTGTACAGGGACCGGAGCTTGCCGGTCAGGGCCTGGCGGTCGCCCGCATCGTTGTAGGTGATGGACTTGCCCGGGGACAGGACATAGGTGAAGCGCACGTGGTGGTCGGCGGCGTGCCGGGCCAGCTCGGCCAGCTCGCGTTCCAGTTTCCTCGGGTAGCGCTCGCGCCAGCGGTCACGTTCGTACGGGTCGTCCTTGGGCGCATACAGGTAGGTGTTCAGTTTGACGGAGCCGTAGAAGGCGATCTGGTCCAGGCGCTCCTCGTGGGTCCAGGGCTTGCCGTAGAACCCCTCGACGACCCCGCGCAGCGGCATGGCGGGGTGGTCGACGACCGTGGCGCCTGCTATCCGGCCGCCGGCGGTCAGCTGGGTGAAGGTCTGGGCGGCGTAGCGGACACCGTCGCCGTCGGCGCCCGCGAGCAGCACTTCGATGTGGCCGTCGAGGCTGCTGGTGGTGATCTGGTAGCCCTCGGGCGGCAGTGTCCCGGCGGTGAAGGCATTGCTGCGTCCCAGCTTGTCGGCCATGTGCGGAGCCGAGACGGTTCCGATGACAACAGCCATCGGCCCTGCGGGACGCGAGGCACCGCTGAGGGGAGAGACACGGACGTCGGTGGCACCCGCGCGGCGCAATGCCGCTTTCACCAGAGCGACGGAGCGGGCCTCGGTGCCCTGTGCGGTGAGCAGGTCCACCCGACGCGGCACCGAGAGATCGGGCCCGGTACGGCGTATCTGCTGCGGGGTCGGCGACACCCGTGGCAGGTCATCACCGGTGACGGATGCCCGGGTGATCGAGGGCGCGTCGGGGGTACTGCGGGAGCCTGCTGCGTGGTCGTGCCTCCCCACTGCGCCCAGGGGTGCGCAGCCTGCGAGCAGCAGCCCGCCGCCCAGCCATGCGGTGACGGTCCTGCGGCGGATCATCGGCCCTGCTCCGCGCGGCGGGCACCGAGCAGGGCCCAGGCGGCCAGCAGCAGCAGGACGAGCCAGCTGCCGGGCACCAGGAGGAACAGAGAGGTGGCGACGGAGGAGACCGGGTCGCCCAGTGGCAGGACCAGCCAGTACGCCACGGCACTGGTGAGGATCACCACCAGAGCGGCCAGCGGCCACACCAGCGCCCCCGCCACTTTGGCACGACCGCTCCATCCGCGAGCCGGCAACCACACGGCCAGGCCGATCAGCCAGCCGACGACGGGCAGCAGGAACCCCCCGAAGACCAGTAGCACCACGGCTGTCGTCTGCGCGGGTGTGCAGCCGCGCGCGGAGGCGCGAGGTACAGCCGGTGCGGGGGCGTCCGGGGCAGGGGGAGAGGTACGGTTCATGAAGGTTCCTGTGGGTGCGGAGGGTACGCGGGGCCGCTCCTGGCCGGAGGGATTCCGGCGGGCGGCAGCTCGGTGACGGTGATGATCGCTCACCCAGCCAGCGTTTCCGCGCCTTGTCCGCCCCCTGTGGGCAGAGTATGGGCGGACCGTAACAAAGCTTCCGGAGAGGGCCTGAGCTGCCCGGATCGGCCGGCAGAGGTAGCCATAATTTCCTTATGCCCAAGATTCTGCTCATCGAGGACGACCAGTCCCTGCGCGACGGCCTTCAGCTGGCCCTGGAGCACCAGGGCCACCGGGTCCACGCCGCTGCGTCCGGCCACGCGGGTCTCACGGCGCTGCGGACAACGCACACCGACCTGGTCGTCCTCGACCTGATGCTGCCGGACACCGACGGTTTCGAAATCTGCCGCCGCATCCGCGACTCCTGGCCGGTACCCGTCATCATGCTCACGGCCCGCGGCGACGACTCCGACATCGTGCGCGGCCTCGACGCGGGCGCGGACGACTACGTCGTCAAGCCCGTACGCGGCCGGGTCCTCGACGCCCGTATCCGCGCAGTCCTACGCGGGCAGGACCCCTCACCCGCGACCACAGCCGCCGAGATCCACGAGGAGCTCACCGTGGACCGCTCCGGCCTCAGCATTACCAAGAACGGACACCCCGTCGCCCTCACCCCGCTGGAACTACGCCTGCTGCTGCACCTGTCGGCGGACCCCGGTCACGTGTTCGCCCGGCAGGAACTGCTCGAAACGGTATGGGGCCACGACCCGTCGGCCGACGTACGCCTGGTGGACTCCGGTATCGCCCGGCTTCGTACGAAGATCGAGGATGATCCGGCGTCCGCCCGCTACATACAGACGGCGCGCGGCTTCGGCTACCGCTTCGGACCGCTGTGAAGCGCCCCTCGCCGGTCAAGCGCTTCACGCTCGGGCTGCGGGGCCGCCTGATCGCCGGATACCTGCTGGTCGCGGCCGTCAGCGTAGTGGCGACGGCGGGATTCACCTACTACCAGGCGCACATCTCGATCCTTCGGACCGGACAGGACACCCTCCTCAACAGCCTGCGGGACACGACCACCACGTTCGCCGACGACCTGCCCTACCCGCCCACCCGCGCCCAGCTCACCTCCTTCGCCGGAAAGCTGGCCTCCGGCAGCGGCTTCCGGATCATCACCGTCACCTACGGCACCCAATCCGTGACCTCGGCCCAGGGCGGCCCTGGAATCCCCGAAACCCTCCGCCGTGATGTCACCGCCAACCGGGAACTGACCTTCCAGCGCGTGACCCAGGACGGCACCCCCTGGCTCACAGCCGGCACCCCGATCACCTTCGCCGACAGCAGACAACCGTCCGGCATCGAGGTCTACGGAGCCACCCCGCTGCGCTCCCTCAGCGACGCGAAGGCCGCCGTGTGGGTCGCCTCCCAGTACGGCGCGATCCCCGCGCTCGTCCTCGCCGTGCCGCCCGCACTGCTCGCAGCCCGCGGCGTACTGCGCCCCGTGCGACGGCTCCAGCACGGCGCCCGACGCATGGCCGACGGCGATCTCACCAGCCGTATCAAGGCCACCGGAAACGACGAACTGGCCGACCTCACCAGGGCGTTCAACGAATCGACCGCCGCACTGGAGGCCACGGTCGGTGAACTCCGCAGAATGGAAGCCTCCGCCCGCCGCTTCGCTGCCGACGTCTCCCACGAACTGCGGACGCCCGTCGCCACGATGGTCGCCGTCAGCGACGTCCTCGACGACAGCGCCGACACCCTCCAGCCGGATATAGGCCGGGCCGCCCGCCTGGTCACCACCGAAGCCGACCGCCTCGCACGGCTCGTCGACGACCTGATGGAAATCTCCCGCTTCGACGCCGGCGCCAATACCCTGATGGCCCACGACATCGACGTGGCCGAGGCTGTACGTGCCTGCCTACGCGCCCGCGGCTGGCAGGACGAAGTCTCCACCGACCTCCCCGAACACCCCGTCACCGCGCGCCTGGACCCCCGCCGCCTCGACGTCGTCATAGCCAACCTCATCGGCAACGCCCTGCGCCACGGAGCGCCGCCCGTGACCGTCCGGGTGACCGCGTCCGAGGGCGACGAGGATTGCGTACGGATCAACGTCACCGACCACGGCGGCGGGCTGTCTCCCGAGACCGCCGCGCATCTCTTCGACCGCTTCTACAAAGCTGACCAGGCCCGGTCGCGTTCCGAGGGCAGCGGCCTCGGCCTCGCCATCGCCTGGGAGAACACCCGCCTGCACGGCGGCACCCTGACCGCAGTCAACGGCCCGCACGGCGGAGCAGTCTTCACTGCAGAATTCCCACGCACCCCCACAGCAGGAGACGGTACGTGACACAAAGCAGCCGCCTCCTTCGCTCTCTTCTCCCTGTGCTCCTACTCGGCCTCACAAGCTGCGGCACCGGTCCGGCGATCGACGCCTCCAAGCCCATGGGAGCAGGCGAGCCGGCCACCGGAATCGTGGCAGGCACCGCCGTCCATTTCCTCAAGGACGGAGCGCTGCACCCCGTCGAGCGCTCCGCCGCCGGCATCACATCACCCACCGAAGCAGTCCGCGCCCTCCTCACCGGCCCCTCACCCGAAGACCGCAAGCAGGGTCTGACCAGCGCACTACCACCCCTGACCGGAACGTTGGAAACTGTCTCGGCCAAGGTGACCGCCACCCCGAACGCCCCCGGGCGGCTGCGCGTCACCCTCCCCTACGACCCGACCACACTCACCCCTCTCGCACTCGGACAGCTCACGTGCACGGCGTCCGCCACAGCACCGGTGGAACTGACCGGTACAGGCCACACCACCCCGGCCACCCACTGCTCCGACTACGCTGTGCGACATCCCGTGAGTTCTCCTGAGTCCCCCTGAGTGAGCCCCTGTGCCCGTGGCCAGGAAATTGTTCCTCCTCGGGCGCTCTGCGGTCTCGTGACGTAATTTCGGGATTCTTGTAGCGTTCTCCGGCTCTGTTGATGACGGTCAGCAGCATTTCTCGCGTAGTTCGGGAGGCATTCCGACGGCCGACGCGGAGCTGCCATACACGACGGCGGAGGCTCACCGCCGTTCGCCCGGTCCGGCGGGCCCTGGTGCGAACTGCCGCGCGATCCACAGCGGTACGCCCTCGGCGCGGGCTCGGGCCGCCAGGGCGGCCTCCGGTTCAGCGGCGCCCACCCTCACGCGGCGGGGGCCGTGTCCCAGGGCCCGGGCGCCACACGGACGCCGGGCCCCGGGGACGTCCTACTTGCTGACGGCGAAGCGCATCAGGGCGTGCTCGTCGCCCTGCTTGATCTTCCCCGTCACATTGATCACTTCGAGTTTCCACGTGTCGCCGAACCGTACGGCCTTGGCCACCGCGCAGCCGTTGTCCTGGGTGAGCAGGCTGGGCCATATGTCGGCGACCTGCTGCGAGCTCCCCCCGGTGGCGTCGTAGACCTTGAAGCTGATGTTGCGGGCCTTCTGGAAGGAACTGCCCTTCTTGAAGGCGGCAGCGACGAACACGATCGACGTGATGTTGCGCGGGATGCGCGCGAACTCGACCGTGACGGTCTCGTCGTCGCCCTCCCCGCGCCCGGTCTGGTTGTCGCCGCTGTGCACCAGGGAGCCGTTTCCCATGGGGTCCAGCGAGTCGAGGCCGGCCAGGCGCACCGGGTCCCCGTCCTGCGTGGCGACGGCGATCAGGTCGAGGTCCGTTCCGGCCTTGCGGCGGAGCAGGCCCATGACACCGCCGCTGCTGCCGGCCGTGGGGTCCCAGGACACGCCGATGGACAGATGGGTCACTCCGTCCAGGTCTGCGGGACCGTCTTCCTTGGTGAGTGTGATCATGCGGGCCATCCTTCTGTCACGGGTACTACAACACGCAGAGTGTGCCTGGCGCCTCGGCGGTTGCGTGCGACGGGTCCCCGTGGGCACGTACGAGGGGGTGCCGCGCGCTTCGGGAGGCCCGCACGGGGCTTCGGCGCCACTTCGCGTCCGGGCGACCGTGCCGTTCGTCGTCGTGGCCGGCCGGGTCCCCGCAACTGCCGTGTTCCGCACGGCGGTTCTTCCTCCGCCCGAGGTCCGGTACAGGGACCGTCCGGGACCCGCATTGGCAGAAGCCACCAAAGACTGCTGACACCGCGTCTCGCATACTTGTTGGTAACAACCTCTAGTCCGCAGCCGACCTGCGGCTCTACGGTGCTCGCATGCCGTCCAACCTGCCCGATGTCGTGCTCTGGTCCATACCGGCCTTCGTGCTGCTCACCGTCCTCGAAATGGCACTCCATCACTTCCATCCCGATGAGGAAGCAGCCGGATACGAGGCCAAGGACGCCGCCACCAGCATCACGATGGGGCTCGGCAGCCTGGTCTTCGACCTGCTGTGGAAAGTGCCCATCGTCGCCATCTACACCGCGGTCTACGAGGTGACCCCGCTCCGCGTCCCCGTCCTGTGGTGGACCGTCCTGCTGATGCTGCTCGCGCAGGACTTCTTCTACTACTGGTCCCACCGGGGACACCACGTCGTCCGGATCCTCTGGGCCTGCCACGTGGTCCACCACTCCAGCCGGAAGTTCAACCTCTCCACCGCGCTGCGCCAGCCCTGGACGTCGCTGACCGTCTGGCCGTTCTACGTGCCGCTCATCGCCTGCGGTGTCCACCCTGCTGCGCTGGCGTTCTGCTCGTCGGCGAACCTCGTCTACCAGTTCTGGGTGCACACGGAGCGCGTCGGCAAGCTCCCCCGGCCCTTCGAGTTCGTACTGAACACGCCGTCCCACCACCGGGTGCACCACGCTTCGCAGGGCGGCTACCTGGACCGGAACTTCGGCGGCATCCTGATCGTGTGGGACCGCCTCTTCGGATCCTTCACCGCCGAGACGGAGCGGCCCGTGTTCGGACTCACCAAGAACATCGACACGTTCAATCCGCTCCGCGTCGCCACCCACGAGTACGCCGCGATCGCCCGCGACGTGCGCGCGGCGGGCAGTTGGAGCGAGCGCGCCGGGCGGATCTTCCGCGGCCCCGGCTGGCAGCCGTCCACAGGGGCCGCGCCCACGCCCCTGTCCGCCCAGGAGCGCATCGGATGAGCGCCGACATCGTCCCGGACCGGCGGGAACGTCTCGTACGACCGCTGCTCGTCGCCTTCCTCCTGGCCGCCGTCGTCGACCTGTTCGGCGTGCTCGCCGACGTCCCGGTCGCCCACCTCGTCGCGAAGCCCCTGCTGATGCCGCTGCTGGCCGGGTACGCCGCCGCCCGGCGCGGCCCCCGGCTGCTCATCGCGGCACTCCTGTTCGGCTGGGGCGGCGACACGCTCCTGCTGCCCGACGCCGACGCCACCTTCCTCATCGGGATGGGTTCCTTCGCCGCGGGGCACGTCTGCTACCTGCTGCTCTTCGGACGTGCCCGGAGCTCCCCGGCCGTCGGGGCGGTGTACGCGGCCGTCCTGGTCACCGTCGTCGCGCTGCTCTGGAGCGGATTGCCGGCGGACATGCGGATTCCGATGACCGGCTACAGCCTGCTGCTCACGGCCATGGCCTACCGGGCCGGCACCCGCGGCCGGTACGCGGCCGTCGGCGGGGCGCTCTTCCTGCTCTCCGACGCGCTCATCGGCGCCGGCGTCGCCGACCGGCTCCAACCGCCCGCCCCCGACTTCTGGATCATGCTCACCTACATCGCCGCTCAGTTCCTGCTGACCGCCGGAACGCTGGCACCCGGTGCGAGATGGGTCGGTGTCACCCCTGGGGCGTACCGTGAACGGAGTACCAGCATCTGAGATCGGCAAGGACCCCACGCATGCGCGCCACCGTCATCCACGCCCCCCACGACATACGTGTGGAGGAAGTGCCGGACCCGTCGGTCCAGCAGCCCACCGATGTGGTCCTGCGAGTTCTGCGGGCCTGCATCTGCGGCAGCGACCTGTGGGCCTACCGCGGCGAGGCCGCCCGCGAGCCCGGCCAGCGGATCGGGCACGAGTTCCTCGGGATCGTCGAGGAGGCGGGCTCCGAGGTGGCGGGCTTCGCCGTCGGTGACCTCGTCGTCGCGCCCTTCGTCTGGTCCGACGGCACCTGCGCGTACTGCGCGCAGGGCCTGACCACCTCCTGCCCGCAGGGCGGCTTCTGGGGCTCCGTCGGCTCCGACGGCGGGCAGGGCGAGGCCGTCCGCGTCCCGTTCGCCGACGGCACGCTGGTCAAGCTCCCCGCGGCCGCGGCCTCCGACGACCATCTGCTCACCGCGCTGCTGGCCCTGTCCGACGTGCTGGGCACCGGGCACCACGCCGCCGTCGGCGCGGGCGTGAAGACCGGCAGCACGGTCGCGGTCGTCGGTGACGGGGCGGTCGGACTGTGCGGCGTCCTGGCCGCCAAGCGGCTCGGCGCCGAGCGGATCATCGCGCTCGGCCGCCACCGGGTCCGTACGGACATCGCCCGTACCTTCGGCGCCACGGACGTCGTCGCCGAGCGTGGCGAGGCCGCCGTCGAAGCCGTACGGGAACTGCTCGGCGGCGAGGGCGCCCACGCGGTGATCGAGGCCGTCGGCACCGAGCAGTCAATGCGCACCGCCGTCGGGATCACCCGCGACGGCGGCGCCATCGGCTACGTCGGCGTACCGCACGGCAGCGGCACCGGCCTGGACCTCGGCGTCATGTTCGACCGGAACATCGCCCTGCGCGGCGGCGTCGCACCCGTGCGCACGTACATTCCGGAGCTGCTCCCCGACGTGCTGTCCGGCACGATCGACCCGTCGCCCGTCTTCGACCTGACCATCGGTCTCGACGACGTTCCCGCCGGTTACAAGGCGATGGACGAGCGCACGGCGCTGAAGGTGCTCATCAAGCCGTGAGCCAGGCGGCCGCGTCCGCCCCCAGCGGGCCGGGCGGGCGCGACCAGTCGGTGGGCGAACCGTCGAAGGCGACGGGCGGCAGGGCGTGACGCAGCCGGCCGAGCGGGCCGGCCGTCTCCGTGAGCCACTTCCGAGGGTCGTACGACGTATCCGTGGCCCCCGCTTCCCGACGGGCGGGCAGCTCGTCGAGCAGCCACGCGGCGGTACGGGCGAGCGAGAGCGTGATCAGCCGGGAGCCCCCCTCGTCGTGCTGTTCGGTCAGCGCGCGCAGCACGGCGGCGGCCAGCAGATAGCCCGTGCCGTGGTCGAGTGCCTGGGCGGGCAGCGCGCCGGGCGGGTGCTCCGCTCCCTGCGCGGCCTCGACCGAGGCGATGCCCGTGGCAACCTGCACCAGGCTGTCGAAGCCGCGCCGCTGGGCCCACGGACCGTGGCCCCAGGCCGAGAGCCGCCCGATCACCAGCCCCGGTCTGCGCGCGGCCAGGGACTGAGTGGTCAGACCGAACCGCTCGACCGCGCCGGGCCGGTAGCCCACGACGACCACGTCCGCCTCGGCCAGCAGCTCGTCGAACACGGCCCTGCCGGAGCCGCTGTCGAGGTCCAGGGTCACCGACCGCTTCCCGAAACCGGTGTCGGCGTGTGCGTCCGGGCTCTCCGGGAGCCGTGGGGAGTCGATCCGCAGGACGTCCGCGCCGAGCAGCGCGAGCGTGCGGGTGGCGACGGGGCCCGCGATGACCCGGGTGAGGTCCAGTACGCGCACCCCGGCGGCGGGCAGCAGCGACGCACCGTCCGGCGCCGTCGTCCGACGGACCGGCGCGCCGCCGATCCGGCCGACGGTCACCAGCGGGGTGCCCGCCACCGCGGCGCCCCGAGGGTCGGCCGACCACTCCCCGGGCGTACGGGCCGCGACGGCCAGACCGCCCGCGGCGTACACGGTCTGCTCGATCTCGTCGCCCCGCCGCCCCGCGAACGAGTCGGCGACGGCGGCCACGGCGAGGTCGTCCGCGGTGTCCGCCGGCAGCCCCAGCGTGGCGAGCAGCCGGGCCCGATGGTGTGGGTAGTTGGCATGTGTACGGACCCAGCCGTCCGCCGCGCGCCAGAACCGCGACATCGGGGCGAAGGTCGTCGGAGCGCGCCCGTCGATCCGCAGATGGCGCTCGCTGGTGAACGCCGTGGCCACCGCGCCGTCGTCGACGTGGACCCGGGGCACCGGGCGTCCGGTGCGGCGGGCGGCCAGTTCGGCGGCGGCCAGGGAGCAGACCGCGACCGCGGAACGGGCCAGCTCCATGACGGGCAGTCGGGAGGGCAGCAGGCCCTCGGGGCCATCCGCCCCGATGCGCGCGAGAAGCGCGGGATCCCCGCCGAGTGCCGCCCAGGCCTGCTCGGTGCCGGACAGGTGCGCATGAGTCATGCCCGCACTATGGCACCGAGTGCCACCGCGGGAGAAGGGGGGAGGCCGGGCGGGTACGGGGCCGCGAAGGGACGGCGGGCGGGGCCGGTACGGGGCCGCGAAAGGGCGGCGGGCGGGGCCGGTGACTCCGGCCCCGCCCACTGCGTCGCGTTCCTACCAGCGGACCGCGTTCAGCGCGTTCACCACACCGGCTCCGTAGAAGCCGTTGCGGTTCTTGTCGCCCTCGCAGACGGCGTCGATCTTGCCGTCGCCGTTGATGTCGTACGGCGCGCCGCACGCGGTGGCGTCGGACTCGGCCGTCAGAAGCGCCTTCACCGCGGCCGCGGAGGCGTGCGGGTGCGTCGACTTGATCAGGGCCGCGACTCCCGCCACGTGCGGGGAGGCCATCGACGTACCGGCCTTGTAGCCGTACTTGCCGCCTGGCAGCGTGGACAGGATCAGACCGCTCGTGGCGGGCGGTGCGGGCGTCTGGTAGACCGTCGAGTCACCGCCCGGGGCGGCCACGTCGATGACACCGTTCCCGTAGTTCGAGTACGAGGACTTCAGTCCCTTGGCGCCGGTCGCGGAGACCGTCACGACGCCCGGCAGCATCGCCGGGATGTCGAGGCACTTGCTCGGGTCGATCGTCCGCTTCACGGCCGTGGTGTCGTTCGGGCTGGTCGTGTCGTCGATCGCGCCGGAGGCCAGGTCGAAGTTGCTGTTGCCGGCCGAGGCGATGTTCACGGTGCCCTTGTGCTCCGCGTACCGGGTGGCGCGGGCGACGGCCTCGACCAGGGCGCCCTGGTCGAGATCGTCCTTGCAGTTGAACATCCACGGGTCGGTGTAATAGCTGTTGTTGGTGACGTCGACGCCGTGCTCGCCGGCCCAGACGAAGGCGCAGACGATCGACTCGGTGTAGAAGAAGCCGTCCGGGTTCGCCACCTTGATCCCGGCGACCTTCACGCCAGGCGCGACCCCCGTGACCCCGATGCCGTTCTTCGCGGCGGCGATGGTACCCGCCACATGCGTGCCGTGGTCGCTCTCACCGGTCTTCGGACGCCAGGAACCGTCCGTCGTGTCCGGCGCCCCGGACACGCAGTTCGCCGAGGCCGCGCGGGAGAAGTTCGGCGCGAGGTCCGGGTGGGTGTCGTCGACGCCCGTGTCGATGACACCGACCGTGACCTTGCTGCTGCCGAGGGTCTTCTGGTGCGCCTGGTCCGCCTTGATGGCGGGCAGATCCCACTGCAGGGGCTCCATCGGATCCTGGTCCGCCGTCGCCTGTGCCGCGGCGCTCTGCGCCTGCTCGGCGGTGAGCGGCTGCTCGACGCCGATGTCCGTGGTGGCCTGCGGGACGATCGGGTTGGTGCGGGTGGCCCCCGCCGAATCGACGCCCTTGACCCGGCGGATCGACTTCGCGAAGTCCGGGTTCTGGGAGTGGACGACGATGACGCCGATCTGTTCGTAGGCGACGACCACCGTGCCGCCGGCCTCGGCGATCGCCTTCTTCACCTGCTTGACGGTCCCGTGGTTGCTCCGCGTGTTGACCACGTACGAGAGCTTCGGGCCGTCCGCCGAAACCGCCGCCGCGGGCTGCGCGTCCACTGGTGCGGCAGAGGCGGCGCCCGTCGGCAGGAAGCCGAGCGAGGCCGTGAGTGCCAATCCGACGGGCAACGTCAGTGCGCGCGTCCGTCTGGATCCCAGATGAGCCATGGGGTCTCCACATCATCCGTGCCGGGCGACCGGGCACGGCGTGTGCCCAGTCGCGTACATGACGAGTGAAGCTATCGCTGATCATCCTTGCTGATCAATGAGTTGTCATCAATGAATTCGAAGGACCTGTTCGAAGAGGCGCGGAGCGGGGCCGGGCCGGATGGCCGCGCAGAGGCCCGTCGGAGAAGTGCGGTTGTGCGGTGAACCGCTTCGCAACGCCGTCCGTGCCGTTGTCAGGGGAAGCGCTCCATCGTCCCCGGCCATCGAGGTTCCGCAGTGAAATCCACCGTCCCCACCACCGCACCCGCGTCGCGAGGAGATTCCGTGACTACCGATGCACCGCCGCCCGAGGTCAGTACGGACACCCGCACTGCCCAGCCCACGACCGAGGCGTTCATCGCGACGCAGGAGAGCGCGGGGTTCGGCGAACTCCGGCACGCGCACCGCTCGTTCGCCTTCCCGCTGACCATCGCCTTCGTCCTCTGGTACCTGCTGTACGTGCTGCTGTCCAACTACGCGGGCGGCTTCATGGGCACCAAGGTCTACGCCAACATCAACGTGGCCTTCGTCTTCGGCCTCGCCCAGTTCGTCACCACGTTCCTCATCGCCTGGTTCTACTCGCGCCACGCGGCCGCGAAGCTCGACCCGAGGGCCGAGGCCATCAAGTCCCGTATGGAGGCCGACGCATGAGCACCGTGTACCACTCGCACCCCGCCCTCCACCTGGCCGCCTCCTCGACCACCGAGCACCGGCCGCTGATCATCACGCTCTTCGCCGTGTTCGTCGCCGCGACGCTGGGCATCACCGTCTGGGCCGGCCGGCAGACCAAGAGCGCCTCCGACTTCTACGCCGGCGGCCGTCAGTTCACCGCCTTCCAGAACGGACTCGCGGTCTCCGGCGACTACATGTCGGCTGCCTCGTTCCTCGGGATCGCCGGAGCCATCGCCCTCTTCGGCTACGACGGCTTCCTGTACTCCATCGGCTTCCTCGTCGCCTGGCTGGTGGCCCTGCTGCTGGTCGCCGAGCCGCTGCGCAACTCGGGCCGCTACACGATGGGCGACGTCCTCGCCTACCGGATGCGGCAGCGCCCGGTCCGTACCGCCTCCGGCGTCTCCACCATCGTCGTCTCGATCTTCTATCTGCTGGCGCAGATGGCGGGTGCGGGCGTCCTGGTCTCCCTGCTCCTCGGCATCACCAGCGACGCGGGCAAGATCCTCATCGTCGCGCTGGTCGGCGTGCTGATGATCGTGTACGTCACCATCGGCGGCATGAAGGGCACCACCTGGGTCCAGATGGTCAAGGCCGTGCTGCTCATCGCGGGCGCGCTCCTGATGACCTTCCTGGTGCTGCTGAAGTTCGACTTCAACATCTCCGACCTGCTGGGCACGGCCGCCGCGAAGAGCGGTCACGGAGCGGCGTTCCTGGAGCCCGGACTCAAGTACGGCGCGACCGGCACCTCGAAGCTGGACTTCCTCTCCCTCGGCATCGCGCTGGTCCTCGGCACCGCCGGTCTGCCGCACATCCTGATCCGCTTCTACACGGTGCCGACCGCGAAGGCCGCCCGTAAGTCGGTCAACTGGGCCATCGGCATCATCGGCGCCTTCTACCTGATGACGATCGCGCTCGGCTTCGGCGCCGCGGCCCTGATCGGCCCGGACGAGATCAAGGCGAAGAACCCGGCCGGAAACGCGGCCGCCCCGCAGCTCGCCGAGTACCTCGGCGGGGTCGGTTCCACGGGCGGCGCCGTGCTGCTGGCCGTGATCTCGGCCGTCGCCTTCGCCACCATCCTCGCCGTCGTCGCGGGCCTCACCCTCGCCTCCTCGTCCTCCTTCGCGCACGACATCTACGCCAACGTCATCCGCAAGGGGAAGGCCACCGAGAAGGAGGAGATGCGCGCCGCCCGCTGGGCCACCGTCCTCATCGGTGCGGTCGCCATCGTTCTCGGCGCCTTCGCGCGCGACATGAACGTCGCCGGACTGGTGGCACTCGCCTTCGCCGTCGCCGCCTCCGCCAACCTGCCGACAATCCTTTACAGCCTCTTCTGGAAGCGCTTCACCACCCAGGGCGCGCTGTGGTCGATCTACGGCGGCCTGGCGAGCTCGGTGATCCTCGTGCTGTTCTCCCCGGTCGTCTCCGGCAACCCGAAGACCTCGATGTTCAAGGGCGTCGACTTCGCCTGGTTCCCGCTGGAGAACCCGGGGCTGATCTCCATCCCGCTGGGCTTCCTGCTCGGCTGGATCGGCTCCCTCCTCTCGAAGGAGGAACCGGACAAGGGCAAGTACGCCGAACTGGAGGTCAAGTCCCTCACCGGAGTCGGGGCGCACTGACCGGGGCAGAACCCGGCGAGAGGCCCACGGGCCGCGCCCCCTTCCACGGCCGTGTCGTAGGGTCCTACGACACGGCCGTGCCGCTCCTCGTGTCATACGAGCCCCCTCCGATGTCACAGGTCTCGCGTAGTCTCGAAAAGGTCAGCCGGAAGCGCCGACCGGGACATCCGACCGGACGGGCGAGCGGGAAAGACGTGCCGGACACGGCGGCCGGACACCTACTGGGGGAGGGGGCCCACATGCTCATCGACACCTACGATCGGGTCGCCACCGACCTGCGCGTGTCGCTGACCGACCGGTGCAATCTGCGATGCACGTACTGCATGCCGGAGGAAGGCCTGCAATGGCTGGCCAAGCCCGACCTGCTGAGCGACGACGAGATCGTCCGGCTGGTCGGCATCGCCGTCACCCGGCTCGGCATCACCGAGGTCCGCTTCACCGGCGGTGAGCCGCTGCTGCGCCCCGGCCTGGTCTCCATCGTCGAGCGGTGCGCGGCCCTGAGCCCACGCCCCAGGATGTCGCTCACCACCAACGGCATCGGACTGAAGCGCACGGCGGCCGCGCTCCGGGCCGCCGGCCTGGACCGGGTCAACGTCTCGCTGGACACCCTGCGCCCCGAGGTCTTCAAGACACTCACCCGCCGCGACCGCCACCACGACGTGCTGGCCGGCCTCGAAGCCGCCCGCGATGCCGGACTCACCCCGGTCAAGGTCAACACCGTCCTGATGCCGGGACTCAACGACGACGAGGCCCCCGACCTGCTGGCCTGGGCCGTCGACCACGGCTACGAGCTCCGCTTCATCGAGCAGATGCCGCTGGACGCACAGCACGGCTGGAAGCGTGACGGCATGATCACAGCAGGCGACATACTCCAGTCGCTGCGCACCCGCTTCACCCTCACCGAGGAGGGCGACGACCGGCGCGGTTCCGCCCCCGCCGAGCGCTGGCTCGTCGACGGCGGACCTCATCGCGTCGGTGTCATCGCCTCCGTCACCCGTCCCTTCTGCCGGGCCTGCGACCGCACCAGACTCACCGCCGACGGGCAGGTGCGCACCTGCCTGTTCGCCCGCGAGGAGACCGATCTGCGCGGCGCCCTGCGCTCCGACGCGCCGGATGAGGAGATCGCCCGGATCTGGACGCTGGCGATGTGGGGGAAGAAAGCCGGATCCGGTCTGGACGACCCGTCCTTCCTGCAGCCGGACCGGCCGATGTCGGCGATCGGAGGCTGAGAGCCTGTCGGGTGACCTCGGACCGGATGGCGGGCGCGCTCCGGTGCGTGCGACTTCGAGGCGGAGGAGGCGTGCGTGCCAGGGTTTGGCCGCCCGGTCGGAGGTCACCCGACAGGCTCAGAGGCGGTCGAGGGCCGAGAGGGGACGGACGGACCCAGCGGGGCCGGGGTGCCGGACCCGGCCGGTCCTTCCCTCCTACGGCCTGCCCGATCCCGGACCGTCGGACTCCCACTCCGTCAGCTTCACGACATCCTTGAGGAAGCCTCGGACATCCAGGAACGAGGACAGATGCTCCCGGTGCTCCTCGCAGGCCAGCCAGGTCTTCCGACGCTCAGGGGTGTGCAGCTTCGGATTGTTCCAGGCCAGCACCCACACGGCGTCGGTCCGGCAGCCCTTGGCGGAACAGACGGGGGCGGCGGCAGCGCTCTCGGCCGCGGATTCAGGGGAGTTCACGGCTCAATCGTAGGGTCTTTCATTGGATCTTTCGTTCGGGCCGGCCCGGCAGGATCCAAACGAGATGACTTGCGTCGGTGCCGGTTCCGGTCTCCCGGCCGGCCGCGCGGCGGAGGGCCCGAACGCATCCCCGGCCGGAGAAAAAGCGACGCCGAGCAGCCACGGGGGGAGCTGCCCGGCGTCGGTCCGTCGCTCCGACGGGGGATGCGGAGCGCCTACGAAGTATGTCACGCAGACGGGGGTGCAGTGCACCGTAACTTCACGATTGATCTGAGGTTTTCACGAGCCTCGGGTGCGCTGCGGCCTCACCTGTGCTCCTGCCGGATCCTCACGCCCCGAACCGACTTCTCATGGCGCCCGCCGAGGACCTGTGACCCACGACGATCGCCTTCGGCTCACATCGAGGGCCCGTGGTTCACGACGTCTCCCCGCCGTGACGGGCCCCGTCGGCCTCCTGACCGGATTCGGCGGCACCGGACAGGGGCGCGGCATCGAGCATCGGCCGCATCGGCGCCGGGACGAAGGTCGACGGAAGCGAAGGGGTGTTCTCCCGGCCCGCGTTGGCGATGACCACCGCCACGTACGGGAGCAGAACCCCGAGCACCAGTGCCACGATCGCGACGTACCGCTCCACGTTCCAGAGCACGGCGGCCAGGATCACCGAAACCGTGCGCACCGACATCGAGATCACATAGCGCCGCTGCCTGCCGCGCACATCGTCCGCGAGCCCCTGCCGGGCCCCCGTGATCCGGAAGACCTCGGTACCGCCCTGCTTCCGCATCACGTCTCCACCACCCTTCCCCCGGCACCCGGTGGACCGGAGGGACCTCGTTCCCGTGCCGGACACTCCCCGGACCGGACCGCATCCACGGTACGCCCGGTGTCCGACGGCTTCGAGACCGGGGCGCGCCGCATTCGCGCGAATCGGCGGCCGCGCCGCGCATACGGACGTGCCCGGCATGCGGCACACGGCCCACCGTCGGAGACTGGGCCCACATGCGCGACATCGCGTCGCACGAGGAGGCGACATGGGCTGGTTGTGGGCAATCATCGTGGGCCTGGTGCTCGGTGTGATCGCGAGGGCGATCCTGCCCGGCAAACAGAACATCCCACTCTGGTTGACGACGGTCTTCGGCATCCTGGGCAGTGTCCTCGGCAATGCCGTCGCCACCTGGATCGGCGTCAACGACACCAAGGGCATCGACTGGACGCGCCATCTGTTGCAGCTGATCGGCGCGGTGGTCGTCGTCGGTGTCGGCGACATGCTGTGGACGTCGTTCCGCGGCACCAAGCAGAGAGCCTGAGCCGAGCGGAGCGCCTGGGTCACCGGGCCACGACGCACCGCTGAACGCACTGCGGCCGGGCACGCGTCACGCGTGCCCGGCCGCAGTGCCGATGCAACGGGATCAGCCGGTGACCTCGACGGCGGCGAGGTTCTTCTTGCCCCGGCGCAGCACCAGCCATCGCCCGTGCAGCAACTCCTCGTGGGCCGGCGCGCTCTCGCCGTCCGTGACCTTGACGTTGTTCACGTAGGCGCCGCCCTCCTTCACCGTGCGGCGGGCACCCGACTTGCTCGGCGCCAGGCCGACCTCCACGAGGAGGTCCACCAGCGGGCCGAGCTCGGTGACCTGCGCATGCGGCACCTCGGACAGCGCGGCGCTCAGCGTGGCCTCGTCCAGCTCGCCCAGCTCACCCTGACCGAAGAGCGCCTTCGACGCCGCGACGACCGCGGCGCACTGATCGGCGCCGTGCACCAGCGTCGTCAGCTCCTCGGCCAGCGCGCGCTGCGCCGTCCGGGCCTGCGGACGCTCCTCGGTGACCTTCTCCAGCTCCTCCAGCTCCGCGGGGCTGAGGAAGCTGAGGATGCGCATGTACCGGGAGATGTCCCGGTCGTCCACGTTCAGCCAGAACTGGTAGAACGCGTACGGTGTCGTCATCGACGGGTCGAGCCAGACGGCACCGCTCTCGGACTTGCCGAACTTGGTCCCGTCCGCCTTCGTCATCAGCGGCGTCGCCAGCGCGTGCACCTCGGCGCCCGGCTCCAGGCGGTGGATCAGGTCGAGGCCCGCGGTGAGGTTGCCCCACTGGTCGCTGCCGCCCTGCTGCAGGGTGCAGCCGTAGCGCCGGTACAGCTCCAGGTAGTCCATGCTCTGGAGCAACTGGTAGCTGAACTCGGTGTAGCTGATGCCCTCGTCGGACTCCAGCCGCCGTGCGATGGAGTCCTTGGTCAGCATCTTGTTGACGCGGAAGTGCTTGCCGATGTCCCGGAGGAACTCGATCGCGGACATGCCCGCGGTCCAGTCCAGGTTGTTCACCATGACCGCCGCGTTCTCGCCCTCGAAGGACAGGAACGGCTCGATCTGGGACCGCAGCCGCGACACCCAGTTGGCGACCGTCTCCGGGTCGTTCAGCGTGCGCTCGGCGGTCGGCCTCGGGTCACCGATCTGGCCGGTGGCGCCACCCACCAGAGCGAGCGGCCGCAGGCCCGCAAGCTGGAGCCGGCGCATGGTGAGCACCTGCACCAGATGACCGACGTGCAGACTCGCCGCGGTGGGGTCGTAGCCGCAATAGAACGTGACAGGACCGTCCGCGAGAGCCTTGCGCAGTGCGTCCTCGTCAGTGGACTGGGCGAACAGCCCACGCCACTTCAGCTCGTCGACGATGTCCGTCACGGTTCCGTGTCTCCTCAGCTACGTGTGTCGAAAGGCAACAGCCAGTCTAAGGGCTGACCCGTAGCCCCTGGCGGGCGCGCGGCGGCGGATGCGGCACCTCGCCGCGTTGTCGGAACGTCCGCATGCATCCGGTATGCGGACGTCCCTCCGCCTTGCGATGCACCGCATCCGACGCCGCGCGCTGCTCCACCGGGGATCACGGGACACCCCTCAGGCGGGTCACACGCCGAGGCTCACCGAGCTCATGTTGAAGTCCGGGATCCGCAGCGCGGGCATGGCGGCCCGGGTGAACCAGTCGCCCCACTCGCGCGGCAGCGTCTTCTCCGTACGGCCCGCCTCCGTGGCCCGCGACAGCAGGTCCACCGGCGACTCGTTGAACCGGAAGTTGTTCACCTCCCCGACGACCTCGCCGTCCTCGACGAGGTACACCCCGTCGCGGGTCAGCCCGGTCAGCAGCAGCGTCGCCGGATCGACCTCCCGGATGTACCACATGCAGGTCAGCAGCAGCCCGCGGCCGGTCGTCGCGGCCACCATCTCCTCCAGGGACCGCTCGCCCCCGCCTTCGAGCACCAGGTTGTCGATCGCCGGCGCGACCGGCAGCCCGGTCAGCCCCGCCGTGTGGCGGGTGGTCGTCAGATGTTCCAGCCGGCCGTTCCGGATCCACTCGGTCGAGGTCAGTGGCAGACCGTTGTCGAAGACGGAGGCGCCGTCCCCGGACGCATGGGCGATCACGAACGGTGCCGACTCCAGGCCCGGTGCGTGCGGGTCGCTGCGCAGCGACAGCGGCAGCTCGGACAGCGTCTCGCCGATCCTGGTCCCGCCGCCGGGCCTGGAGAACACCGTCCGGCCCTCCGCGGCGTCCCGTGCCGTCGACGACCACAGCTGGTAGACCAGCAGATCGGCCACGGCGGTCGGCGGCAGCAGCGTCTCGTACCGCCCGGCGGGCAGTTCGATACGGCGCTCGGCCCAGCGCAGCCGCCGCGCCAGCTCGGCGTCGAGCTCGGCGGGGTCGACGTCCTTGAAATCGCGCGTGGAGCGGCCGGCCCAGGTCGAACGGGTCCGGTCGGGGGATTTGGCGTTGAGTTCCAGCGTTCCGTTCGGCTGATCGTGCCGCAGCCGCAGCCCCGTCGAGGTGCCGAGGTACGTCGAGGTCATCTGGTGGTGGGCGAAGCCGTACAGTTCCCGGCCGCCGGACCGGGCACGGGCGAAGGCGTCGCCCAGCGCCGGGGCGAACTCCGCGAAGACGTCCGAGCCCGTCTCGGCCGGCCCGTCCGTGAAATCGGGCGACGCGGGCACCCCGGCGACCAGCGGCTGCGCGTCCTCCGCCGGACCGGCCCCGCGCGCGGCGGCCTCGGCCGCCCGCACCAGCGGTTCCAGATCGTCGGCGGTGACCGCGGACCGGGACACCACACCGGACGCGGTGCCCTGCGCACCGTCGACGGTCGCGATGACGGTCAGCGTCCGCCCCCGCGTCACCCCGTTCGTCGTGAGCGCGTTGCCGGCCCAGCGCAGATTCGCGGACGACCCCTCGTCGGCGATGACCACGCAGCCGTCTGCGGTGGACAGTTCGAGCGCCCGCTCGACGATCTCGTGCGGCTTGCTGACGCGGCTCATCGTCCGGCCTCCTGCGTCGTGTTGAGGATGTTCACGCCCCGGAAGAGGGCGGAGGGGCAGCCGTGCGAGACGGCCGCGACCTGGCCCGGCTGGGCCTTGCCGCAGTTGAAGGCGCCGCCCAGGACATACGTCTGCGGGCCGCCGACCTTCTCCATCGAGCCCCAGAAATCCGTCGTCGTCGCCTGGTACGCGACATCGCGCAGCTGACCGGCCAGCCTGCCGTTCTCGATGCGGAAGAACCGCTGCCCGGTGAACTGGAAGTTGTAGCGCTGCATGTCGATCGACCACGACCGGTCGCCGACCACGTAGATCCCGCGCTCCACCCCGCCGATCAGATCCTCGGTGGACAGCCCGCCCGGATCCGGCCGCAGCGACACGTTGGCCATCCGCTGCACGGGGACATGGCCCGGCGAGTCCGCGTACGCGCAGCCGTTGGAACGGCCCAGACCCGTCAGCTTCGCGATCCGCCGGTCCAGCTGGTACCCGACCAGCGTCCCGTCCTTGATCAGGTCCCAGGACTGCGCCTCGACGCCCTCGTCGTCGTACCCGATGGTCGCGAGCCCGTGCTCGGCGGTGCGGTCGCCCGTCACATTCATCACGGGGGAGCCGTACGCCAGCTTCCCCAGCTGGTCGAAGGTGGCGAACGAGGTCCCGGCGTACGCCGCCTCGTACCCCAGCGCCCGGTCCAGCTCGGTGGCGTGGCCGATCGACTCGTGGATGGTCAGCCAGAGGTTGGACGGGTCGACGACCAGGTCGTACGTCCCCGCCTCGACGCTCGGCGCCCGCATCTTCTCGGCCAGCAGCCCGGGAATCCGCTCCAGCTCGTCGTCCCAGTCCCAGCCGGTCCCGGTCAGGTACTCCCAGCCGCGGCCCACCGGCGGGGCGATCGTCCGCATCGAGTCGAACTCGCCGGTGGTCCCGTCCACGGCGATCGCGGTGAGCTGCGGATGCAGCCGCACCCGCTGCTGGGTGGTGACGGTGCCCGCCGTGTCCGCGTAGAACTTGTTCTCGTGGACGGTCATCAGGGAGGCGTCCACATGCGCGACACCCTCGGCACCCAGGAGCCGGCTGCTCCATTCGGCGAGCAGCCCCGCCTTCTCCTCGTCCGGTACGTCGAAGGGATCGACGTCGTAGGCGGAGACCCAGGTCCGCTCACCGTGCACCGGCTCGTCCGCCAGTTCCACCCGCTCGTCGGACCCGGCCGCCGCGATCACCTTCGCCGACAGCTTCGCCATGGCGACGGCCTGCGAGGCCACCTTCGCCGCGGCGTCCATCGTCAGATCCACGCCGGACGCGAACCCCCACGCCCCGCCGTGCACCACGCGCACCGCGTACCCGAGATCGGTGGTGTCCGACGTCCCGGCGGGCCGGGCGTCCCGCAACCGCCAGGACGCGCTGCGCACCCGTTCGAAACGGAAGTCGGCATGTACGGCCCCCAGCGCACGCGCGCGGGCGAGCGCCGCGTCGGCGAGGGCCCGCAGGGGCAGGGCGAGAAACGACTGATCGACCTGATGAGCCATGTAGAACTCCGTCTTTTCGGCATGTGTCCGCAGTGAACAATGCCGTGCGCCGACGTCGATCGGCCACAGGTTTCGCCGGACGCGCACACACGGCCGCGCGGCTCGGCGTGGCGGAGCCCGCGGCCGGTCGGACGGAGCGCGGACTCGCCGGGAGATTTCGGGCCGTCCGCCGGGTACGCCCGGCCTTCCGCTGACGCGCCGCTGACACGAAACCTTCGTCCAAAGCGGACACTGTGGGGTTCCTACAGTGCCCGGCGTGAGGCGCTGTCAGGGGCCGATTGCTCTCGGAGCGCGTGGTACCGATAGGTTTTCGAGGTACCAGACCGCTATCGAAAGGGTGATCCGTTGAGCCGCTCGGTTCTCGTCACCGGAGGAAACCGGGGCATCGGCCTCGCCATCGCCCGCGCTTTCGCCGACAACGGCGACAAGGTCGCGATCACGTACCGCTCGGGCGAGCCTCCCCAGATCCTCACCGAGGCGGGCGTTCTGGCCGTCCGCTGCGACATCACGGACGCCGAACAGGTGGAGCAGGCCTACAAGGAGATCGAGGAGAAGCACGGTCCCGTCGAGGTACTGGTCGCCAACGCCGGTATCACCAAGGACCAGTTGCTGATGCGGATGTCCGAGGAGGACTTCACGTCCGTACTCGACACCAACCTCACCGGCACCTTCCGGGTCGTCAAGCGTGCCAACCGCGGCATGCTGCGCGCCAAGAAGGGCCGCGTCGTCCTCATCTCCTCCGTCGTCGGGCTCCTCGGCTCGGCCGGGCAGGCGAACTACGCCGCCTCCAAGGCCGGTCTGGTCGGCTTCGCCCGGTCGCTGGCCCGTGAGCTCGGCTCGCGGAACATCACCTTCAACGTCGTCGCACCCGGTTTCGTCGACACCGACATGACCCAGGTGCTCACCGAGGAGCAGCGCAAGGGCATCGTGTCCCAGGTGCCGCTCGGCCGCTACGCGCAGCCCGAGGAGATCGCCGCCGCCGTGCGCTTCCTCGCTTCCGACGACGCGTCGTACATCACTGGAGCCGTCATCCCCGTTGACGGCGGATTGGGCATGGGTCACTGATCACCATGAGCGGAATTCTCGACGGCAAGCGCATCCTGATCACCGGTGTGCTGATGGAGTCGTCCATCGCCTTCCACACCGCCAAGGTGGCCCAGGAGCAGGGTGCCGAGATCATCCTGACCGCCTTCCCCCGGCCCACGCTGACGGAACGCATCGCCAAGAAGCTGCCGAAGCCGGCCAAGGTCATCGAGCTGGACGTCACCGACTCCGAGCACCTGGACCGCCTCGCGGGTCTGGTCCGGGACGAGCTCGGTTCGCTCGACGGCGTCGTGCACTCCATCGGCTTCGCGCCGCAGGACGCGCTCGGCGGCAACTTCCTGAACACCCCGTTCGAGTCCGTGTCCACCGCGATGCACGTCTCGGCGTTCTCGCTGAAGTCGCTCGCCATGGCCTGCAAGCCGCTGATGAGCGAGGGAGGCTCGATCGTCGGCCTCACCTTCGACGCGCAGTTCGCCTGGCCGCAGTACGACTGGATGGGCCCGGCCAAGGCGGCGCTGGAGGCCACCTCCCGTTACCTCGCCCGCGACCTGGGCAAGGACGACATCCGCTGCAACCTGATCTCGGCCGGACCGATCGGCTCCATGGCCGCGAAGTCCATCCCGGGCTTCTCCGAGCTCGCGGACGTGTGGAACACCCGCTCCCCGCTGTCCTGGAACATGGCGGACCCGGAGCCGGCCGGCCGCGGTGTCGTCGCCCTGCTCTCGGACTTCTTCCCGAAGACCACGGGCGAGATCATCCACGTCGACGGCGGCGTGCACATGATGGGCGCCTGATCGCGCACCACAGGCTGTGACACGGCCGCGTACCGCCTTCGAGCAGGCGGTACGCGGCCGTCGTGCGTCCGTGCCCGGCCCCGGCCGCGGCCCGCTCAAGTCGAAAAGATGGCCGTTCCACCGCAGAATGTGGTGGAACCGGACTTCTTGTCAGGCTGCGGGGAGGAGGTCGCTGTGCGCTCCACACGTCGCCGAACCCGGATCCTGCTGGCCGGCTCGGTGGCCGCCGCCGCGCTTGCCGCCCCCGTGGGCATATCCGTGGCGGGGCGGTCAGGAGCCGGCGCGCCCGCACCCGCCGCACCCACCCCGGAACCCTCCGGCGCCGAATGCCGAACCTCGGTCCAGGGCTCCCGGGTCGTCGTCTACTGCCACAACCCGTACCCCTCCACCGACCGCGTGCAGCTGCACACCGAGTGCCGCCATTGGTGGGACATAGACGCGGACGCCACCCCGGTCGACGTGGGACCGGGGCAGACGGTTCGGATCGACGACCGCTGCTGGAAGGAAATAGGCACCGTCTGGGTCACACACCGGGTTCAGGATTCCGTCTGAACGCTCTCCGCGGCCTGAACGCCTTCTGCGGCGTTCTCCCCGCACGCCCGGACGTGACGCGTCACACCCGGTCCACCAGACAGCTCAGCGCATGACTCGCGGCCTCGGCCGCCGCCGTCTCCGCGTCCCCCGCCCGGATCGCCTCGACCAGCCGGCCATGGTCCATGAGGGTCTCCGGCCCCAGCTCATGGCCGACGTCGTCCCTGAGGTAGTCGCGCAGCAGATCGCCCAGGTCGGCGTAGAGCCCCGTCAGTACGTCGTTGTGCGAGGCCGCGACCACGGCCAGGTGCAGCGTCGCGTCGGCCGCGACGAACGCCTCGGCGTCGCCCGCGGCCCAGGTCTCCTCCCGGCGTGCCATGAGCGCGTCCATCTGCTTCAGATCCCGCTCGGTGCGCCGCGCGGCGGCCAGTCGCGCGGCCGACGACTCCAGGGTGGAGCGCAGCTCGGCGACATGGCGCGGATCGGCGGTGGCGAAGCGGCGGTGCATCACCCCGGCCAGTTCGCTGGTGGCGACGACATAGGTGCCCGAGCCCTGCCGGATGTCGAGCAGGCCGTTGTGCGCGAGCGCGCGGACGGCCTCGCGGACGGTGTTGCGGGCCACCCCCAGCTGCTCCACCAGCTCGGGCTCGGTGGGAATCCGTGAACCCACGGGCCACTCGCCCGAGGTGATCTGATTCCTCAGCTGGGCAATCACCTGGTCGGCGAGTGCCGAACGTCGCGGTGACGTCAGCGCCATGGTGCTCCTTGCTCGGGTCTCTGGGTGATGACTCGGGTCACTGGGTGACGAGGGGTGCTCGGTGTGACGGTGCTCGGTGTGCGGGGAGGGGAGAGGGGTACGGGGGCGTTCTGCCGGGAGTGCATGGTCTCAGAGCAGGGCCCGAAGGATTGGACAATCAATCATCCCATGATTCTATGATGACCCCATGCCCGACGACGAGAGCCGGCCGCAGACCCGGACCCTGAGCCCCGCCACCGCAGTGGACGCCCCCACGAACACCCCGGCCCCGCACGCCGCACAGGCGATGCGGACCGCCCCCGAGGCCTCCCCGTGGCTGCTCCGGCTGGTCGCCGTCGCGCTGGTGCTCGCCGCGCTCAATCTCCGCCCCGCCATCACCAGCCTCGGCGCCCTCCTCGAAGAGGTGCAGAACGGCCTGCACATGAGTGGCAGCGTCGCCGGCGTCCTCACCTCCGTACCGCCGCTCTGCTTCGCGGTCTTCGGTGTCATGGCGCCGCGCCTCGCCCGCCGCTTCGGTCCGGGTGCGATCGTCTGCGCCGGCATGATCGCCATCACGGCGGGTCTGGTGATCCGGCCGCTCGTCGGCGGTACGGCCGGCTTCCTCGCCGCGAGCGCCCTCGCGCTCATGGGCATCGCCGTCAGCAACGTCCTGATGCCGGTGATCGTCAAGCGCTGGTTCCCGGACCGCGTCGGCTCCATGACCGGGCTCTACTCGATGTCCCTGGCCCTCGGCACCTCGCTCGCCGCCGCCCTGACCGTGCCCATGACCCACGCACTGGGGGGCAGCTGGAGGGCGGGCCTCGGCATCTGGGCCGTGCTCGCCGCCGCCGCGGTCCTGCCGTGGATCCCGCTGGTACGGGACCGGCGCCGTGCCGCGGGACAGACCGCCGCCCGCCATCAGGAAGCCCCGGCACTCAAGATCGTCCGCAGTCGTACCGCGTGGGGCCTCGCCTGCTTCTTCGGCCTGCAGGCCACGGCCGCGTACATCACCATGGGATGGATGCCGCAGATCTTCCGCGACGCCGGGGTCTCGGCCGGCACCGCGGGCGTCCTGCTCGCCGTGACCATGGCGATGGGTGTGCCGCTCGCCTTCGTCATCCCCCGGGTCGCCGCCCGCATGAAGAACCAGGGCCCGATCGTCGTCGTCCTCGGCGCCTGCGGTCTCATCGGATACGCGGGCCTCTACCTCGCACCCGCCGACGGGGCCTGGGCCTGGGCACTGCTGCTGGGCATTTCGAACTGCGCCTTCCCGCTCGCCCTGACCATGATCGGCATGCGGTCGCGCAGTGGCGCCGGAGTGGTCCGGCTGTCCGCTTTCGCGCAGTCCACCGGCTATCTGATCTCGATTCCGGGGCCACTGCTCGTCGGCGTGCTCCACCAGCACAGCGGCGGCTGGGGGCTGCCGATCGCGCTGATGGCGGGCCTCATGGTGCCGCAGATGGTGGCCGGAATCCTGGCGGGGCGGGACCGGACGATCGAGGACGAATGCTGAGATGCGAGACTGAGCCCATGTCTCCTGTGCTCGACCCGAATCCGCAGAACGGTCAGAAGAAGCTCCTCCTCGTACTCGGGGCGATGCTGCTGGTCACCGTGATCATCTCGGTGATCGCCACGATCGCATCCCCCTGACCCGCGCCCGGCGGCCGATGGTGGGGCTGGCCCCACCATCCCCTAGGGGGCCAGGGTCAGGGTGAAGTGGGTGGGTCACCGGATGGGACCGGCGCCGTCGCGTCCGTAGGTTCGAGGTATCAGAACCGACGACCCACGGAGGCGGACATGTCGGCCCGTACGCACACCCGGACCACCCACCCGGCCACGGGCGCCGTCGAGGTCCGGCTGCCGTGGTGGGCCGTCGCGCTGCCCGCGATCGGGTTCGCCGCGCTGCTGCTGATGATCGTGGGATCCGGCGAGGCCCACGCGGCGACGGCCGACCCCGCGGTCGGCCGGTTGCTTGAGCGGATCGTGGCCTTCGTGACCCGCTGACGGCGCTCCCGCCCACCGCCCGAGCCCTCCAACACCCTGCGACGGGCGGCACGTTTCGTGCGAAGCTGAGGTGTATGAGCGTCGATACACCTCGCAGGATCGTCCTTCTCAGACATGCCAAGGCGGAATGGTCGCAGGACTCGGACCACGAGCGGCCACTCGCGGAGCGCGGCCGCAAGGACGCCCCCGTCGCGGGCCGCAAGCTCGTCGACTCCGGGATCGTCCTCGATCTGGCCCTCTGCTCGACGGCGGCCAGGACGCGAGAGACGTGGAAACTGGCGGTGCACGAGATGCCGCACCGGCCCAGGACCGTGTACGAGGAGCGACTGTACGAGGCGTCCCTGGGCGAGCTGATCGCCCTGATCAACGAGACCCCCGACGATGTGCGCGATCTCCTCGTCATCGGCCACAACCCCGGCATGCACGCCGTCGCCGACGCCCTCTCGGAATCGGCCGAGGGCGACGCCCTGTCCCGGATGAACCGCGGAGGGTTCCCGACCGCCGCCTTCGCCGTCGTCGAGTTCTCCGGCTCCTGGAAGGGCGTGGAGCACGGGGTGGGCAAGCTGGTCGAGTACTGGACGCCCAACGACTGACCCCGCCGCGGCACGGCTCGCGCTGCCGAACGGCTTCTTGTGCGCCTCCCGTGTCGTACGCGCGGGGCCACGGCGCGCGTTGCCGTACGGCACCCTCCGTCGTATGCACGAGCAGGGCCCCGGTGCGGAAGCAGCCGGGGCCCTGCTGCTGCGCGAGTTCGCGCGTACGCGGGTGCGTGAGCACGCGGATGCGCGTCAGTCGACGAGACCGTCGGCGGCCTCGACCTCCTCACGGGTGATGCCGAGCAGATACAGCACGGTGTCCAGGAACGGCACGTTCACCGCGGTGTGCGCGGCCTCGCGGACCACCGGCTTGGCATTGAAGGCCACCCCGAGCCCGGCGGTGTTCAGCATGTCCAGGTCGTTCGCACCGTCACCGATCGCCACGGTCTGTGCCAGCGGCACCCCTGCCTGCGCGGCGAAACTGCGCAGCAGCCGGGCCTTGCCGGCCCGGTCGACGATGTCACCGACGACCCGTCCGGTGAGTTTGCCGTCGACCACTTCCAAGGTGTTGGCAGAGGCGAAGTCGAGCCCGAGACGTTCCTTCAGATCGTCGGTGACCTGGGTGAACCCGCCCGAAACCACGCCCACTTGGTAGCCGAGCCGCTTCAGCGTACGGATCAGGGTGCGGGCGCCGGGCGTCAGCCGCACCTCCGCGCGCACCTTGTCCACCACCGACACATCGAGCCCCGCCAGCAGCGCCACCCGTGCGTGCAGCGACTGCTCGAAGTCGAGCTCGCCGCGCATCGCCTGCTCGGTCACCTCGGCGACCTTGTCCTCGCAGCCGGCATGGGCGGCGAAGAGCTCGATGACCTCGTCCTGGATGAGCGTCGAGTCGACGTCCATGACGACCAGTCGCTGCGCCCGGCGGCTCAGCCCGGCCGACACGACCGCCACATCGACACCGATCCCGGCGGACTCCGTCGCCAGCGCCGTCCGCAGCTCCTCGGTCCCGGCGCCGGACACCGCGAACTCGACCGCGGTGACCGGATACTTCGCGAGCCGGAAGATGCGGTCGATGTTGCCGCCGGTCGAGGTGATCGTGGCCGCTATGGCGGCGGTCGACTCCGCGGTCAGCGGGTGCCCGAGCACCGTCACATGGGAACGTCCGTAGCCACGCGGCCGGTTGTCACCCGTACCGGAGATGATCTCGGCCTGCAGCTTCAGGGAGTCGGCCCAGCTGTGCACGGTGGCCCGCAGGTCGCCCTCGGTGGTGCCGCCCGCGGTCGGGGTGGTGACCAGCGCGCACAGGACGATGCGGCCACGGGTGACGACCTGCTCGATGTCGACGACATCGACCGAGTAGGCGGCGAGGGTGTCGAAGAGCCCGGCGGTGATCCCGGGGCGGTCCTTCCCGAAGATCTTCACGAGAAGGGTGGGTGTGTCCGCTCCCTGACGGTACTCAGGGGGCTCAGGAGACGGAGAGGACTGAGGTGGCTGAGATGCGCTCATGGTGCTCCCACCGTATCGGTCCGCATCGTGGCACCGGCGGTCCGTCCCGAAGGTCGGACAGCGTGCCGCCGTCCTGGCCCGCCCCGGGCGTGCGGGCGGCGACCGACGGCACGCACGCGGGCTCGTCCGGCGACCGGGCACCGGCCCGACCGGAAGATGCGTCCCGTAATGCCCCGTTCACCCATGGTTCATATCGAGTCATGGTCGCTTGCCACTCTCCGTTCCCGTTCCTCCCGGGCGACGGCGCGACGCCGCAGGTCCCGGCAGGGGCTTCACCCCGCCCGACTTTCGTATCCGGGACTGCTCCTGGAATAGTTCCCCACGATGTTCAGCATCCCTAGACTCCCTGCAACGGGGGTAACACGGGGGACAACTAGTGGGGCGCGGAGTGCCGGAACTCGTACTGGAATTGAATGGCAGGACCTGGACGCTCGATCCGTCCAGGTCGTACACCTTGGGCCGCGATCCGCAGGGGGACCTGACGATCGACGACGCCAGGGTGTCGTGGCGGCATGCCACGATCAGCTGGGGCGGCCGGAGTTGGTTCATCGAGGACCACGGCAGCACCAACGGCACCTATGTGCAGGGGCGGCGCATCCAGCAGCTGGAGATAGGGCCCGGCTCCGCCGTGCACCTGGGCAATGCCACCGACGGACCGCGGCTGAGCATCGGTGCCGCCGCGGGTGCGCCGCAGGCGCCCGTCCAGCAGCCTCAGCAGGATGGCGCCGGCTGGCCCGGCCGGCAGGCGCCCGTCCCGCAGCAGCATCAGCCGCAGCAGGGCTGGCAGCAGGCCCCTCAGGGGCAGCCGCAGCAGTCGGCGCAGCCCCATGTGCCTCAGCAGCAGGGCAGGGCGGACACGCCCGGCGCGGGCGGGCCCGGCGGTGCCGCGGGGGCGCCGTCGGTCTACGGCGACCGCAGCCCGACCACGTTCCACCAGTTCGCCCTCGGCCGTGTCATGCGCATCGGTCGTGCGCTGGAGAACGAACTGGTCGTCTCCGACCTCCAGGTCTCGCGCCACCACGCCGAGTTCCACGCGACCCCCGACGGCCGTTTCGAGATCCGTGACCTCGGGTCCCACAACGGCACCTACGTCAACGGTCAGCCGCTCCCGAAGTCCGGCTCCGCTTTCATCGGGCCGAACGACATCGTCGGCGTCGGTCACTCGACGTTCCGCCTGGTCGGCGACCGGCTGGAGGAGTTCGTCGACACCGGCGAGGTCTCCTTCTCCGCCCGCCACCTCACGGTGACGGTCGACGGCGGGAAGCAGATCCTCAAGGACGTGTCCTTCGGCGTCCCGGAGAAGTCGCTCATCGCGGTCATCGGCCCGTCGGGCTCCGGCAAGTCCACCCTGCTCAAGGCGCTCACCGGCTACCGGCCCGCCAACCAGGGCGACGTCCTCTACGACAACCGGAACCTGTACAAGCAGTTCGCCGAGCTGCGTCAGCGCATCGGTCTGGTCCCGCAGGACGACATCCTGCACAAGGAACTCACCGTCACCAAGGCCCTCAAGTACGCGGCCAAGCTCCGCTTCCCCGCGGACACCACCGAGGCCGAGCGAGAGGCCCGGATCCTCGAAGTCCTCGCCGAGCTCAAGCTCGACATCCACAAGGACAAGAAGGTCACCTCGCTCTCCGGCGGCCAGCGCAAGCGTGTCTCCGTGGCCCTGGAGCTGCTCACCAAGCCGTCGCTGATCTTCCTGGACGAGCCGACCTCCGGCCTCGACCCGGGCATGGACCGCGACGTCATGCAGTTGCTGCGCGGCCTGGCCGACGACGGCCGTACGGTCCTCGTCGTCACCCACTCCGTGGCCGAGCTGGCGATCTGCGACAAGCTCCTCGTCATGGCGCCGGGCGGTTCCGTCGCCTACTTCGGCCCGCCGGAGGAAGCGCTCAACTTCTTCGGCTACACCACGTGGGCCGATGTCTTCTCCGCGTTCGAGAACTACCGCGACTACGACTGGGCGGGCCGCTGGCGCGGTTCGCAGCACTACCAGATGTACGCCGCGGACATCGACGCCGTCGCCCCGCAGTCCATGCACATGTCGCCCCCGCAGCAGCTGCGACCGCCCAAGCCGCAGAGCTGGACGGCTCAGCTGTTCACACTGATACGCCGATACGTCTCGGTGATCGCGTCCGACAAGGGCTTCATGGGTCTGATGGTGATCCTGCCCGCCGTGCTCGGCATCGTCAGCGTGGTCATCCCGGCCAAGTTCGGCCTGGCCCCGCCGGACCCGCCGTCCCGGTTCAACAGCGCCGCCGGAACGATCATGCTGATCCTCGCGGTCGGCATGTGCTTCTCCGGCGCGGCCAACTCCGTACGAGAACTGATCAAGGAACGCGTCATCTACGAACGGGAACGGGCCACCGGTCTCTCCCGTTCCGCCTATCTGATGTCCAAGGTGATCGTCCTCGGCGTGATCACGGCCTTCCAGGGCGTCATCATCTGCGGCATCGGATTCTCCACCCGTGAGCTGCCCGCAGAGGGCCTGATCATGCCGCCGGCCGTCGAGATCTGCCTGACGATCATCGCGCTCGGCTTCACCTCGATGATGTTCGGCCTGGTCATCTCCTCGCTGGTGAAGACCTCCGAGAAGACGATGCCGCTGCTGGTCATGTTCGCGATCGTCCAGGTCGTCTTCACCGGCATCCTCTTCCAGGTGTACGGATCGCCCGGCCTGGAGCAGTTCGCCTGGCTGATGCCGTCCCGCTGGGCCATCGCCGGCGCGGGCACGACGCTCGACCTCTCGCACCTCATGGCGCCGTGGGACCCGAAGAACCCGACCGATCTGGACCCGCTGTGGGAGCACTCGGCAGGCCAGTGGGGGATCAACATCTCGGTGCTGCTGTTGCTCGGCATCATCTGCGGCATCGCGGTCGCGCGACTGCTGCGCCGCCACGAGCCGGAGGTCATGCGCAAGTAGGCGCGAGCACCGGCACGGAACACCGGAGGGGGGGGGCCCCCCCCCCCGGGGGGGGGCCCCCCCCCCGGGGGGGGGGGGGGGGGGCCCCCGCCCCCCCCGGGGGGGCCCCCCGGGGGGGGCGCCCCCCCCCCCCCCCCCCCGGGGGGCCCCCCCCCCCCGGGGGGGGGCCCCCCCCCTCCGGCATTGTGTGTGCCGTTCGACGCACGGGCCGTCCGAGGACGTCCGGAGCCGGTCAGTACGCGCTGTTGACGTTGTCGATCGAGCCGTACCGGTCGGCGGCGTAGTTGGCCGCGGCCGTGATGTTGGCGACCGGGTCGTAGATGTTCGTCGAGGTACCGGGGACGTGGTACGCGTTGAACGTCGGCCGGATGACCTGCAGCAGGCCGCAGGACGGGGTGCCGTTCTTGGCGTTGATGTCCCAGCCGTTGACGGCGTTCGGGTTGCCGGTGGACTCCCGCATGATGTTGCGGTGCAGACCGTCGTACGAACCGGGGATGCCGCGGGCCCGCATGATGTCCAGGGACTGCCTGATCCAGCCGTCCAGGTTGTTGGCGTAGACCGGGGTGCGCGCCTCGGAGCGGCTCGCGGCCTGCGTCTCGTTGCGCTTCTCGGCGGCGGCCGCGGCCTTCGCCCGGGCGGCCTTGGCCTTCGCCTCGGCTTCGGCCCTGACCTTGGCGGCGGCCTCGGCCTTCGCCTTCACGGCGGCGGCCTTCTCGGCCCTGGCGAGGTCGGCGGCCTTGACCAGATTCGCGGCGGTGGAGTGCTGCTCGATGAGGCTGGCCTGCAGTGCCTTGGCCTGCGGAGTGCCGGCGGCCGACGCGAGAAGCACGGGGGCGCCGGACGCGGGGGTCTGCGCCTCGGACTTGGATTCCGCGTTGGCGGGGACGAGCGAGAACGAGAGCGAGGCGACGGCAACGGCGGAGATGCCCGCGACGGAGAGCTTCTGGGTCTTGTTCAGGCGACGACGACTGCCGGGGGTGCTGGACATGGACATACAGACGTACCTCTTCGAATTGCGGGAGTCCTCACGGAGGACGAAGACGGGAAGCGGCGTTTTCGCATCTCCGTCGGGGACGAGAGCAATTCTTAGCGTCAGCAAAATCTGGTGGCAAAGGTGTGATGTACGAACCCGGATAGTGGATCGGTGTCCCGCTCGAACGTGGTGGCCCGCGCTCATGCCTACTGATGTGGCACTTACATCTCCACTAGCGAGCTTCGTAAGTGATATGGGTCCTATGCCCGGCCTCACACCGGCCGGGCGGCAAACTCACCAACCGTTGCTCAAGCAATCCAGAGGGTTAGGTTCCGCGTCGGAGAACGGTAGTTGGGCGTTCCTGGACTCACCCGGCCCCGCGTCTGCTCCGGCAGACCCGGCTACGACGGAGTCGTACACCCGGCCGGCGCCCGGTCCGGGCTCCTGGGGGCGTCGCGTCACGTCCGCGCAAGGGGGTGTCCGGATAAGAGTCCGTACAAGGGGGCGTCCGGATAAGAAGGGGGTGCCCGGACAAGGGGCGGTATGAAGGGGCGCGCCCGTACGAGGCCCGGCCCCGTTCGACGCCCCGTGGCCACCACGGCTCCAGCCGGGCCGACCGGACTCGTGGGGGATCGCCGCACTCCACGCCGTCGACGGCCCCAGGGCCTTTCGCCTGGATCGGGCCGGATCGGCGAGCGGGGCCCGGGGCCGTGGATCGCAAGGCGGAGGGAGGAGGGAGTCATGGCGATCGACGACAACGCGGCGAGGCGCGGTGTTGGGCACACGAGCCCGGCGTGATCCGAACGAGAGGGCCCGAACGAGAGGTCCTAGTCCCTGCGCCCTAATCAGGGGCCTCCCACGGGCTGATACGACACCTCCACCCCCGCCGGTACCGTGAGGCCATGAGTCATCGCCCACCGTCGGGCCTCGCAGCGGTGAGTGCCGCGCTGCTCGCCATGAGCCGGCACCTCGAAGTGCGGGACGTCCTCAAGACGATCGTCGCCTCGGCCCGAGAGCTGCTGGACGCCGAGTACGCGGCCCTGGGCGTCCCCGACGACCACGGCGGCTTCGCCCAGTTCGTCGTCGACGGGGTCAGCGACGAGCAGTGGAAGGCCATCGGCCCCCTGCCCCGGCAGCACGGCATCCTCGCCGCGATGCTCCACGAGGCGAAGCCCGAGCGCCTCGCGGACGTCCGAAAGGATCCCCGCTTCGAGGGCTGGCCCGCCGCGCACCCCGACATGTCCGACTTCCTCGGCCTCCCCATCCGGGACGGCGACGAGATCATCGGCGCACTCTTCCTCGCCAACAAGCGCTGTCCCAAGCCGGAAGGAAGCTGCGGATTCACCGGCGAGGACGAGGAACTGCTGGCGATCCTCGCCCAGCACGCGGCGATCGCCCTCACCAACGCCCGGCTGTACGAGCGGAGCCGCGAACTCACCATCGCCGAGGAGCGGTCCCGGCTCGCCCATGAGCTGCACGACGCGGTCAGCCAGAAGCTGTTCTCGCTGCGGCTCACCGCACAGGCCGCCACCGCCCTGATCGACCGCGACCCGGCCCGCGCCAAGGGCGAGCTGCACCAGGTCGCCGCGCTCGCCGCGGAAGCAGTGGACGAGCTGCGCGCCGCCGTCGTCGAACTGCGCCCCGCCGCGCTCGACGAGGACGGTCTCATCGCCACGCTCCGTACCCAGATCCAGGTCCTGGACCGGGCCCACACGGCCCGGGTCACCTTCGAGAGCCGCGGCGTACGGGCCCTGCCCGCCGCCCAGGAGGAGGCGCTGCTCCGGGTCTCCCAGGAGGCCCTGCACAACGCACTGCGCCACTCCGGCGCCGAGCACGTCGACGTCACGCTGGCCCGGCAGGGAGGCGGCACGCTGCTCCGGATCACCGACGACGGCAGCGGATTCGAACCCGCGGCGACCCGGCAGGCAGGCCGGCACCTGGGCCTGGTGTCCATGCGGGACCGCGCGAGCGGGGTCGGCGGAAGACTCATCGTTGAATCGGCGCCCGGCAAGGGCACCACGATCGAGATGGAGGTACCCGGTGGCTGACAGGATCATCAGGGTGCTGCTGGTCGACGACCACCAGGTGGTCCGCCGCGGTCTGCGTACGTTCCTGGAGGTCCAGGACGACATCGAAGTGGTCGGCGAGGCGTCCGACGGCGCCGAAGGAGTGGCCAGGACGGAGGAGCTCCGCCCCGATGTCGTCCTGATGGACATCAAGATGCCCGGCACCGACGGGATCGAGGCCCTGCGCAAGCTCCGCGAGCTGGGGAATCCGGCCAAGGTCCTCATCGTCACCAGCTTCACCGAGCAGCGCACCGTGGTCCCCGCCCTGCGCGCCGGAGCCTCCGGTTACGTGTACAAGGACGTCGACCCGGACGCCCTGGCCGGCGCCATCCGCTCGGTGCACGCGGGCCATGTCCTGCTCCAGCCGGAGGTCGCGGGGGCCCTCCTCGCCCAGGACGACGCGGGCGGCGGCACGGGCCGGGGGAGCTCCCTCACCGAACGGGAGCGGGAAGTACTGGGGCTGATCGCCGACGGCCGTTCCAACCGGGAGATCGCGCGAGCACTGGTCCTCTCCGAGAAGACCGTCAAGACACACGTCTCGAACATCCTGATGAAGCTCGACCTCTCGGACCGGACGCAGGCGGCCCTCTGGGCCGTCCGGCACGGGGCGGCGGGCTGAGAGCCTGTCGGGTGGCCTCCGACCGGGCGGGCCGAGGCCACCCGACAGGCTCTGAGCGGAACCGAAACGGACCGTCTCCCTCCGGTCCGGGATTCATACTGTCGGGTGTATGTCACCCGGACGGCGCAACCCGTTCGTCTCCGAGGCGTTCTCCAGGGTGCTGCGGCCAGCCGCCGCAGCACCCGGGCGGAGCCCTCGGCGGCTGAGGGACTGAAGACCCTGGACCATAGCCC
>NZ_JBIVON010000007.1:484176-492503 GCF_044754145.1 Streptomyces sp. NPDC093149
CCCCACCCCGTTCGCCCCCGCGGCGTACCCCGGGGGCGGGCGCCCCCCCGCCGCAGCACCCTGGAGAACGCCTCGGAGGATCCTGAAGTGAAGAACCTGAAGAAGGCCGCTGCCGTCACCGCGATCGCCGGTGGACTCATCGCCGCCGGTGCCGGCGCGGCCTCCGCCGCCGGCCACGGCGCGGGCGCCCACGGCGCCGCGACCCGCTCCCCGGGCGTGGTCAGCGGCAATGTCGTCCAGGTCCCGGTACACGTCCCGGTGAACGTGGTCGGCAACACCGTCAACGTGATCGGCCTGCTCAACCCGGCCTTCGGCAACCACGGCCTGAACGGCTGACCGGCCTCACCGCCCTGTGCCGCCGGACGGGCGCGTCGAGCCCGTCCGGCGGCATCCCCGGCGGCGACATCGGAAGCCCGCTCGGGCGCACGCGGCCCGTCCGCCCGGCCCGGGCATCGGGCGCACAGCGCTCCGGCCGGGCCTCCCAGCCCTACCGCCTGCGCTCCTGCTCCTCCACATAAGCGTTGTACGCGGCGACCTGCGCCCGCCGAGCAACCCGCTCCACCGGCCGCAGCGCCTCCCCCCGGGCCGCGATCTCCGACGCGCTCACCGCCCCGCCGTGCCCGTTCTCGTACGCCACCGAGATCAGCAGCCCGACGCGCTGCGCCAGCTCCAGCACCCGCACCGCCCGCGGCGGATACCCCGGTGCCAGCACCTCGCGCCCCCGCTCCACCCGCGCCCGGTACGCATCCACCGCCGCCTCCGCCACCGGCCCGGAACCGGCCACGTCCAGCCGCGACAGCACCGCCGTCGCATCCCGCAACGCCTCGGCCAGCTCCCGTTCCGCCTCACCCAGCGACGGCACATCGGCCGGCGGCGCCTCCCGCACCGGCAGGCAACGCCACACCACCTCGACGTGCAGATCCCCCTCCGGGCCGACCTCACGCACCTCGGGCACCAGCCCGTACGGCGCACCGACGGCGACCACCGCCTCCTCGGCCTCCAACGCCCGCGCGTTGAAGTCCGGGGGACCGCTCAGCCCCAGCGGATGCCCGGGAGCCGGCAGCGCGACCCGGAAGCCGGTCACCCCCAGACCCCGCAGCCGTCCGAGCGCCAGCGTGAGCCCCACCGGCCCCGCCTCACCCGGCAGTCCCTCCACACGGTGCACCGCGTCCTCCCCGACGATGGCGAGCACCGCGTCGTCCGGGGACACGAGTCCCGCGAGAAGTGCGTTTCCCCAAGCGGCCAGCAGTCCTGAGCGTGGTTCCGAAAGCATGGCAACAGCCTAGGGAACGGAGCGGGGGCCTGTCGTCATACGGGCCCAGCGCCTGCGGTGTTACCGCGGTGGCGTAGATTTCCCTGGGAGCTGTGCCCACAGGCACGCGACGATCTCGACACTGCATGGGGAGACAACGCGCCATGAGCGATGTACTGGAGCTGGTGGACGTATCCGTGGTCCGAGACGGACGCGCTCTGGTGGACGACGTCTCGTGGCAGGTCAAGGAAGGGGAGCGCTGGGTCATCCTCGGCCCGAACGGCGCCGGCAAGACCACCCTCCTCAACATCGCGTCCAGCTACCTCTTCCCGAGCACCGGCACCGCCAGGATCCTCGGCGAACAACTCGGCGGCGTCGGCACCGACGTCTTCGAGCTCCGCCCCCGCATCGGCATCGCGGGCATCGCCATGGCCGAGAAGCTGCCCAGGCGCCAGACCGTCCTGCAGACGGTGCTCACCGCCGCGTACGGCATGACCGCCACCTGGCACGAGAACTACGAAGCCGTCGACGAGGAGCGTGCCCGCGCCTTCCTCGACCGGCTCGGCATGACGGAGTACCTCGACCGCAAGTTCGGCACCCTTTCCGAGGGCGAGCGCAAGCGCACCCTGATCGCCCGCGCCATGATGACCGACCCCGAACTGCTGCTCCTGGACGAGCCGGCCGCGGGACTCGACCTCGGTGGCCGCGAGGACCTGGTCCGCCGCCTCGGCCGACTGGCCCGTGACCCGTACGCCCCCTCCATGATCATGGTCACCCACCATGTCGAGGAGATCGCCCCCGGCTTCACCCACGTCCTGATGATCCGCCAGGGCAAGGTGCTCGCCGCCGGTCCCATGGAGACCGAGCTCACCTCCCGCAACCTCTCCCTCTGCTTCGGTCTGCCGCTCGTCGTCGAGCACACCGGCGACCGTTACACGGCCCACGGACTCCCGCTCTCCTAAGGGCCGTCCCGTAACCCCAGGCGGGCACGCGACGACAGCTACGGCACCTCGCCGCGTTGTCGGAACGTCCACATACATCCGGTATGCGGACGCCCCTCCGCCTTGCGATGCACCGCATCCGACGCCGCGCGCTGATCCACCGCGGATCACGGGACAGCCCTTAGGGCCTCTCGTCCGGATCGTGCCGGACCGGCCTGATCCGAACGAAAGACCCCGGGCCGCCTCGTCGCACGGCGGACGGTGGTCCGACGGCACGGCCCGGTACGGCCGGCCGACGGTCCCCACGGGCGACGTCGCGCCCGTCCGGCCGCACCCTGTCCGCGAGGGCACCCGCGGTCCTACCATGACCACGTGGACATCGAAGCGTGGGTGTGGTGGCTGATCGGCGCAGTGGGACTGGGCATCCCGCTCGTCCTGACCGCGATGCCCGAATTCGGCATGTTCGCCGTCGGGGCGGTCGCCGCGGCGGTCGTCGCGGCACTCGGCGGCGGCATCGTGGCCCAGGTGCTGGTCTTCGTCGTGGTCTCCGTGGCGCTCATCGCCGTGGTGCGCCCGATCGCCACCAGACACCGCGCGGACCGGCCTCAACTCGCCACCGGCATAGAGGCGCTGAAAGGCCGTCAGGCAGTCGTCCTGGAGCGGGTCGACGCCGACGGCGGCCGGATCAAACTCGCCGGAGAGATCTGGTCCGCCCGCGCACTCGACGGGGACCAGAGCTTCGATCCGGGCCAACAGGTCGATGTCGTCGACATCGACGGAGCCACAGCAGTCGTCATGTGACCGAACCACCCACACGACAGCGCACGTTCTGTCAGACTCGAAGTCGATCATCATGAGATCGGGGCCGTCGAGCCGTACGGCCCCTCCCGCGAACTCGACCTCGATCATCGCGATCCGTCGGCAACCGAAGGGCAACGAGGAACACGATGCAACCGATCATCATCGTTCTGATCATTCTGGTGGTGCTCGTCTTCATCGCCCTGATCAAGACGATCCAGGTCATCCCACAGGCCAGCGCCGCCATCGTGGAGCGCTTCGGCCGCTACACCCGCACGCTCAACGCGGGCCTGAACATCGTCGTTCCATTCATCGACTCCATCAGGAACCGCATCGACCTCCGCGAACAGGTCGTCCCGTTCCCGCCCCAGCCGGTGATCACCCAGGACAACCTGGTCGTCAACATCGACACCGTCATCTATTACCAGGTGACCGACGCGAGGGCCGCGACCTACGAGGTCGCCAGCTACATCCAGGCGATCGAGCAGCTCACCGTCACCACCCTCCGCAACATCATCGGCGGCATGGACCTGGAGCGGACCCTGACCTCCCGAGAGGAGATCAACGCAGCCCTCCGCGGAGTCCTCGACGAGGCGACCGGCAAGTGGGGGATCCGGGTCAACCGCGTCGAACTCAAGGCGATCGAACCGCCCACCTCCATCCAGGACTCGATGGAGAAGCAGATGCGCGCCGACCGTGACAAGCGCGCCGCGATCCTCCAGGCCGAAGGAACCCGGCAGTCCGCGATCCTCACCGCCGAAGGCGAGAAGCAGTCCGCGATCCTGCGCGCCGAAGGTGAGGCCAAGGCATCGGCCCTGCGCGCGGAGGGCGAGGCCCAGGCCATCCGCACGGTCTTCGAGTCCATCCACGCCGGCGACCCGGACCAGAAGCTTCTCTCGTACCAGTACCTCCAGATGCTCCCGAAGATCGCCGAAGGCGATGCCAACAAGCTCTGGATCGTGCCCAGCGAGATCGGCGACGCGCTCAAGGGCCTCAGCGGGGCCTTCGGCAACCTCGGCTCCGGCGCCCCCGGCTTCGACACCGGCAAGGAACGCCGGGAACAACCCCCGGTCGACTGACGCGTACACGCCCTCGTGCATGATCAATGCACCAAGCACCGATCATGCACGGGGGATTCGCCATGACCACCTGGGAGATGCTCGCCGTCTTCGCCGCGGGCATCAGCGCGGGCACGATCAACACGATCGTCGGATCGGGAACGCTGATCACCTTTCCCGTACTGCTCGCCACCGGCCTGCCCCCGGTGACCGCCACCGTCTCCAACGCCCTCGGCCTGATCCCGGGTTCGATCAGCGGCGCCATCGGCTACCGCGAGGAACTCGCCGGGCAGGGGCGCCGCGTCCTCAAGCTCGCCGTCGGTGCGCTGATCGGCGGCCTCACCGGTGCCACCCTCCTGCTGGCCCTGCCGTCCACGGCGTTCGAGACGATCGTGCCGATCCTCGTGGCCCTGGCCCTCGTCCTGGTCATCCTGCAACCCCGCATCAGCAATGCCGTCCAGCGCCGACGGGCACACACCGGCACCACCGCCCGCCCCGACGGCGGCCCGCTCCTCGTCTTCGGACTGATGCTCGCCAGCGTCTACGGGGGCTACTTCACCGCCGCCCAGGGGATCATCTACCTCTCCCTGATGGGCATGCTGCTCGACGACACGATGCAGCGCCTCAACGCCGTCAAGAACGTCCTGGCAGCCGTCGTCAACAGCATCGCCGCGCTCTTCTTCCTCTTCGTCGCGGACTTCGACTGGACGGCCGTCGTGCTGATCGCGGTCGGCTCCGCGCTCGGCGGTCAGATAGGCGCCAAGGTCGGCCGCCGCCTCAGTCCGGTCGTGCTGCGCGTCCTCATCGTCGTGGTCGGCACGGCCGCCATCGTCCAACTGCTGCTCCGCTGACCCACGGAAGCCCGAAGCCCGCCTCCGCGAGGAGACGGGCTTCCGGTACGACAGGATGCGTACGGGACAGCCCTCAGGCCGCGGTACGGTCCAGCCACTCAGGCAGCGCCGACCGCTCACCGGCTCCCATCGCCAGCAGCATCGCCTCCGCCGGAGACGGCACGAAGGGCTGCTTCAGCAGCGGCATCCCCGCCTGTTCCGGGGTCCGGGCCGCCTTGCGGTGATTGTCCTCCGCGCAGGACGCCACGGTGTTGAGCCAGGTGTCCTGACCACCCTGGGCACGCGGCACCACGTGGTCGACGGTGCTCGCCCGCCGCCCGCAGTACGCGCACCGATGCTGGTCCCGTATCAGCACACCCCTTCTGGACCACGGGGCCTGTCTTCGGAACGGCACCCGTACGTACCGGCAGAGCCTGATCACCCGGGGCACCGGAATGTCCACGGCGGCGCCACGCATGCGGAGATCGGGATGCGACTGCTCGACGACGGCCTTGTCCTGCAGAATCAGCACCACCGCACGGTTCAGCGTCACCGTCGACAGCGGCTCGAAGCTCGCGTTCAGTACCAGCGTGTCCCGCATCTCGCCCACCTCCCGTGTGCCGCCCGCCCCCTGGCAGGCCCGGATCAACTCTGGCCGGGCGGGCCGTGATGGACAACGCAATAAAAAATGCCCTGCCCTGATCTCTCCAGGACCAGGGCAGGGCGAACAGCGGGAGAATTCTCGGCTCACCGGTATCAGGCGGGACCTGTGTACTCACCGATCAGCTGGGCACGTCCCAGCGTGCGGAACCGCAGATTGAATCCGACGACCGCGGGCGACACATCACTGTCGACACCCAGCTTCTCGCTGTCCACCGCATACACGGTGAAGACATAGCGGTGGTTCTCCCCGGCCGGCGGTGCCGCGCCGCCGAACTCCTTCGACCCGTAGTCGTTACGGACCTGTACGGCACCGGCGGGCAGCCCCTCGAACGTCCCGCTGCCCGCACCCGTCGGCAGCTCCGTGACCGAGGCCGGGATGTCGAAGACCACCCAGTGCCAGAATCCGCTGCCGGTCGGAGCGTCCGGATCGAAGCAGGTCACGGCGAAGCTCTTGGTTCCGGCCGGGAACCCCTCCCACCGCAGCTGCGGCGAGGTGTTACCGGCCGCGAACACCTGGGCGTCCGCCAGAACGGCACCGGGGGCGAGGTCCTCGCTCACCACCGTGAAGGACGGCACCTCGGGATGGAAGTCGTGCGGCAGCGGCGCCCTCTTCGGCTCGGTCACGTCAGCACCTCTCCTGATCGCTCTACTGCTGTCAGCAGGTCTTCCACCGACCCTAAGGGCTGTCCCGTGATCCCCGGCGGGCACGCGACGACGGCTACGGCACCTCGCCGCGTTGTCGGAACGTCCACATACATCCGGTATGCGGACGTCCCTCCGCCTTGCGATGCACCGCATCCGACGCCGCGCGCTGCTCCACCGCGGATCACGGGACAGCCCTTAGAGCCAGTTGCGCCGGCCGCCGACCTCGGCGAGCCACTGATTGAGGTACGCCGCCCAGTCGGTCCCCCGGAAGTCGTTCAGCCCGACCTTGAACGTGCGGTACGAGTCGCTGCCCTCGCTGAAGAGCCCGGACTTCTTGTCCATCTCCAGTACGACGTCCATCTCGCGGTCGTCCGCGACGAACGTCAGCTCCACCTGGTTCAGCCCGCGGTACTGCTGCGGCGGGAAGAACTCGATCTCCTGGTAGAACGGCAGCCGCTGGCGCGTACCGCGAATGTGGCCGCGCTCCATGTCCGCGCTGCGGAAGCCGAAACCGAGCTGCCCGAAGGCGTCGAGAATGGCCTGCTGGGCCGGCAACGGGTGCACATTGATCGGGTCCAGGTCGCTCGAGTCCAGCGCCCGCGCGATCTCCAGCTCCGTGGTCACACCGATGTTCATGCCGTGCAGATGGTGACCGGCGAACATCGTGATCGGCGTCTCCCAGGGAATTTCGAGCCCGAACGGCACGACGTGCACGGCACCGGCCTGCACCTCGAACGCGCCACCGAGCCGAAGCGTGGTGAACTCGATGTCCTGCTTGGTCTCGGTGTCCTGGCCCTCGACCTCGACCCGGGCCTGCAGCCCCACGGAGAGTCCCTCGATGCGCTGCTCGACGGATCCGCCCTGGATCCGGACCTCGCCCTGGACGACCCCACCCGGTACGACATTGAGTTCGGTCAGCTCGGTCTCCACCGAGGCACCACCGGCACCCATGCTCGCGAGCAGCCGCTTGAAGCCCATGTTTGCTCCTCCTTGGTCCTGACCCCTGAGGGGTTACGGGGCACCCCTTAGATACGCGTCACGACCGTGGTCGGTTCCAGGTAACCTCGAACGCCATGATCGAGGGCCTGGACCGTACCCCGCTGACACGCGACTTCTTCGACCGCCCCGTACTGGACGTGGCACCCGACCTCCTGGGCCGCACCCTGGTACGCAGCACCCCCGAAGGCTCCATCGAGCTGCGCCTCACCGAGGTGGAGGCCTACGCGGGCGAGATCGACCCTGGATCGCATGCGTTCAGAGGCCGCACCCCACGCAACAGCGTCATGTACGGGCCACCCGGTCACGCCTACGTGTACTTCACCTATGGAATGTGGCACTGCCTGAACCTGGTGTGCGGCCCGGAGGGCAAGGCATCCGGAGTCCTGCTCCGGGCCGGCGACATTCAGGTCGGTGCCGACCTCACCCGCAAACGTCGACTCTCGGCCCGCAATGACAAGGAACTGGCCAAAGGCCCGGCCCGACTGGCTACCGCGCTCGACGTCGACCGCGCCCTGAACGGCACCGACGCCGTCGCACACCCCGATGCCCCGCTGTTCCTCCTGCACGGCTCCCCTCCACCCCACGACCAGGTGCGCAACGGTCCGCGCACCGGAGTGGGCGGTGACGGGGCCACTCACCCCTGGCGCTTCTGGATCGACGGAGACCCCACGGTGAGCCCGTACAGGGCCCATGTGCCACGCCGCCGCGCAACTTGACTCGCCCTTGGGAGCCACCTAATATAGTCCGAGCCGCTTGAAACGGGCACTGCTTTCGGTGCGCTCCATTGGATCGCCCGAGCATCCTGAAGTGGCCAACCACTACCTACGATTCACCCTGACGGGTGCGAATTTGGCATGCCATAATTCGACCTTATCGACTCGATTATGAGTCGCCAAGGAAATCGGCTAATGTAGTGAACACGCCGAAAGGCAAGGCCACTCCAAAGGCCACCGGAATTCAAATTCGAACCGGAAACGGTGAGAAAAGAATCTGGTAAGGTTGGACTCGCTGGAAAGGGAAGCGCGAGAGCGTGGAACTGGAAAGCGGCCCCGCTTCGACCGGGAATCGGACACGAAAGAGTCTGATAGAGTCGGAAACGCAAGACCGAAGGGAAAAGCCCGGAGGAAAGCCTCAGAGAGTG